>JAIDTL010000048.1 GCA_029060725.1 Muribaculaceae bacterium | reverse complement strand
GTTTGACGCGGGGGGACGCATGCGGAGCATGCTTGATTACGTTGTCTGCCTCATTCTTGCAATGCGGAGCGGATGCGGAGCGAGCCTCAGCGTGCTTTGCTGCCGAGTGGAGTAATGATAATTCATAACTCATAATTCATAATTAAAGCTCCGCGAGCCCTTTGCGCCTTTGCGTGAGATTCCCTCTCCAGAAGTTACACTTGGACGCGCGGGGGCGCATGCGGAGCATGCTTTATTACGTTGCTTGACGCGGGGGGGATTAGGAGATGCGGGACCAGTCGATGGAGCGGGCGAAGCGGCGCTGGAGTTCGCTGTTTAGGATGGCGATGCTGTCGGGATGAAGGAGCATCTTGCCGTCAAGGAGGCGCATGGCGGCGTCGCGTGCCTGACCGACGATTTGACCGTCTCTGGCTAAGTTGGAGACTTTGAGGTTGAAGGCTATTCCTGATTGCTGGGTGCCTTCCATGTCGCCGGGTCCACGGAGCTTCATGTCGGCTTCCGAAATAAGGAAACCGTCGGTGGTCTCGGTCATGATCGAAAGACGTTTCTTGGTGTCTTGTCCGATCTGATGCTTGCTCATCAGAATGCAATATGATAGTTCGGCACCACGCCCTACCCTGCCCCGAAGCTGATGGAGCTGCGACAGACCAAAACGCTCTGCATTCTCTATAATCATCACCGAGGCATTGGGCACGTTGACACCAACCTCTATCACAGTTGTGGCCACTAAGATTTTGGTTTCTCCGGAAGCGAATTTCTGCATCTGAGCGTCTTTCTCAGCAGGCTTCATCTTTCCATGCACAAGGCTTACGCCGACACCTTTAAAGATACCCCTGATGCGCTCAAAACCCTCTTCAGCTGATTTGAGATCGGTCTTTTCGCTTTCCTGAATCAGGGGATATACAATGTAGGCTTGGCGACCTTTGCAGATTTCATTATAGAGATGACGATACACTTCGTTGCGATTATCGTCATAGCGAAGCCATGTCTGAATTGGCTTGCGGCCCGGAGGGAGTTCGTCGATCACACTCACGTCAAGATCACCATAGACAGTCATGGCGAGAGTGCGAGGGATAGGGGTGGCTGTCATCACGAGGACATGTGGAGGGACGGTACCTTTTTTCCACAGGCGGGCGCGTTGAGCCACACCAAAGCGGTGCTGCTCATCAATCACAGCCACACCAAGATTACGAAATTCGACGGCATCCTCTATAAGCGCATGAGTGCCGATGAGCATGTGGATTGAGCCATCGGCAAGTCCGGCAGCGATGCGCCGGCGCTCGGCAGCGCGTGTGCTACCGGTGAGCAAAGCCGTTCCGATTCCGAGTGGTTCTGCCCATTTCGCAAGAGCTTCGGCATGCTGGGTTGCGAGAATTTCGGTGGGAGCCATCAGAGCAGCTTGCAGACCATTGTCGACAGCAAGAAGCATCGTCATGAAAGCCACAAGGGTCTTTCCGCTGCCCACGTCGCCCTGTAGCAGACGATTCATCTGCCTGCCGGTGCGCATATCCTCACGGATTTCTTTCAGCACACGTTTTTGGGCTCCCGTGAGAGGAAACGGAACCACCTCCGAATAGAATTTATTGAAGAGGGGACCGACTTTAGAAAAGATATAACCTTGCAATTGGAGATTGCGGCGACGTGAGTATTCGAGGATATGGAGTTCGAGATAGAAAAGTTCTTCAAATTTCAAACGCTCCGTAGCCTTCTGCAGCATCTGCATGGATGAGGGGCGATGCATATTGCGGATTGCCTCATCGAGAGGCATCAATGCACGCTCTTTCATCAACTCCACCGGGAGAGTCTCCGGAATGGATCCAACGGGAATGGAATCGAGTAGATTGGCTGTCAGAGTCTGCATCAAGCGAGTAGTGAAACCTCGCTTGCGTAGGGTATCAGTCAGACCATATATGCCACGAAGACCTTGTGGAGGACGTTGCGGATCAAAAACCTCAATCTCGGGATGCACGAATTGCCAGGCATTGTACTTGAAAGCGGGTTTTCCGAAAAGGACGTAAACTACCCCGGGATGATACATATTGGCAATCGTCTGGATTTTGGAAAACCAGGTCACTTGGCAGAGGCGGTCGCCGTCGGTGAAAGTGGCGGTAAGACGCTGCTTGCTGCCCTCCCCTTCCTTGGTGAAGTTGATGAATTGGCCTTTGATCTGAATGTAGGGCATTTCTGTGCCATAGAGGTCGCGGATGCGGTAGAAGCGAGAGCGGTCTATGTGGCGTGTGGGGAAATATGTTAGGAGGTCTTGGCAAGTGTGTATGTCAAGTTCGGAAGCAAGGAGCTTTGCTCTTGCTTCGCCAACGCCTTTCAAGTATTTAATACTTAATGCATAATTCATAATGCATAATCTTTCAAGAATCCTTTACCATAAAGCGCCTCTCCGAGGCTACTGAGTCAATTCCATCTTTCCCCGGACTAAAGTCCGGGGTTTTTGGCATAATAGCAGCTCTCCGAGCTGCGCTGATTAGACTAATTGGGCTAATTAGACTAATTGGGCTAATTAGTCTTATTGGTCTTATTGGACTAATTGGGCTTATTAGGCTAATTGGTCTTATTGGGCTAATTGGTCTTATTGGGCTAATTGGACTAATTGGGCTAATTGGGGCTAATTGGGGAGAGAGTTGAGGATTTCGAGGGAGAGGGTGATGGGGTCGCCTTCGGGGGTAGAGGTGTAGCCTCCTTTCCGGAGGGTCCAGGGCTCTTCCATGGCATACCAGTCAATGACCGGAGCGGATGGGAGTGCCATTGCGAAGAGTTCGGAGGATGTCTTGTTGGCGTTGGGACCTCCACCGAGAGCATCGGGTCTTGGACCTGAATCTTCTGCCATCTGGGCAGCCAGGGCGTCCATCCATGTTTTCCAGCGCGGGTAGTAGAAATCTTTCAGAAGCCCCTGCCACTCCTTGTTGGCATAGTCGCGAAGACCTCCATTGTCGGCACATTCACGATTGCCCCAGGTAGTGATCTGGGTGCGGGCATTCCACTCATATTGGTCTTTTTCAGCATCGTTATTGCCACGGTTGCGGGCAGCTTCTATCCAAGTACCGAGTCGGAATTCGGGACGTGAGCCAAGGAGACGATCCTGCATCAGGAGCATGTCGAGAAACTTCTGAGATGACTCTTCGAAATCCTTACGCGAGAAGGTGCGATAGTCAGACATGGCACGCTGATATTGACGGCGACCTTGGTCGGCAAGAGCCTGCCGAGTGAAATCCACGAGATCGTATTCATAATTGTTGTTGCCACGCATACGGTCGGCGGCTTTTGCCATGAGGCGAGCAGCCTCAAGAGTAGTGGACGGGTCATAATAGTTGCGCATCTTCGACCAAGACTTCACTTGGAAGTTGTTGAGCGAGGGGCGACCACAGAAGATGCTCTCGTGAGGACCTTGCTGATTGTTGCCAAGCGGACAGTTGTAGATGCCATCTGCCAACACCTTCCATGCGGCACGGATATCGGGATCATCCACACCGTAGCGGGCCTTCACATAACCGTCGAGCCACTCCTCTTTAGTAGGGATATTGTCGCCGAGCCAAGGAAGTTCACACATCAGCTCAAACATCACCGGATTATTACCGGACCCTTCCATCGTGAGACCCATACCTTTCATATTCTTGGCAAGGGGATTGACCTTAGTCTGGCGGAAATTATCGAGGAGCTGATCCATACGCCCATGAAGACCGACGTTTGCGCCGAAATTCTCAAGCATGCAGAAGAGCCAAGTGTGATCATCATATCCGTTTTCACGTTTCCAGACAGAAGGAATACCCCACATCGGGCGGCACTCGGAGAAGAGGTCGAGGATGATGAGTTCGCCCGGCTGGAGCGCCTCGAGCATCTGCGGACGAGGGTTTTCCGTCCAGCCCTGAATCACCCATTTCGCGTCGGGATTGCAGCGCTTCATAGCCTGCATCAGCTTAGCGCCTGCCTCGCCATAGTCGACATCCACGTCGTTCATCTCGTGGAAAGGGTCCATGGAATAGTATTTTGCTTTGCCATAAAGCTTTGTCAGCTCATCATAATATATGTCGGCAATTTCGTCAAACTTCGGGTCGGTGGGAAGAAGATTAGAAGGACGGACATAGCCATTCCATGGGTTACCTTCGATTACATTGAGCCCGAGACGAGAAGCAGCATCGTGAGGCATCATGCCGCAATAGCCGGGAAGAACCGGGGTCATGCCCAGCGAGCTCATGCGGGCAAGTATCTTTTTCTGGAGTTTCTCCTGATCTTTATACCATGAATCGGGGAGCGGACCACCCCACCCTTCAAGATTATTCATAGCCCACCATGCGAGAAAAGCGGGACCGGCGATGAACTCACCCACTTCCTTGTCGGAGTAGCCAAGACGCAATAGCATATTGCGCCAAGCTGACTCCATTCCTACTATGGCAAGAGGCATGTTGATGCCATGGAGAGCCATCCAGTCAATTTCCTTTTCCCACCGGTCCCAGTCCCAGAAAGGCATGGAATAGGAGAAAGTGCAGTAGTTGAAATCGTAGCGCATGGTGAGGGGGGTCTCCTTGCGGATGGGTTCAGAGACTGAGGGAAGCACTTCGGGGAGAGTGGTCTGCATATTATTCCAAGTCAGGTTGATGCCGCAGAGATGCTTCAGATACCAGTTGAGACCGGTAGCCACGGAGACGGAATTGTTGCCGACGATATGTGGACGGCCATTCTTCATCGAGATCTCGAAGAAGTCGGTGTCGGGAGTCGTGGACTTTTGTAGATCGAATGTAATGCGCCCTTTAGAGCCGGGGGCAATGCGCTCGAGAAGAGCTTCGGAGGCTCGGTCTCGGGCAGAGAGGGAGATAAGAGGGAGGAGGAAGAGGAGGGATATCAGTATTTTTTTCATTATTTTGGTAATTATGCTCACTTCGTTCGCATCACCATCTCTTGCTTCTGAAGGACCGAGCCGGAGGCTCGGACACCGGAACAAACTGCTCATTGTGATGATATTATTGGATTTTTTTGCAAAGTTAATAAAATTTTGCTTATCTTTGTGAGTTAATACGAAAAATACTCACTTCTCTCGTGGTCTTTGAGTCTCACGCAAAGGCGCAAAGGGCTCGCTGAGGGACCTTTAACTATGAATTATCAATTCTCTACTCGGAAGCAAAGGGCGCGGAGATTCTCTCGCTTCGCTCGCGGACCGATAGGGGGAGACGATAAGAAATAATGATATAAACTTGCAAACTTGGATCTAAGTAAAGAAACAAACAAAAATATAAAATATGAAGATAATATTGCTATCGGGGGGATCGGGGAAGAGACTTTGGCCCCTGTCGAACGACGTCAGGTCAAAACAGTTTCTGCAGGTGCTTGAATCGCCTGACGGACGCAAGGAATCCATGATACAGCGCGTAGTGCGCCAGATAGAGGCAACCGGGAATGCTGACGGGATTGTAGTGGCTACCGGCGAGGCTCAGGCAGGATATGTGAAAGACCAATTGGGGAAAAGCATCGGGATAGTCACAGAGCCATGCCGACGCGACACCTTCCCCGCAATCGCGCTCTCTTGCTCTTATCTCGCTTCTGCGGGAACGGCTATGGATGAGCCGGTAATCGTGATGCCATGCGACACGTATGCAGACGATTCTTACTTCGAGACAGTTTGCAAGATGGCAGAGGCTGTGAAACGAGGAGATGCAGAGCTGATATTGATGGGTATCACTCCAACCTATCCTTCGGAGAAATTCGGATATATCGTGCCTGAGAAGGGAGTCAATGCAGATGGCAAGGCGATGCCGGTAGCTCGTTTTACGGAGAAACCGGATGTGGCGACTGCTGAAAAACTGCTTGCTGAGGGAGCTCTATGGAACGGCGGAGTGTTTGCTTTCCGTCTTGGATACCTGATGGACATTGTCAATAAGTATATGCCGGGCAAGAATTTCAAGGAGGTACATGCGGATTATGAGCAGTTCCCTAAGATTAGCTTTGACTATGAAGTGGTGGAGAAAGCTAAGTCGGTGGGAGTGCTACCCTATACAGGGGAATGGAGAGATCTCGGGACATGGAATACCCTGACAGAGAAACTGCCATCCACTACAGAAGGGGAAGCCAAGCTACACGACTGCGAGAATACGCATGTCGTGAATGAGCTTGGGATACCGGTGCTTGGACTTGGACTGAAGGACTTGGTGATAGTGGTGTCGCCGGAGGGGATACTTGTGTCGAGGAAGTCGGAGTCGGAGAGGCTGAAGAGCTTGCTTTAACGATTGCCGTTGTAGTGGCGGAGGATGCGGATGCGGAGGTGGCGTTCGTAGGAGGCTTGGAGGCGGTCGGCGAGGGCGTTGAGGTAGTCGGCTTTCGCCTTTTCATATTCGGTGGCATTCGCACGTCCGTTGTCGTATTTCACGGTCATGGCTTCGAATGCCGCTTTTGTATTTTCAACTGCTGCTTCTGAAGCTTTTTCCTTGCTTCCGGCAGCTACTGCCTGAGCATGGGCTGTTGAGATGGTCTTATATAGCTGTTGGCGCGTATTGTCGAGGTCGAGCTCAGAGTTCAATTGCTCCAGTCGGGCTCTCGAGATTGAATTGCGTGTTGAAAAGCCATCGAAAATGGGAATATTGAGAGAAAAGCCGACAGACTTGGCGAAATTATGACGCATCTGAGCAGCAAAACCTTCATTAACAAAACCTGAAGTCTTATAGTAGTTGGTTCCAAGTCCGGCACTGAAGGAAAGAGTCGGTATATATCCGGTCTTTGCCACTTCAACATTTTCCCCGGCAGCTTGCTTGCGGATTACGGCTGCGCGCAGAGTATGGTTGGCGATCTGCATATTAGTCCACACCTCTTCGAGTGATGGCATCTGAAGGTGCTCATCTTTGAGAGGAAGAATATCGAAACTTCCATCATTCATTATATCAAGAAGGTTGGTGAGGTCGAGGAGTGCCATAACACTGTCATTTTGGGCATTAACCACAGCCAGTTCGTCGCGACTCACTTGGGCACGCGCTTCATAAAGGTCAAGTTCGGGAATTTTGCCGGCATCAAGGAGAATCTCACGTCGTTTCAACTCATCTCTCGATATTTCAAGACTCGTGCGTGCCACTCCGAGAGCTTCGCGAGAATATAGGGCTTGCAAGAAAGCTGCCATGACATTGATAGCCACATCATCCTTGACTGCCTCGGATTGCTCCACAAGGGCGCGTAAAGAAGTCTCTGCATACTTTACAGATCGTACTACGCGGAGACCTTGAAAGAGGGGTACTGACAGTTGAGCACCGACAGAGAAAGAGCTCGTATTGCGGTTGGCATACGTATTGTCGGCAGTCAGACCGCGACCGAAACTGAAGTTTTGACTACCGTAGGCGCTTAGGTTTGGGAGGACCCGGTCTTTGGCTTCTGTGACGGCAAGTTCCCCTTGACGAGCGGCATTGATGCGTTGGCGCACTTCGACGTTATGGGTCAGGGCGTAGTTGATGCAGGAGTCGAGAGACCATTTTGCGTAGTGCGTGGTGCGTTGTGCGTTTTGCGAGGCGTGGGCACAAAAAGATACGAGGAGAATGGAAAATAAAATATATTTTTTCATATCAGGATATTTTTTATAAAATTACCAATATTGACTTGGTGGGGCGCATGCGGAGCATGCTTTATTACGTTGATTGACGCGCGGGGACGCACGCGGAGCGTGCTAACTACACTGGGGATGCAGGCTGGAAAGCCTGCTTTCCATATCAGAGTTTTTCGGCGCGGATTACGTCGGATTTCTTTATGCCTTTTTTGATTTCTACGTTTAAGCCGTCAGAGAGACCCGTTTCTACTGCGCGACGCTCGAATTTGGGTGTGGGCACAGTGTCAGTACGGACATAGACAAAAGTACTGTCACGCTCGAAGACAACTACACTTTCAGGAATGCTCATCACGTCTTTTACTTCCGAAAGAAGTATGGTGGCGTTGGCACTATACCCGGAGCGGAGGGCAGAGACATCATCGACAGTGAGGGCTGCCTTGATCTCGAATGTGTTGGCCCCGTTGTTTTCAGTAGCTTTTGGAGAAATATATTCGAGGACTGCTGATGGATGCAAATCTGAAACGGCTCCAATCGTGATATCCATATTCATACCAGGTTTCAAGAGACCGACCTCTGTCTCATCAACATTCCCTTTGAAAATCAGATTTGTCATGTCGGCAATGGTGGCCACTGTAGTTCCATCATTCATGGTATTAGCCTGAATCACTGAAGACCCAACCTTCACGGGGACATCGAGCACAAGACCGGTGATAGTGGCACGGACGAGAGTGTTGCTTTCCTGAGCATTGAACTGAGACACACCCTCCTTTACGATACGATAGGAGTCTTTTGCATAGTTGAGATCCTGCCGAGCTTTGACGAGAGTCTTTTCAGCATTCTCATACTCTTCTCGAGAGATCACTTTCTTATCATAAAGATCTTTCGAGCGGTTGAACTTCACGAGCGCATCGTCAACCTCCACCTGAGCGGCATCAATACGGGACTGAGCATTTGAGAGCTGGGAAGCCTCCGGAATTACCTTTATACGGGCTATCACATCTCCTTCATGCACGAAATCTCCTGCCTCAACATCGATCTGAGAGATAATGCCTGAGATCTGCGGCTTAATCTGAATCTCGTCGCGAGGTTCGATTTTGCCATTGAGTACTGTCGTGCGACGGATGTCGTTGGTTTCGGGGGTTACTGTGGCGTAATGTTCCTCCTTAGGTTGGGAGTTGCGGTAGAGGAAATAGAAAGTGCCGAGGACGATGGCTGCTACGATGATCCAGAGGAGGATTTTTAGGAATTTTTTCATATTTGATTGAGAATTGGGAATTGAGAATTTGCTTGATTTATCATGGATTCGCATGGATTATCATGAATTCACATGGGTTATCATGGATGCTTTTAATTTGATAATCTATATTATTTGTCGTTGAGGGCTTCTATGGGTTTGATTTTCATGGCGCGGAGAGCGGGGATGGTGCCGGCTAAGGAGCCAAGGATGAAGAAGAGGGCCACGATGGTGATGGCGGCGCGGAATGTGAGTTCGAAACCGGCGTGACCAAGGAGAGGATCGTAGGTAAGTTTGTCGGCTACACCAAGCACCAATGCACCGAAGCAAACACCGAGTGTGCCGGCTACAAGAGTGAGCATTATGCTTTCGGAAAGGACCTGGATGGTGATGTCGAGGGGTTTTGCTCCTATGGCACGACGGATGCCAAATTCCTGAGTGCGTTCCTTCACCACAATCCACATGATGTTGCCTACGCCTATCACGCCTGCCAGGAGAGAGCCAAAACCGACGAAGATCGCGAGCAGCGAGATGCCAAGGAATAGATTGTCAATCATCTCGAACATCTCAGAGATATCAACGAATTCGATCGCCTGCTTATCGTCGGGACTGATGGAATGGGCTGAAGACAGCACACGGCGAATTATCTGCTGGCTTTCCGCCGGAGAATGTCCCTGGGGAGCTGTATAAACAAAGAATCCGACTGAATTACCCAAATTGTATGCCCTGCGCATGGTAGATGATGGAAGAATCACACTGTCGTCGAGCCTCATGCCGATAGAAGCATCAGAAAGCTGCGAGGCGACTCCTACCACAAGAAAATAGAGACCGTCAAGGCTGACATACTTACCTACCGGGGAGTCATTGCCGAAAAGGGATGTTGCCACATTCTTGCCCAACACCGCGACCTTGCGCTCCAGTGAGACATCGGAATGATTGATAAAACGACCTTCAACGATGACAGGGGTCATTATCTTAGCATAGTCCCCCTCTACCCCAGCGACAGTGGCATTCTTAGTCTTGGTGCCATGAGCGACATTGACGGATCGCTGGTTCATTTCCGTACTGTATTCGATAGCCGGGGCAAGCTCACGGATCAGCATCACGTCGTGAGTGGTCATCTGCCAAGTAGATCCCTTATTGAATCCTTTGTAAGGCTCAGTGCGACGGTTAGAGTAACAGCCACCAAGGTTGGTGGAGAATCCTGCGAAATTTCTCCGCATAACTCCCTCAAAACCTTGTGCGCCACCGAAGAGCATAGCGAGCATGGCAGTACCCCAGAATATTCCGAAGGCTGTCAGGAATGTTCGGGTCTTGTTGCGCGCGAGCGTAGCTCCTATCTCACGCCAGTTTTCAATATCAAAAAATGATGTTTTCATTCGTCACGAAGTGCTTCAACTGGTTTTACTTTAGTAGCCTTTATAGCCGGGAACAGACCTGCAAGCGCTCCGGCTACAATAAGAGCAAGAGTCACCTGAACTGCAATAGAAATATCGACTGTAGGATTTGAGAAGCCTGCCTTATCCTCAAGAATGGGTTTAAGGAGTTCAAGCAAAGCCATTCCTGCTACAATCCCTATATATCCGAAAATTGTGGTTATAACGACACTTTCTGTAAGAATCTGAGTAATGATATTTCTCGGTTTTGCACCTATAGCACGTCGGATACCTATCTCGTGTACACGCTCCCGAACAGAGACAAACATAATGTTGCTTACGCCGACAATGCCGGTGAGAAGTGTGAGAATGCCTATTATCCAGACCGCAAGATTGAGGTAGACCATAGCCTGCCCCTGCTTAAGAAAACCGGCAAACTGATTCCATATCCACACTGCATTGGAGTCTTCGGGGTCGAACTCATGGCGACGTGCCAACACTGAGCGGACTTGTGATTCGGTCTCTTCGGCTTCAGCGTCGGTAGCTATACCCTCCACACGGACTGTCATCTGGTCGACATAGCCGTCACCTCCGGTGATAGCCTTGTAGGTAGTATAGGGGACGAACGAACTCTTCCTCCATCTATGGGTATAGATCCCAACCACTTTCCATGACAAGTCCATTGCCTTGACTTCATTACCCAGCGCCTTTTCGGCATCTCCAAAGAGAAGAGCGGCATTGTCACGACTTATCACCATTACCCTTCGGAGATCATTGATATCCTTCTGGTTGATAAACCTACCCTCAATGTCGGATATCCTCTGAGTGCGACTTTCATCCGGATAGACCGCTTCGAATCCACCCGAAATGTAGTCTTTAGGTCCGACTATGTTGAAACCGGAAGCAGAAGTGGATATCGCCACATCAGAAACAGTGGGCACCTCTCCTGATATGGCATCCATATCCTTGTCTTGAAGGCGAATCCATCGGCCATCCTTATAGCCTTTATAGGGCAAGGAGGTGGTTCCGCTCCACAAGCGTATTGAATTTACACTTGAGCTCGAGGACTCTTCCATGTAGTTGTTGACCACCCCACGCGCAGCGCCCAAGAGGACTATGAGCATGAATATGCCCCAGGCTACAGCAATACCGGTGAGGATAGTGCGGAGCTTATTGTTTTTTATGGTCTGGGATATTTCTCTTATTAGATCTAGCATTGTTGGGGAGTTGGGGAGTTGTTAAGTTGTGGGGTTGTTAAGTTGGGGGGTTGTGGGGTTGTTAAGTTGGGGGGAATCGATGCGGCCGTCGACTATGCGGATGATGCGGTCGGTGGCGGCGCCTACAGTGGGGTCATGGGTCACTATGACGATTGTCATGCCTGTGTCGTTTAGGTCGCGGAAGACTTGCATCACTTCTTTTGACGTCCTGGAGTCGAGGGCACCGGTGGGTTCGTCGGCGAGGATGAGGGAGGGGTTAGTGACGAGGGCACGGGCAATGGCGACGCGTTGCTTCTGACCTCCTGAGAGTTCTCCGGGAAGGTGGTGGGCTCGGTCGGCGAGCCCCATCCTTTCGAGTTGCTCCATAGCGAGGGCATTGCGCTTCTTGCGACTGACACCTTGGTAGAAGAGCGGCAACGCCACGTTTTCAAGCGCATTCTTATAGTTGATAAGGTTAAATGACTGGAAAACGAAGCCAATCATACGGTTGCGGAGCTCTGCAGCCCGATTTTCGGAGAGATCCTTGATTAAGACACCATCAAGATGATAGGATCCTGAATCATAATTGTCGAGAATACCAAGGATATTGAGCAATGTAGATTTTCCTGAGCCGGATGCACCCATAATTGAGACGAGTTCCCCCTTGCGAATGTCGAGGGAGACGTCTTTCAAGACATGTAGCGGGACAACACCCGGATATGTCTTGTTGATATCGCGGAGAGAAATCACCGCTTCGCTTAATGCATAATTCATAATTCAGAATGCATAATTAATCGCCTAAATTTTATAAGATCTATAGATTTCTAAGATATAAATCGTATAAGATGAATAAATCTTATAATTTTATGGCTGTGATTGTTATATACTATGTGTATTAGACGCAGAATAACGCTAAAATGTAACAAGATTCTTTTAAAAAATACTCTTTTAGTGTAATAGCGTACTAATACACTGCAAAGGTAATGTAAATTTTTGAACTGACAAAATATTTTTAAATAAAATGTGGATAATTTTTGCACTCGTGTCGGCAGTTGGGTTGGGATTTTATGATGTAATGAAGAAAATCTCATTGAAAGACAATAATGTACCGATTGTGTTATGGTTTAACACTCTTTTTGGTACACTTTTGATGAGCCCGGTGCTTTTCGACTGCTTAATACATGGAGGGACGGGGCCGGGGGAAGGAGTGACCGGCCACCTGCTGATTGCTACAAAGTCTGTGATCGTGCTTTCATCTTGGATCTTGGGATATTTTGCCATCAAGCATCTGCCACTGACAATTCAGGGACCTATCAATGCTTCTCGCCCTGTGATGGTGCTTGTGGGCGCATTGCTGATATTTGGTGAGCAACTGAATTTTATACAGTGGTGTGGTATCTTGCTTGGTTTCGCTTCACTGTTCATGATAGGAAGAGTAGGATCGAAAGAGGGATTCTCGTTTAAGCATAGTAAATGGCTATGGATGTCGGTGGGAGCTACGGCTTTAGGAGCGGTCAGCGCACTCTACGACAAGTATCTTATGACTCGGTTTGAACCACTGATGGTGCAGAGTTGGTATTCACTCTATCAGTTGGGCATGATGAGTATAGCAGTTCTTATATTAAGGAAAATGCACAAGCAAAGTTCGACTCCTTTTCATTGGAAGTGGGCGATTATCGGCATATCCGTATTCCTTACAGGAGCGGATTTGGCTTATTTCTATTCATTGTCTGAGGCAGGGTCGATGATTTCGATTGTGTCGATGATAAGGAGGGGCAGTGTGCTGATACCATTCTTCTATGGAGTGATTGTATTGCATGAGAAGAATATCAAGACGAAGCTTGTAGACCTTGGGATATTGCTTGTCAGTCTGGCGCTGTTGGTAATAGGGTCTTGAAGTAATTTTGATTCCAAATGGACTCGGTGAGGGCTTACAAATAGACTCGGTGGGAGCTACCAAATGGACTCGGTGGGGCGCATGCGGAGCATGCTTTATTACGTTGCTTGACTTCGGAAAGGGATAAAGACAATG
This sequence comes from Muribaculaceae bacterium, assembly GCA_029060725.1. Classification (GTDB taxonomy): domain Bacteria; phylum Bacteroidota; class Bacteroidia; order Bacteroidales; family Muribaculaceae; genus Lepagella. The sequence continues at coordinate 46,778 of JAIDTL010000048.1, read as the reverse complement.
GCTCTGAGGGAATTCCTTTTAACTTGAAGTGGGACCATCATGCATCATGCGGAGCCATTTGCGGTAGCCGAAGAAGGCTATGACGGTGTAGATGGCGTAGAGGATGGCGTAGAGGGGAATGCCTTTGTACCAGTAGAGGAAGGTGCAGACGGCATCAACCAAGATCCAGGCTATCCATTGCTGGAGGTATTTACGTGCCAACATCCACATGCCTACAATGCTCAGGGCTGTGGTAAAGGCGTCGGGGATGGGAACGGTGCTGTCAGTGAGATAATTCAGTATGAGATAGAGACCTACCCACAACACAAGGAAGACTGCCACGCATGCGAAAAGCATTTTTCCTGGGATATTTGTGATGGGGAGAGTTGTTGCTTTATCTGATGAATCGGATAACTCGGATAACTCGGAGCAATCCGATTTTGCTATTTTATTATGGCCACGAGTCCAGACTATGAAGCCGTAGATGGCTATGACAAGATAGTAGATGTTGATGGCGAAGTCGGCGTAGATGCCTTTGCTGAAGTAGATCCACATTGAGATGGCTGGCATGACCATGGAGGCATACCACATACGCCAGTCGGCGTGATATTCCCACCAGAGATAGAGGAGGCCTATTGTGAAGCCTAATATTTCGAGAATTTTGTCTATGGGCATTTGGTAGAGGGGATATAGGGAGTTTAGGAGTCTATGATACGGAGCCGAAGGCTCGAACACTGAAACAAGCTGAGACTCTTGAAGATACAAGGGATTAGAAAGAGAGGGTGAGGGTGGCGAGGAGGTTGGTGGTGGCTTGGGCGGCGTAGCCGGCGTAGCGGTAGATGATGGGCTTGCCGTCTTCGAGATAGTAGCCGGCTCCGGAGTAACCGTTGTTGCAGTATTTCTCGTTGAAGATGTTGTAGATTGTGACACCTACGCGGAGTTCTTTCATGCCTGAGATTTTCTTAAATGTATAAGCCAAAGCAAGGTCGGAGACAAAATAAGAATCGAGTTTTGCCTCTTCGGAGCGAGCATTGTTCATATATTGGCTTGACACATAGCGGCTCATCAAGGAAGCTTCGAAATTTTGGACGTTGAAGTTGAAGGCATTGTGAAGAATGAAGTCGGGAGAGAATGCTATCGGAGTATCGCCACAATCAATGGCTATAGGATTGGTCCATTCATCTTCGTAGATGTATTCAGTGAAATTTTTGATGCGGTTGCGGGATAGAGTGGCATTGATCTGCCAGTCAAACCAATCGACAGGTCTGAGTGCCCCTTGAAGCTCGATGCCCATACGGTAAGATTTCGGGACATTGACACTGATAGCATTGCCGGTATCGGAGAGCTGACCTGTCACGACAAGTTGATTCTTATAGTCCATATAGTAGAGACCGGCACCGACATTGAAAAGAGAGGTACCGTATGAATATCCGGCTTCATAGTCAAACATGCGTTCTGCTACAGGATAATGAGCAGGGTCGCTGTCGGTGAAGTTATCACGTGTCGGTTCTTTATGAGCGACACTCCAAGATGCGTATGCACGGTGTCCGCCATCATTATAGGAAACGCCAACCTTAGGATTGAAGAAATCCCAATTGCGTTTTAGGTCGAGCTGTCCCATACCACCTATATTCCAGTCATAATTGTCGCTTACGCCACGGATAGAATAATCGATATGACGGTATTGCAGATCGATATATGCAGAAAAAGCGGATGCAAACGAATAATCGCCACGCAAGAATATATTGGAATCGAACTTACGCCCTGTATTGCTATAATATTCCTGTAGAGGATCGATCGCACCAATGAAATTGCGAACCCATTTCACCTTACCGAAATGGTTGCCACGATGCCAGTTTGCCGCTCCCCCACCGACAAGCGTTAAGGCATCTTTCTGATAACGGACATTTACCATACCTCCGCCGAAATCATTATCATTGAATTTCAGCCGGATGAGATCAGATTTCTTCACAAGATTACCTTCTGAATCGACGTATGGATCAAGACCATATTCTTCAAGAGTGCGCTTAGTCTTGTACTGATCGTAATAGCCGTCGCCTTTAGTGTAATGAAGCGTGGCATTGAGAGTCACATACTGACCTATATATTGATTGAGGAGCAGTTGGAAATGATGCTGAGTGAAATTATCGCACTGGTCAGGATAGAAAGCAGTCGACCCATCTGATGCAGTATATTTTCCGCAGGGATTGTATCTGCGACCGAATTCCTCCATTTCCTCTTTGGATGCGTAGTCCCACGCCATGTAGGTGCGTTCCTTACCGCCGAATGCAAGCAAGCGAAGGGTAGTATTGTCGGAGCGATAAGCAAGCTGCCCCATATAGCTCCAAAGCTGAGAAAAAGCCCGGTCGATATATCCATCTGATCCGATATGGCTGATACGGGCATCGACACTCCAATGGTCGCCGAAGAGACCTGAAGAAACCTTTATTGTCTCGCGATTGGAATTGAAAGAGCCGTAGGAAGCAGAGACCATAGCGGAGCGCTCCGTAGCCGGATAATCAGTCAGCATATTGATGGAGGCTCCGAAGGCACCAGCACCGTTGGTAGAAGTACCTGCACCACGTTGTATCTGGATGTCATTGAGAGAAGATGCCAGGTCGGGCATATTGACCCAATATACATTGTGACTCTCGCTGTCGTTGATAGGGACACCATTAGCTGTAATGTTGATACGGGAACCGTCGGTGCCACGCACGCGGAGACTACTGTAGCCGATACCGGCTCCGGCATCACCTGTGGAGATAATAGAAGGGGTCATTTCGAGAAGGGAGGGAATGTCGCGCCCGTCGTTGCTTTTCGCAATTTCCTTGGCATTTACATTGGTGAAAGCCACCGGGGTCTTAACGCCGGCACGATTTGCCGTGACTTCGATTGCGTCAAGAGCGTTATACACAGTGTCGAGGCTCTCTACGAGCGACGAGGCTTCGGAATTGTCGGCCGAAGCATGGAACGTGGACACACACATAAGCGCCACGCCCCAAGGAAGGGTCTTTTTCATGTCTTCAAATTTTTCTTACGCCGGTATTAGCCGGGTCAAGTTCAGAGGGTTTGTTCTCAGCCTTTCGGCACCCCTAAATTGAATATGTCTTGCATCGCGAGGAGCCTGCAGAGGAGCAGGGAGCGCTTTCACGAATGCGGATGCAAAATTAAGGATAATATTTGGAATAATCAAATTTTTCTTCAACTGATTTAAGCGTTCACTTTGTTCGCGCCAGAATCCTTTGCTATTTTTAAGGGAGGAGGGTGTGGTTGCGAGAATCGGGAGAGAGGGCTGAGCGTCGGTAAGGGGGAAGGGATTGACGATATTGACGGTAGGAGAGAGAGCGGAGACTATCTTCTTCCTCAATTTTCTGTGCCAGAGAAATAGCGGCGGTATCTACCATGAAAGCGCCTGAAACCTCCAATACCCTTGCAAGCTGACGAGCCTCAAAATAAGCGCTGTCAATATGATGACGGATGGTGAACGGTATCAAACTCGACGGAAACCGAATTAAGGCTGACTTAGCGACATGTAAAGCTTGGTCATGGCGACCTTCTTTAGCAAGGGATTCTGCCAGGCGGATGAGGGATGCACGCTGTATGGATGATTGAGAAGCAACGTCCACACCAGGATAAGGAGCACGATCGAGACCACCCCATTTGAGTTTTGGAAGAGCGTCAAGAGCTTCTTGCGAGAGGACGAGGGAATCAGGAGCATGGGGCATCAGACGGCGTGCAAACAGACCTTGACGAGTATAAGGGAAAAAACCGACATACTTGTTTTTCTGAAGATTCTGATGCCAATAGACAGGACGTGGATAGCGAGACATGGCGTTGGTAGCCACTATATCCACTTCTGCCACTTCACGGAGACCTCCAACTGAGCGAGCACTCTTCCCGGGAATAGAAAGAAGATCGAATATCCAGGAATCTACAGAGTCTTTTCCCATCACAAGCCAACGGCTGCAGAAGGAAGGAGTGGGGGACACATCATCATAGAGACGCCGAAGCACATCGACAGCAGGGAGAGTGTCGGACATTGCAGATGGGAAACGCACAATATTATAGTTGCCAAGTGCTATATCACCTTCGGAAGCAGTCATACGAAGCCCCTCATAGCCATATCGAGGCGTCATAAGTTGGCGGACGTACCAATCGCTACCAAGATAGGCATTGCATACAACAGTAACGTCGCGACGGACACCCATCACTTCTTGCGCAAACCAGAGAGGAAATATATAATTGTCGCCATCCACAAATAGAATTGCATCTTCATCGAGCGATTCAAGAAGATTTTCAGCGTAATCAAGTGTAGCTGAGCGATAGCTACGATCATGGTCGGCATAATTTTCTGCCAGCATCCATACAGGGACACTACAAACGGCTACCAACACCACTCCCCTCACCCATTTTCTCTTTGAAGCGCGAAGAATGAGGAGCATTCCGAAGCTTATCCATAGAGCAAAAGTCCAGAAACTTCCCAAGAATGAATAGTCGCGTTCTCGTGGCTCACCGGGACTCTGATTAAGATAAAAGACAATAGCGACACCCGTCATCAGGAATAATATCAAAGAGACCCAGGCTATTTGGTGCATCTTAATCTTGGCAAGTCGTTTGCCAGAGCCTTTGAAAAGCCAGACAATGCCTAAAACACCTAATATAAACGGGATGCACCAATAGAGATTTCTTCCTTCGTTTTCTGACCCGAGCTCCGGGGGGAGTTGCGATTGAGGGCCAAGCATCAGGTCGTCGAGTGGAGAAAAGCCGGTGATGAAATTTCCATGTTCTATTTCTCCAGTGGAATGGACATCGTTCTGACGTCCGGAATAATTCCACATAAGATAGCGGAGATACATATATCCAATCTGATATCCGAAAAGATACATGAACGATTGCATATAAGTGGGACGCAAAGCATATTTCACTATAGGATTACCTGAGGAATCGCGCATAGGAACCGGACGCCCAACCGAATCGAAAGCTTCGGAAATACGCACTTGCACCATGCTTGCCGAATCCATTCCCGTCCAATCTCGATATGCAGCTATGTCGCTTTCAGAGGAAGCATAGATCCGGGGAATCCACATATTGAGTTCAGGAGTATATCTCGGGTCTATACGGAATCCTGCCACTACATAGCCCGGAACGGAATCCCTATATGAAATCTCATCATTTAGTTCGCGGTCGGCATCAGTCAGAAACATGGAACGGCTTGGGATATGTCCGTTTTTGACCAAGGGGCGCATATCACGGCCACGCACTTTCATAGCATTCCATGAATAGTCGCGGACAGTATCTCCATTCTCATTGACATTGATACGCTCCGAACGCATCATACGGCTATAGGGAGTGCGTCCGTAGAACAATGGAGATGCTCCATATTGGCGGCGGTCGAGATAGTCAGAAAGACGGAAAATATCGGAGGGATTACCCTCATTGATAGGAGGATTTGCCCATGCTCTGACAGGGATTACGATATAGACTGAATACCCAACCATCACGGCGGCTATGCTCCAGAATCCTGCCGACATCCACTTATATCTATATGCTGACAGGAGAGCAATTAAGACCACGATGGCAAGAGAAAGAGTCCAAATCGTCAAGGCTCCCGACCAATAGGGCAATTCCAAATTATTGACAAATATGAGATCTGCCCATCCTGCCAATGCTATTGAGCCGGGCATAAGCCCTTTTAGAATCAGCACGACGGCAAAGCAACCGACGAAAAAAGCCAAAATGAAACGTTGCCAATAAGACCTGAAGCTTCTGCGACATGCCATCACCATTGCTATCGCCGGAATAACAAGGAGATTGAGTTGATGGACACCTAATGAAAAGCCAATGACATACATGATGGCAACAAGCCATCTTATACGCGCTGCACGGCTGAATAGGAATACCCAACGCAAAGACATCCAAACCGTGAGGGATGAGAGAAAAAGGGACATTGCATAGACCTCAGCTTCAACCGCACTATACCATGGGGAATCAGACCAGGCAAAGCATAATGACCCGGCAAGTGAAGATATGGCTATTGCCACTGAACGCCACACATCTCTTTTCTTGGGACACCATATCCAACGCATCAATGATATTGATATCGAGCAGAGTATCATCACTGACAATGCAGTGAAAACCCCCGACATCATATTGACAACCTTGACTTGAGTAGCAGGGTCGGAGAAAAAACAGGATACAAAACGATGTGTCAGCATCCATCCCGGATTTCCGGGGGGATGACCAATTTCCAATTTAAGTGCAGAAATAAGATATTCAGGACAATCCCAATAAGAGGCACCGGGATCTACAGTAAGCCAATAGACGACGAGAGATGCCAGGAATGCAATCCAAGGAGATAACTTAAATGCATAATGCATAATGCACAGTGCATAATTAACCGGATTTTCTCTATTCGCACCCACCGATAATTCTCAATTCTAAATTCTAAATTCTCAATTATTTCGTGATTCCTTTGTCGAGAAGACGACGTTTTACTTGCATACGGACCCATGTAGGAGTGATCCCAACAAAGAAGATGGCAAGGCGGTTGAGGAAGCCATTTATGTATTGCTTTTTGCCTTTCAGCATTGCGCATACTGCTTTCTCTGCAAACTTATCCGGCTTAGCCACAGCACCGATTCCAACAGCCAGCTTCATCAGATGGTCAGGAAGGCCGAAAAGGGATGTTGCAATACCTCCAGGGGCCGCCACTGTGGCTGACGCACCGTAGTCTTTCAGCTCATAGTGGAGCGAGCGTGTGAAGACACGGATATATGCTTTTGTGGAAGCATACATCGCAAGCCCCGGCATAGGCATCCAGCAAGACATTGATGACATATTGAGAATATGCCCGCTTCCTCGCTGCTTAAACCTTCTTGCAAAAAGGAGAGAAATCATTGTTGTGGCACGCACATGAAGATCAATGAAACTTTGGATTTTCGCGTCGGAAGTATCGGCAAGTTCGCGGAAACTGAAAATGCCGGCATTGTTGATTATTATATCAGGATCTATATTCCTCGTGCCAAGATATGCAGCAAGCATTGAGTCGGCATGGGGGTCAGTGAGATCAAGAGTATACGGCAACGCCTTGATTTCAAATTCATTTTCAAGAGATATAGCCACTTGCCGCAGAGGGTCAACAGTGACACTCACCAAGACAAGCGAACAGCCACGACGAGCAAGAGCACGACAGAATTCAATACCGATGCCTCCATCGGCTCCAGTCACTACAGCCCACTTTCCAGCAAGATCTTTCATCAACGAACTACTATTAACGATCAACGATTAACGATCAACGATTAACGATTAACGATCACACTTAACTCCTAACTCTTAACCTTTAACTCTTATTTTCTCGATTTCTTTGCGGATTTTTGGAGGGAGGTCAGGGACATTGCAATGGCAAGCCATCTCGCGACTATACATGCGCGCTATACAATAGTTGACGTGTTCACAGCCACAATGATGGGAGGCCTCAGCTGCCAGCTTATTGATGAAATCCGGTTCTCTAAGAAGTGCTCGTCCCATTTGCACAAACTCAAACCCTTCTGAAAGAGCCTTATCTATGCTTTCTCCATCTACAACTCCTCCGACGTAGACCAACGGCAGCTTGAGTTCTTGGCGAAACTTTTTGGCATCTTCGAGAAAATATAGAGGCTTGAACGGTTCCTTAGGTATCATGTATTTGCCTACCATCCTCACACCATACTTAAGCCACCAAAGCTTCATATAATATGTCATGGTATATATAGGCATTTCTCCCCGCATGACATACATTGGGGCTTTGCTTACAAAGCCTCCACTAAGCACAATTGCGTGTGCCCCGAGATTTTCAATCTCTTTGGCAACCGTAAGACAATCATCAATCTCAAGACCACCTTTGAAACCATCACGCATATTAGTCTTCACCAGAACACCCATATCGCTTCCGGCAGCCTTCATCACCTCTTCCATACACATCCGCATGAAGCGCATACGGGAGTCGAGAGAACCACCGAATTCGTCGCGACGATGATTGGTATATGGAGAAAGGAACTGTGATATTAGGTAGCCATGCCCTGCATGCACCTCCACGCAGTCGAACCCGGCATCGCGGGCAGTGCGGACGGCTTCGCCAAAATCCCGGGCCATCTGCTTAAGCTCATCCTTTCTCAAACCACGAACTATAGTAGGGGAATACAGATTAAAACCGGTGGAAGCTCCAACCGGAATTCCACCTGCTGTCTTAATATGAGTCATATTGCCACAATGCCCAATCTGGATAGAAGCCTTGGCACCACGATCATGAATACCATCAGTAATCTCACGAAGCGAACTTACTATCTCGGGGCGCAACCAAAGCTGAGTCTCAAATGAGAGAGCAGACCGGTTGATACCGGCATAAGCCAATGTGGTCATGCCAACACCGCCGTCAGCAACACTCCAATGATAGTCGCGTAGCATGTCGGTGGGATTATTGTCTTTGCCCATTCCTTCGAAAGCTGCACTGCGAATAGAACGGTTGCGCAATTCTACGGGACCTATCTTCCCGGGGGTGAAGAGTTTATCGTGGTTTGTCACCATATAAATGGAATAATGTATTTTCTATTAAGAGACGTAAATTCTTCGCCAAACTCCTTGACGTAGCGGTCATGGAGAGAGCGAGCGCGTGGAGCAAGATTAGCAAATGTCCAAAGAGCAAAAATCACTCCGGGAAGCGACCATGTGAGCACCGCATAACCAACCCACTCAGTGAATTCACCAAAGTAATTGGCAGACGTCACATATCTGAACATGCCACCTTTAGGGATGTAATGTCCTCGGTCGCCTGGCTTTCGGAGATGGCGGATTATATAGTCGGATTGGAGGTTGATACCCATTCCGGCAAAGAAAATTAAAGTGCCGATTATAAATTTAGGAGTCAAAAGCCAAGAGACAGGATAAGCATCGACAGGAGACACATAGAACAGCCATCCTCCAATGAGGTAAGCGTTTATCACATTGAAGACACAACCCATAAGGATGATGCAAAGAGGCATACGACTTTTCCCTTTGATAAGAAGCGGGAAAATGAAAGAGCGCTGGAAATAATGGAGCATGAAAAGAGAAGCCATGGCTATCAACGCCGTCTCGGAGCGACGATCAGAACAAGCCCATAACACTGCCATGCAGAAGAAGACAGGAGCCTCCATGACCACCCATCCAAGGCGATTGCCAACTGAAGGACCCCATTTGGGAGTGTAAAATATGCCGTAGCCCGGCGTTATGAAGCGTAGTCCCGCAAAGACCATGACAGCAAGTGCAATCATGACATATTCGACTGTGCGGAACACTATTGGGTCGAAAATTTCGTTCATTATATAAGCAAGATTATAAAAAAGGATAAAAAACCTTTCAACTTGCAAATTTACAAAATTAAAGCGACATTTGCAAAATGACAACTCACAAACTGACATATCGACTAAAAAATGGAGAAAAAAGATTATCCAGACTGAGAGAGACTCTCATGATCTCAATCTATATCATATCTATTCTCCTTCCAATGAGTGTAAGCGCTCAAGAAAGCTCCTTCACGCCTACAAATGCACAAAAAGGAGTAAGGACATCGACCGACGTGATAGCTGTGGCTCTTCCAGCTACAGCATTAGCAGTGACTCTTATAGAGAAAGATTGGGAAGGCTTGAAGGAAGGGGCTCTCACGGCTGCAGTCACAGCCGGGGTGACTCTTGGACTGAAATACCTGATAAAAGAAAACCGTCCTGATTTCAGCAACTCTCATTCATTTCCTTCCGGGCATTCTTCAGTCACTTTTGCAGCCTCCACTTATATCGGAAGGAGATATGGTTGGAAATGGAGTATTCCAGCCTACGCTTTATCGACATATACAGCGTGGGGCAGAGTGTATGGCAAGAAACATCACTGGTGGGATGTAGCAGCCGGAGCTGCAATCGGGGCTGCGAGTGCCATGATCTTTACGCATCCTTATATGCAGAAACATGAAGCAGCGCTCGTGCCGGCAGTCAGCGAGACGAGCGCAGGGGTTGTGTTGGGATTTAGTTTTTAGAGGGATAGGGAGGAATAGGGCTGATGGGGCTAATTAGTCGAATTGGGCTGATAGGGCGAATTAGTCAAAAAGGGCGAATTAGTCTAATAGGACTGATAGGGCTAATAGGGCTAATAGGGCTAATAGGGATTTATTTGTTGGAGGTGATGGTGCGGTAGTCGGCGAGGAAAGCGAAAAGTTGTCGCAGTCCGAGAGCAGTGCCTGCAATAAAACCGATCAAGATTCCAAGTCTGAAATAAAAGTTATCCATCGACCATGCTATGAATCCAATGATCGCCAATACGCTTGGAAGAAGGATTGCGATAAACTGCAGATGACGCTTACGATAGAATAGAGCCTTCCTGATTACTTCAGATACAGGCATATTGACAACGTCGATACTTCGAACTCCATTATAAAGCCAGCGGTCCATAACAGATGCTATCAAAGCATAGACAGCAAACGATACACTTACTGCAATCCTGAGACGATAATTGTCAGGGAACATATCTGGATTTAATGCCCATGAAAAACTCAGCAGAATAAGCGCCAATGCCATGTTTGAGAATCTCCGATAACGATCAGCGAGATTTTCAAGGGCAGTACGACGTTTGCCGTTAATGATGATGTCATGTGAATTTGATTGACTCTGAATAGCCACATTGGCATCTTGCCAGTCTTTTCTAAGATTATCCATTTTATTTACTATTAATTATTAAACTTTTCTTTGAGTTTTTCTTTCGCCCGATGGAGACGAATGGCGATGTTATTGCGTTTCAGACCTATCGTCTCTGCAATTTCATCGTAGGAGTATTCGTCGAGCCACATCATCATGATAGCTTTGTCGATGGGATTTAGAGTCGCTATGCATTCGTAAAGGTCTTTGATGGACTCACGTTTCTCCACCGAATCATCGGCAACTAAGATCACATCTTCTAATGAAGACTGGGATGGACGGTTGCTTCTTGCGCGAAGTGTGGAAACGCATGTGTTGAGAGCAATACGATAGACCCAAGTGCGTATGGAAGATTCTGAGCGGAATGACCGGAGTCCTCGCCAGATATTTACGAGCACATCTTGATAGAGGTCTTCAAGATCCTGAGGATTGGCGGCATATCCAAGACATATACGCCTGATCATCGCGTCATGACTCCCAACAGTCTCTGTAAAAATATGTTCAAGCCGTCTTGATTCAGTAGAGACACCCAATGATACTGCAAAGCGCAGCACCATGCCGGTCAAGACATCAAATATTGAGGAAGACGTTTTCGTCATTGTCAGTGTAATCATCGTTCTTGATATGTTTTTATACTATTAGTCGCGGAATCGGACCGGATAGTTACAATATGAATAAAAAAGACGAAAAAAAACGCGGATCCCGAAGGATTCCGCGAAAAAAATAAATGAATGAATGACGTGTGGGCGAAGATGGATTCGAACCACCGAAGGTATTAACCAGCAGATTTACAGTCTGCCCCATTTGGCCACTCTGGTATTCGCCCGAATGAAAGCATCGCATCGCGCGTGTTTCACGATGCAAAATTACAAATAAAATCCGGAATAGCAAAATTATTCAATGAATTTTTTCAAAAATACCATTTTGGGAATTCATATATCGCATTAAGTGATCAATGGGTAAAGGAATAACCGAATATCGTCTTTTGGATGTTAATAGACTGAAGGGATATTATGAGATATTTCAAACGAAAGGAAATAGAGATGAGAAAGGAATTGAAAGATATGACATTGTATGAACTGTGGGAATTATTTCCTATAACTCTTGTGCCGCATAAGTCTGATTGGGAACTCTGGGCGGAAGATGAAATAGCGCATCTTTACACTCTTCTCTCAGATTTTTGTCCACGTATAAGTCATATAGGGAGTACGGCAATCAAAGGAATTGTAGCTAAGCCTATAGTCGATATATTGGTTGAAATACGACAAGATTCCAATTGGAATGAATTGCTGAAAATATTGGATTCGGCAGGCTATATCTGCATGGCAACTTCTGAAAATCGCATGAGCTTCAATAAAGGCTATACGCCTGAAGGATATGCTGAGAGGGTATATCATGTGCATATTCATCCATACGGAGATCATGATGAGATATTATTCCGTGATTATCTCATATCACATCCGGAAGCTGCAAAGGAATATGAGAGGTTAAAACTAAGTCTATTGCCTAAATACCGCAATAACAGGGATGGCTATACTGAAGCGAAGACCGAATTTGTGAAAAAGATTATGGCGCGACTGCAAGATTAAGCACGCATTCCGAACTTTTCGGCTGTTTTATTGCGAACTTTTAGGCGATTTTATTCCGAACTTTTCGGCGATTTTATTCCGAGCTTTTCGGATGTTGATCTGCTCAAATTGTAGACACGAAAATGGAGGTGACAATTATGCAAGTTGCATTATGCTTTTTACATAATGCAACTTGCATAATCAAAATATTTTGTTTAATTTTGCATCAACGCAAATCAATTAAACTTCTTATTCATGATAGAACCACGCAACCCATTCATTCTTGGACATAGAATCAGCCGGCCATACTTCTGCGATCGCATCGAAGAAGAGAAAACACTTATTGCTTCCATTAGAAACGAGCGAAATGTGGTCATGATTTCTCCTCGCCGTATGGGTAAAACATCATTAATCTATGTCTCTTTGCATGAGTCTCCTGAAATAGAAAATGAATACCTGACGTTCTTTTTCGATATATTACAGACAAACTCCCTCGCCGAGTTTACATTTCTACTTGGGAAAGCCATCTTCGATAAATTGCGGAAGAAAAGCGAGTCGGGATTGCGTGGGTTTCTTGCTGCATTGAAATCAATAAAGGGAACCTTTGGATTTGACCCAATTACCGGCACTCCTACTTTCAACCTGCAACTTGGAGATATCCAGAATCCGGAATACACACTGGAGGAAATATTCGGATTTCTTGAAAGGAGTGAGCGTCCGGTAATAGTAGTCATCGATGAATTTCAACAGATTTCAAAGTATCCTGAGAAAAACGTCGAGGCATTGCTACGCACCCATATTCAGAGAATGAGCAATGCAACCTTTATTTTTTCAGGAAGCGAAAAGACGCTTCTTCATGAGATGTTCGTATCATCCAAACGTCCTTTTTACAAAAGCGCGGAAATCATGCATCTGAGTGCAATACCGCAGGATACATACGTAGAATTCGCTCGAAAGTTATTTTCAGATCGCGGAAAGACTCTTGAACCGGATCCAGTCAGATGGGCATTCGACCTCTTCGGGGGTAACACCTTTTATCTTCAGCGTACAATGAACGGGGCTTTTGCCGAAACAGCCGAAGGAGATGCCTGCGGAGAGGAACATGTCAGAAGATCCGTGAAGGGAATGCTGGCTGCAAACGAAGTTATGTATCGGGAGATTCTTTCGAACATAAGTGTGAATCAAAAGGCATTACTTTTGGCTATCGCAAAAGACAAAATTGCCATAAGTCCACTTAGCGGAACCTTTATCAAGCGACATTCACTGCCATCAGCAAGCTCGGTGCAGAGTGCTCTTGGAATATTATTGAGAAACGGACTCATAGCTAAGGAAGAAGACAGTTATCGGATCAATGACCCATTACTGCGGATATTTATCAACAATATCTATTGTATACCCGAGTTCTAACAACCTCAAAGTTGCATTGTCCGATAAAAGCGGATACAAATATGATGGGAATTCGGAGGTTCGGATTATTCGGAGCTTTCGGTATCCTTGTGGATTTTAGGATTGTGGCGCCAACCACCTCCGAGGGCCTTGTAGATGTTGACAAGGGCTATGTACTGGTCGCGTATAGCATTAGAGAAGGCTATCTGGGCGTCGAAGTAGCTACGCTGTGCATCAAGCACGTCGATATAGTTGAGCATTCCTGCACGGAATTGGAGTTGTGCCAACTGCATATATTCAGCAGATGCTTCGCGAAGTTGCTTGGTACGCCTGTATGATTCTTGTACGTGATAATAGGTATGGATAATGGTGTTTACTTCAGTAAAAGCTTTCAACACTACATCTTCATAGTCAAGACGTGCCTCTTCATAAGCGGCAATTGCAGCCTTGTATTTCTTTTTCCGCCTTCCAAAATCTATTATAGGGCCTGCCAATGAGCCTATAAAATCTTGATAGGGAGATTTCAGGAATTTGGAAAGTCCGTCATTCTCCAATCCGGGAAGGAAACTAATGTTGAATGAAGGGAAGCGATCGGCATAAGTCATACCCACATTAGCTTTTGCAGCCTTCAGCCTCTGCTCAGCTGCACGGATGTCGGGACGACGTTTCAGTAGGTCTGACGGCATACCGGCCGGAAGTTGTTCGGGGCCTACAAAAGTATTGGGGAAACGTCCTATATTATTTATATCTTGGGGTACTTCACCCATCAATAGATTAAGCTTATTACGGGTAGCATATACTTTCTGCTCCAATGTAGGGACAAGCGCCGCTGCAGATGAATATTCCACCAATGTCTGATTATAAAGCATTTCTGAAGTCAATCCGCCCTCATAGCGAAGCTTAGCTATTCTGACAGATTCTTCACGAGTCTCCATTGTGCGACGCACAATAGACAACTCGTTTTCCAAAGCCATCAAAGTATAATATGCTTCAGCAGTCTGAGCAATGAGTTCCATCTTCAGGGCGCGAGCATCCTCTTCAGTGGCATGATATTCGGCTTCCGCCTCCCTACGTGCCCATATCTGAGAGCCCCAGAGATTTATTTCCCAGAATACAGGTATTGTCAACTTATAAGTAGGACTTGTGGAGGATCCTTTCCCTCCAAAATCTGTAGTCTCATATTCTACAGATGCATCATATCCTATTTCGGGCAAAAGATTGGTCTTAGATATTCCATAAAGCTGCCGAAGCTGCTCAATGCGAGCTTCCGATTTGAGAAGATCACGATTATTGTAGACCACTCTTTCGAGTATCGAACATAGGGTAGAGTCTGAATAGAAATTCCACCATTCAAGATCAGCAAGACAGAGAGAATCGACATAGTCAATCTTGGAGAAATCATCAAAATGGTGTACGTATGGGTCTTGAAGCCCTTTCACACCGGAACATGCCGACAACAATATTGCCGACACAACGACTAAAGCACCTACCAACCCTTTCATATAAATTCCTCCTTCGGCTAAACAGTTTCTTTAGAATTATTTACAACTTTCACGACGATTCCATTATCGAGTTGCTCAAAGTTATCAGTAGCGACCCTCTCCCCTATCTTTAAGCCTTTTTTCACTATAATATTCTTTCCTGAGAGTTCTCCCACTGAAACCGAACGTTTTTCTACCACTCCATCGGCCGACACTACAAAGACATACTTATCATCGCCTTTACCTCTAACAGCTACAGACGGCACTGTGATGGCACCCTTCACAACATCAAGAAGCACCTTTACTTTAGTATTCTCTCCCGGAAGAAGACACCCCTCTGGATTAGGCATCTCGGCACGCACTGTAAATGTGCCTGTCTTAGTATCTACAACCGGATCTGCGAAATCTACCACTCCATTATATGGATAATCCGAACCGTCAGCCAGAGTGATCTTCACGTATGAGGGAAGTTTGTCGAAACATTCACTGCCGTCTTCACACATTATGTTGACACTACGATCCTTACTCTTAAGATATTCTAAGGATGTCATAGGGAAATCCACAAGCACAGTGTCGCTCCTTACAATTGTAGCAAGCAGAGATCTGCCACCGGGGCCGACAAGCGCACCGACATCGACCATCCTTTCAGATATATATCCTGAAATAGGAGCTGTGACCCGAGTATAACCGAGAGTGATCTTCGACTCCAAGAGGTCAACCTTACAGATTTCCACATCAGCCTCAGCACATTCCACTGCAGCTTCTGCATTGTCAAGATCAAGTTGAGATGCAGCCTTTTGCGCATACAACGGTCGGATACGGCTTAGGTCGCGTTGGGCTTTATCAAGCAAGGCCTTTGCCCGGTCGAGTTGCGCTTGAGAACGCTCCACGCGTGCTTGATACAACTTAGGATCAATTACGAAAAGAGTCTGACCTTTAGCGACATAAGAGCCTTCCTTAAAAAGCATTTTCTCAAGGATTCCTTCCACGCGTGCGGTGACTTCTACCGACTGGCTGGCGCGTATATTGCCTTCGTATTCTTTAAAGACACTGACCGAGGTGGTATCTGCTACAGCTACTTCAACTTCAGGAGTAGCAGACGAAGATTGGTTTGATCGATTGCAATTTACAATCAATGTCATCCCAATCAAAACAAAAAGTGCGTGAAACGTCTTACCTTTCATTCTGAAAGATGTAGCGCTCTTAGAAAATCCACTGTCTGAATTGCGGCTATATTTGGAAGGTATTCTCATAATTATGTGAGTTATCGGTATCATTTAAGGATGGAAACAAATTCAATATTTCAACAATTCCGATAATTCATAAGTTCTATTTTACCTCAAATTTGTTTTAAGTCCTTAAAACAAAAGATTGCGGAAGATCCACCAGAGTAAGATTGTAGCCATAAGAGACATTATTACAGCCGGCCGATGTACAGCAGCGTAAAGTTTCGCATAACGCCCCTTAGCAAATTCGAGCCAAATCAAAAAAATAATGACCGGAATCATACAGAGAGCGTAGGCATTGGCATGCCATGCTGTAAGGAAATCTCCGTGCATCAGTGCATGAGCCATCCTTTGGGAACCACAGCCCGGGCAATCAGTACCTGTAGCTACTTTCCATAAGCAACGAGGCATCCACTTTACCTCAAGAGGATCAAAGAGATAATAGGCCGTTGCCAAGGCAACAGCCATGATTCCTATTATAATTGCCGCTATTGTCCTTTTGCCAAGCTTACGCATTCTTCATCTTCAGTCCCCATGCGGACTTCACCTTACGATTGACAGCCACTATATTCACAAAAATCACAATCAAAGCAAGCCCTGTGCCGGTAGTGACAGCCCAAATAAGACCATTAGAAGATATTCCGAGACCTTCAAGCGCATTGGAATAGAAAGATCGAAGGACTACAAGAGCCACCATAGATAGAATCCAGGCGACGACGCATCCCAACACTATCATCTTGCTGTAGGGAGCCGCAACTTCTCGAAGCGGAGCTCCAAGCATGAGAAGACGATGTATGACAGACCGGTTCTTCTCCATCAGCAATGAAATCGAGAGCATCAATACGAACACTGAAAGCAATGTGATCAATATGCCTACAGACACTACTATCCCGATTACAACTTTAAGCAGATATGCTGCAGAACTTCCGGACTTATCGCCAGCGACTTCCAGACCATGGCTCGAAAGATAATCAGAAATTGCCACATCACCCGGAGAAGATACATCAATTATCAGACGCGATGGAGCCTCTATATGATCACTGCCAAGACGCGAATTAGCATATTGCATGAAAGCATCAGGGACAAGGACCGTATTGAGGCGATTGCTGAAACCAACTATGCGACCTTCCATAGACATCGAACTTCCTCCATCTTCGCTCCGCATATAGAGTTTCAATGGGATACCAGTCAATAGTTGCTCGCTAAGTTGCGGCAAACCGGCAGAACCGGCGAAACCGAAATTATAGAGAGCAAGATAATCTTTAGGAATCATCACAGGGACTACAGTCTGTCCTGGCTCAAAAGACCAATCACTTCCTTTCATATCTACAAATGAATCAGGCACAGACTCAAAGAAAAGAGCAGTCTCCATTCCACGTCCACCTTGGCTGACTGAAGCATATACTCGGAAATCAGAGGAACTGAACTCCCCCACCCTTCTCACCCATGGCTGAGACTGCAACTCTGAGATATCCTCTTTAGTAAACTTGGTGACATCACGATCGCCAAGAGTACTTGCAGATGTCACTTTCTTGTTGACCACGAGGTAATCGGTATTGACAATACTGTCATCGTCCTCCCAAATGCCACGCGCATCAATATAAAACATCACCGCTCCCGCCACTATGAGGAGTCCTATAAAATTGGATAATGCAAAACCTGCAATGCGCGCCGGAGATGTATTCTTTCTAAGAAGTTTTGAGATAAGACTCATCAGAGATTTAATTTTTCAGGATTGTCGATTAGAAGTGGATTACCCACGGAGAATGTAATTATACCGGCACCTTGACGGTCAGCTTCCTCTTCCACAATGCTTGCAGCTATGCGATTGTTGGTTTCATCAAGATGGCTTACAGGTTCGTCAAGAAGAATGAAATCAAACCGTTGGCAAAGACTGCGTAAGAGTGCGACGCGTTGCTGCTGGCCTATAGAAAGCTTTCCGGCAGGATAGTCACGACGATCAGTCATACCAAGACGATCAAGCCACACATCAATGCGCGACATATCTTCATATCCGGACAATTCCGCTTTAAGACGAATATTGTCAATAGCAGACAATTCGGGGAAAAGAGCCAATTCCTGAGGCAAATACGCTATATGAGACCGACGAATATCCTGCCAATCGGAAATAGACAACGATTTGCTATCCCGATCATTAAACAACAGTTTTCCCTCATAATCATTTCGACTTCCCATAATGAAGGCAGCCAAGCTCGACTTTCCGCCGCCGCTTGCAGACTCAACAAGGTATCTTCCACCACGACGGAATATAACTTTTTTACGCCATACTTGAGAAGACGACATCTCCTCCCGCGCGAAAACGCGCGGGAGGAGAGCGTCAAGAGTAATTTCTTCTATACGTGATGTCATTTTGTAATCGCAGTGATGAGAGCGTCAACGCCACCTTCGGCTTCGATATCAAGACGAAGACTTTTCTTTTCAGGCACAAGGCGAGCGACAGTGACCACATCGCGTACGAGGATGCCATCTGACATTACCCCTATCCATGCACCTTTCAGCTTATCGGCTGCTTTCTGAGAAGTAATCGAGCCTTTGAAGTCTTTATTGCCACGCACTGCTGTAAGGATATTGCCGTCGCGGCTGACAGTAAGACCCCATAAGCTATTTAACATATTTGCGAAATCAGCAAAATCCTTGCCGTTTGTCTGCACTTTGGCCTCTACATCATCCAGAGATGAGTTTGCCCTTGCAGCGACAGTGCCATCAATAGCCTGCAACACTCCGGACAAGATCTCTGACCCTTGCCCCATAGCAGTTCCTGCCACATCTGAAATTTTCTTCACGAGTTTCTGCGATACTCCCATAGCAGCTATGGCATCACCGCTTTCACCAAGAGATTTGACAACTGAGGCATCTATTTTCTCAACGGGGAGGAGAAGCTCAGCCGGTTTCATATCAGAATTAAGCACAGTCGCAGAAGCCATAATATTCTTCTTTTCAACCTCCACATAACCTGCGACGTAGGACATATCGTTGAATATTAACGAGGATCCTATACGCAAATAAGTAGAGTTTGGCAGAAACGCAATCGATTTCTTGACATCTGCCACAAATGTGATTGCCTTCTCAGCGTCAGAAAGAAGCGATGCTGCATCAGAAGAAACGTAAGACTGCTTATCATTGAGCTGCTGATAATATTTCAACTGCTCCACATCGGGAGTCCCCGTAGTGCAAATCCAAAACTGATTGCCTACGATCGCCAACGGACCTAATACTTTTCCGCCATCCTCATCGCGCCATTGGAGCGAGGGGTTTTGTTCCTGCGCATAAGCGATAAATTTTTCTGGATCGTTGAGCAATCCGGTGACATACGTCCTGGCAGCTGAGAAATACACAAAAGCATTGAGTGCTAATCCAGTCTTTCCCTCAAATGCATCGAGAATATTCTTTTTAACATTCTCATTAAGAGCCTGACTTTCCTTAATAGCCTTAGTATGTTCTTTCGAGAGCTTTATAGTGGATCCATCGGTATCTCCTCCAAGTCTATCTACGATATAAGAGAGATTGCAAAGTGCTACACTGGATGCGTCAGCTGGAACCGTACGAAGCAAAAACTCGGCATCATTGCCGCTTTCACTTTTCGAGCAACTTACGGCTACAATAAGCAACACAAAGATTGCTAAAAACTTATAACTTAGTTTCTTCATAACGAAGTTTTAACTTATTTAAATTTATATTCTCAAGAAACTTCCCATTCTGAGAGCTGCCACAGCAGCTTCAGCACCTTTATTGCCAAGTTTGCCACCGGCACGGTCAAGGGCTTCTTGGAGGTTATTGACTGTCAAAACACCGAAAATGACAGGCACATCTCCTTGGCAATTAAGGCGACAAATGCCGTCGGCTGCCTGAGAGCAAACATAATCGAAATGAGGTGTATCTCCGCGGATTACAGTGCCTATAGCTACAATAGCATTATATTTTTTCGGACTCTTGATGATGCGTGCAGATGCATAGACCAGTTCCACAGCACCCGGCACTCGATAGCATTCTACCATTGAGTCATCCAATCCTGCCTTTTTAAAGACTTCGATAGCCCCGGCAAGAAGACGATCATTGATCTGGCTGTTCCAATCTGCAGTTACCACTGCAACCCTAAATTTTTCAGGTTCGCGCAATTCAGGAATCTCAAGAAGAGATCCTTCAGTATTCAATATAGTCGACATAGATTATGATTTTTTATTGCGGAAAGCGCTCAGCCAGGAAACTTTCATGCTTTCCTGAATCTTAATCATTTCTTTAAGAGTATGGATCTGCTGTTCAAGTTCAGCCTCACCGAGTGAGATCGCATGAGGGAGCACAGCATCCAGAAGGCGCTCGGCACGCGGACGCATCGACTTCACACGAATCATGATCTCAGCCATCTCAACCGTCATCTTAATTTCTTTCTTGTTGACGCGACCGGAACGTTTCTTAGAAATGCGTATCGCCTCAGAGAAGAACTTCATAGCTTCACGATAGTCACCGGATGCTGCAAGAAGCCGACCGACAGTGCACAGAGAATCCACAAGTTTCTCGGTTGCACTAATAATGCCCGAATTCACTTTCTCCATAAGAGCATCGGCATTAAGTTGCTGGCGCGCAAGCATATCGATAGTCTTTTTCTTAGAACGCAGAATACGGGTAGACAGCTCCATCGCAAGAATGTGAAGCCTGCCGAAACGGTCCGGGTTCTTAGCCAAGAGAGGATCAAGCACTTTGAAAAGAGCATCCAGCTCCTTTTCGCTACGCTTATAGTCTTTAAGCTCAAAATGGATCTCTGCAAGGTCGAATATCAAAGCCACCAGCAGAGCCTTGAACTCTTCATTATCATGGTCTTCAAAATCTTTGAGACGTTGGAGAGCGCTGATGGTGCGTTCCATTGCCTCCATATATTTTTCTTCCTCCAGTAGTCGGCTAATCTCTAAACGTGTAGCCACAACATTAGCCAGCACTTCGGCTTCCTTGCTGTCTTTGCCGAAAGCTTCCATCCGGATATGGACATCAATCTGATTCATCTTATATTATCGAATTTACATTGTATTTATAGTTATAACAATCTAAAGGGAGAAAGGTATTAATCATGTCCATTTCTTAAGTCCTTCAGCGATGTTTTCAGGAATCGGTTTTGATTCTTTTGTAGCGAAATCTACACTTACCATCACCGATTCGCACATGGAGCAAATTTGTCCGTTGTCTACATTACGAAGTATCTGTTGCAATACGAAACTGCGCTCCCCAATCTTCTTTACCCTTGTCCGAACCTCCATAGGATCAGTAAAACGGATCTGCTGCATAAAAGTGCAATTTATATTGACAATCACAGCCTCGACACGGCTCCAATCAGCAAGTTGACCACGCAGGGCATTGTAGAACTCTGTCTTGCCGACATCAAAGAGTGCCAATTGGGCATTATTGTTGACATGGCCAAGCACATCAATATCGTTGAACCTTAGTTGCAACGGCACCGAATGGCGGAACGCGTCGGCATCCAGATGCTCAAGTATTTCGTTTTTCTGACTCATATTCTTAGTTTCTAAAAAGTATTTCCTTCACCACATCCTTGCCCAAAATCTCATTAATCCCTTTCATTATTCCACCGCGACGCATATTCAATTCCGAACGCAACGACGCATTGGATACCCCTACTGTCATCACGCCATTACGCATATAGGGTCTATGACATAAGGAAGCGATATGTGTTCCTACCACAAGAGGGAATGCATCGCAAGCACGCACTTCATCCAGGCGCCCTTGCATACTGCTCTTCTCAAGGCATTCCCTGAGGACATCGCCTACTGTCACTGCGTCTCTACGTTCCACCTTATTTCAACGATTAATTATTAACTATAAACTATCAAATTAGCTACATTTTATATTTACCGGCGAAAATTGACCATCTTTCACCGCGAAGAGTCTGCTTTCCCCTTTGATGGCACCCAATATCTCATCAAGGTGCTCACGATTGGTGTCTGTAATAAATATCTGTCCGAAACCTTCATCACCACTTACCATCTCCATTATCCTTCCTACTCGGCTTGAATCGAGTTTGTCGAATATATCATCGAGCAACAGTATCGGAGTCTGGCCTGAGACTTTTCTCAGATAACTAAAAATGGCAAGACGCAATGCTATGGTAAATGTCTTCACTTGTCCCTGGCTGCCGAGTCGCCGCATTGAATAGTCGCCTAAACCGGTGAGCAAATCATCGCGATGAACACCTTTAGACGTATAACCAAGCACTTGGTCTTTTGCACGGGTACTGTCAAGCACGGCTCGGAGAGTCTGGTCGTTGAGAATGCTGGAATATTTTATTGATGCCTTCTCTGCATCTCCGGATATTTCTGAATATCTCCCACGGAAAACAGGCATGATTTCCTCAACCCATGCTTTACGGGTATTATGTATGATTGCAGCTGAATCCTCCATAGAAGCCTCAACAGATTCATACAGCAATTTATCTTTCACACCAGCCCTCAACATACGGTTGCGACTATCAATACTTCTATTGTAACGGATCAAATGCGAAAGATAGGTTTTGTCGGCCTGAGAGATCACCATATCCATCAGTTTACGTCGCTCTTCAGCCGCACCACTTACGATAGAATGGTCGGCAGGAGTAACTGTAACGATTGGAAACTTGCCGATATGCTCTGAAATGCGTTGATATTCCTTACCGTTGCATTTCAGGGTCTTTCCTTTCCCCTTTGCAATACCACAGCTGACATTCTCATTCACTCCCGTATCCATCGTAAAAGCTCCCTTCACCATCATCATGTCTGATCCATGGCTAGGGAGGGCAGATTCAGGGAGCGACTGCATGGGACGTGCAAGACACAGGAAATGGATGGCCTCGAGAAGATTGCTCTTCCCCATTCCATTCATACCCAACAGACAGTTTACTCCTCCGGAAAACTCCAGAGACGCCTCTTGGATATTCTTGAAGTTGACTATGTCGATCTTGTCAATCCTCATGCGTTGTCTTCTTTCTCTCCGTAGGCAAGATCACCGGCATCGCCAAGCCCTGGAACTATATAGCTATGGGCATTGACTTCCGGGTCAATGGCGGCACACCATACGGTGGTTTTGTCTTCCGGGAAACGTTCCTTTATATATTCCACGGCACGCTCTGAAGCTATCACAGAAGCCACATGCACTTTGGCAGGAGTACCTTTTCTAAGCAACGCACGATATCCTAACTCCATTGATGTACCTGTAGCAAGCATAGGGTCGACAAGTATAAGAGTCTTTCCTTCCAATGATGGAGATGCCATATACTCAACAAGGACATCAAAAGTATCACCTTTTTCATGATACTTACGGTATGCGCTTACAAATGCATTGCCGGCGCCATCAAATATCTGGAGAAAGCCATGATGGAAAGGGAGACCTGCACGGAGGATTGTTGCTACGACAATTTCCTCAGCCGGTTGCTTACAGACACAGTCGGCGAGGGGGGTCTTTATCGTGACATCATCGTAGGCAATTCGCTTGGAAATTTCATACGCCATCAATTGACCAATACGGTCAAGATTAGTACGGAAACGCATCCGGTCGCCCTGAATATTTATGTCGCGCAATTCGCGCATATATTGGCTCATCACCGATGGAGTTTCGGCAAAATTAATTACTTCCATTTTATTAAATTTTAGAGTCTACAAATTTAACAATTTAAATTGAAAAAATGAAATTATTATGCCATTTTTTATCATTCGTTTGGAGCAGATACATTTTTTAATACTTTCATGAAACTATTTTGAGAATATCGGAGTCTAAACAAAAGACGACCTACAGAAGTTGTTTTGGCTTATTTACGAATATTAAAAATGAATTTAGCTGCTCCTGAATATATATATCCGCCAATAGCCATCCGAAGGGGGTTACAAATAAAGTTCCTTTGGAATAGGTTATTAAGATTCGCTTCATTATCCCAAGATGAGGAAGTCAATTCGTCTTATCAAATAGAACGTGAGTTCAAAGAGTTGATAGCTTTAGAGAATGCTACAATATCAAGGATATGCTTCACTTATTCCAGCTCTGTCGTAGAGTTTGAGGATTTGTGTCAGGATGCACTCATAAATATTTGGAGAGGGCTACATAGCTTTCGTGGGGAATCATCTACGAAAACATGGATTTACAGAGTTACCGTCAATTCTTGCCTGTCTACAATACGGAAACACTCTCGCCATCAATACGAATCTCTTGATGGTCTTTACGGATTGATCGACAGTGATGATTCCGATAAAGAATCAATTGAACAGTTACATCGGATAATCTACACACTCGATCCGGATGAGAAAGCGATCATAATGATGTGGCTCGATGAATTGAGTTATGATGAAATTGGGGCGGCTATGGGGCTCAACAGGAATACCATAGCCACAAGAATAAGAAGAATCAAAGAAAAAATCACAAAAGAGTATAAAAAGGAGGAGTTGAAATGAATTCAAATAACATGGATATCGATCAGATGAGAAAGGCTTGGATAGAAATGGGTAAGGCACTTGGCATGGAGACACTACCCGACGAGCCCGACAACATGAATAAGAAGAAAACGTCGCTCGACAGGCTATGCACTCGCTATATGAGAGGCAGGGATTTTACTATTTTAGCCACAATAATATTTCCGATTTTCTTTTTCTGGATGCCATCTTTAGGAGATGAGTACAAAATTCCGGTGGCAATTACATACGTAATTGTCATGTCGGCTAATGCATATTTACTCAATTGGTTTCAACGAGGGTTAGGAAGAATCGACCCTCTTACTATGCCCATTACACAAGTATCTTCAATGGCTAAATATTACAAAAAATGCCATATAAGATATCTTTTGTTTGGATACTTAGTTGCAATACCATGGTCCATATATTTCATTTATGCTCTCAGTTGCTCCGGATTCAGGAGCATCGACGATCTTGTCTTCGGAGCTATAATAGGTGGCATTTGCGGACTTTACGGCGTCTGGAAAGATATGAAAGACTATCGCAATTTAGTAGAATAAGTAAAATTGAGAAGAGGAATTTGCATAGCTACCAATAGCTCATTATGTCATTTTTTTATGATGAATATGGCATCAGCGAGACTTGTATATTTTTTCTTATTAAACTCAAATTCAATCTTTTTTAATGAATTTGCATTAAAATTATCTATATAATGATTAACTTCCGGTTCTATCAATGAGAACGCTCGTTTCATCTTCCAAGATTGATTCATGTCAGTGGAATCTATCAAAATAACAAAAAGTCTATTTTCTGCTCCAAACAATCTTGGACTTTGATTTTCATACAGCCATTTCATAAGAGGAACAGGATCATTACATGCTTGTTGAACAATCTGTTTTCTCTTCATAGACAACTGAGCTACAACATCATTATATCCTCTATTGCCAAGTTCTTCTATAAGGTAGTTATATTGTTCGGCATCCGACAAATTCTTATCAAGTGGAATCCCAATTTTTCTGGCCTTTTGTTTAAGCCATGTGATTTCATAATTCCCCAATTCATCCTTTAACATTGTCTGCATATATCCATCCGGGAAATACGTCACTTTTAAATCTATGGGATAATCGTCGATAAAAAAATCAACACTTTTTATTTCACCAACCGCTGAAATGACTTTGGGATGTTGTTTAAAGAAAGACTCTATGATATAAGAGGTCCAGTTATTATACCAACTTGTTTGAACAAACTTCCATGCGTTGTCTGCAATTGCGTTCGACTTGCTCAAAAGCACATCATAATCACTTATTACCTTTATATATCTTCTGACGAGGTACTGGTCAAGTGAATTCTCTTGATCTCCACCCCACTCATAAGTTGTGATCCTACGTAATCCACTCTTTAATTTTTCTACGTCAACACCCATCTTGTGATACCACT
Organism: Muribaculaceae bacterium; assembly: GCA_029060725.1. Taxonomy (GTDB): domain Bacteria; phylum Bacteroidota; class Bacteroidia; order Bacteroidales; family Muribaculaceae; genus Lepagella. Next base: position 20,566 of record JAIDTL010000048.1, on the reverse strand, counting down.
CATTATTCCTATCTTTAAGAAATGTATCAAGCATTGTCATACCATCCTCAATTTTTTCCATGATCGAGAACAATTCGACAAATTGTTGGCTTAGTTTAGTAGATTTTAGTTCAATACCATTATTATCTACAAATTCCCTTATCTGTTTTCCCCTACATACAGCTCTGACTTTCAAGTACAATAATGCATTTTTATTATTATTGAAAGCATATAGATTATTTGATCGGAATTCTTGATCCCATTTTTCAAAGGTTGTCATATTTTTAGTATTATTTTATTGTACAAACAAATAATATCTCGTTGCTCCCGGCTACACTTCCTTTTCCTCCTCTACCATTAGCATACGTTTTTCTCTCGACACTTACATTTCGATACGGTTCAATTAATCTTACCATCGTGTCTATATCGGGAAAACTCCTGTCATTGTAACTCACTAACCAAGTTGGGATATTTCTCGCTCTCTCAAACATAAGACTCAGATTTTCTATCGCCTCACTATTTTTATCAAAACCGCTATAGCGTTTTGGCTCGTATCGCTTAATCCCATTAACAAATTGCCTATCTTTCCAATACACGACAAAAGTCTCAAGCAAATGATAAAAAGATTGATAGTCTGCATGACTATTACAATATGGGGGATCAAAATAAACCAAGTCTACTCCACTCAACTTAGGCAACAGATCAAGAATGTTTTCATTATAGCTCTTATTTTCTTCATTATTATTGAAAACAGCTGCATTATATTTCGGGAGTAATTCCATAAAAATATCTTTCAATGGACGGATCAAACTGCGATTACGTTTGACCCGAGCTGGATTCGCCGCATATACTAATGCCTGCGTATGAGCAAAATGCCCCATTGTAACCTTACGAGTCATACTCCTACACATAATAGTAAAAGCCAATGCCCTCTTATATTGGCAATCCAGTCTAACCGTATTGCTTCGGAAACTATCTACAAAGGCAGCCTCTTCACGAGTAAAAAACAAATCGGAATATAAAGTCTCCATCAAATTAAATTCTGATGGATCGTTATTGTCTGAAAAAAGAATACTTAAATCTTCTTTTGATAGTTGCGCTCCTGAATTTTCTATTAAAGCTTTTCCTATTTCATTATTAAATTCCAAAAAATCATTTGTCAAAGTCTGTATACCCAACTGCTTGAACATATATGCAATGGATTGAGATCCCCCGAATGCATCCAATGCTACTTTAGTGTCATCAGGAACGTAATTAGCAATCCAATCACGATGCACATATTTTGCCCCCAGATACTGAGGTTCTGGGAATTCATAACTTAAATAATCGAACTCTGAAAATAAATTTTTCATCTTTATTATTTTCTTCCATGCATATTCATTTACAAAATTACATAAAATTTTTGTGATTTATACTTCATGGAATTAAAAATTAAGATGCAATTGCGTTTTCGTTATGTAAACTGTTACGTTATTTTGTCAAAAAATCTGTTCAATGCGCAGTAAGTTTCACCATAATATCGATGAGGTAGGCTTTATAGTCGGGCCAGAGAACTATCATGGTGCCAGACATGGGGGCTACGAAGCGGCCGTTGTGGCGAAGGGCGACGTAAGTGCGCTGAGAGGGGGATTGAAGGAAGATGATGTCAAGGTTGGCTCCTAATGGCACGATTTCGTAGTCTTTCCATCGGGATGACAATGTCGGGAAGTCGCCGTACTCATCATAGCAACCGGGCACACGCATCAGCGACAGAAGCGGCATCAGTGTCTCGGCATGCCCGAAATAGAAGTTGGCATCGTATCTCAGAGGGGCTTCTGCCTGATTCATATCGGCTCGCTTTATAGTCATATCGACAAGTCGGGCATTGAGGGAGGCATCGGCATCGGCAATGATGCGGGCGAGCAATGGAGAACTTGCCTTCCCAGCCAACGAAGAGAGCGGCGTGTCGGTGTTCCGGAGGTAATGCTCAAGGTTGTCCACTTCCCAACAAGCCTTGTAATCAGCCTCAGGCATGAATTCATCTGTAGGTGCAGGCATTCCGAATGCTGTGAGCGACTGAAGGACATCATATATTTCAAGGGTCAGTTTCCGGAGTTTATGATCGTCGAAACCGGAGACAGCCCCAAGAATTCTCCTCGCAGGCTCGGGAGACACAATAGAGTCCATCAACTTTTCAGACACCTTTTTCCAGTCGCCGTTGTCGCGATATGATGAATAAAGCGAATCGGCAGTAAAGCATCTGAGAAGATAGCTGTATTGCCTCCCTTCAGAGGCAGTAATATTGATATCGCTTGATAATGCGGTCAGTTCGTGGTTGAATTGATACATTGTCATCACCACTCGCGGCACGTATGTGGAGATAGCATTGACACGCGCTTTTTTCATAAGGCCCGGCAAAAGGGCGTATAAATCTTTTGCAAGCCCGACCTCTTCCTTGCATCCCACTTCTGAAAGGCGTCCCCATTGACTGCCCGTAGCATCTTCTACACTCTTGAGCAATGCACTGAATCGCCTGCCTTCTTTCGTCAGGGTTCCCGCTGCAGTTGCCTTTGAGATAGCTTCATGCAATTTCTCAAGTTTCTTCGGAGATGATATGTATCTTGCTCCATGCCGAGCCACACGAGCCACATAGACAGGAGTCAATGAATCCGACCATATAGGCTTTGACTCAGTATCGCTGAAATTATATGGCATCATCGACCCCGCCAAATTGGAAGGCAATGTTGTTGGTTTTTTCGCAGCAAAAAGCGGAAGTGAGAGTATAGCCAAAAGAGAAATGACGAATTGGCGTAGCATAATCAATTAATTCTTTTATTAAACTTTTGCTATGAAGTTGTTTAGACTTCATTCGTAAAGATAAAACATGCGTTCCATCAGTTGCCATTTCTGATCGGAAGTGGCATTTGCGTCGCAACCTTGAAATTGAGATACGAATGCTTCCCATTCCGCCTGACGCGGAAGTGTTGCAAGTTTTGCCATTGCTGATTTCCAGTCGAAGTCGAGAGGAGTCTCGACTATCATCACCACCTTATTTCCAAAGATATAGAGCTCCATCTCTAAAATACCCACAGAACGTATTCCTTCACGAATTTCCTTCCAGGAATTTTCTTGACTATGGCACTCGCGATATAGACGTATGAGTTCGGGATTGTCGGAGATTTCCAATATCTGGCAGTAGCGCTTTACCGGCTCACTATAGCTTTTGACCGGATATCCGTCTTCTGCAATTCTTTCTTCTTTCATGGTGTTTCCAATATTATTAATTTCCCTTATTAGTCATTTGTCACAAAATTACTGTTTTTTTTGCTTCAATCCAAATATGAATTCATAATTATTTTTATATGTGACATAATTTGATTAATTTTGTACAGAATCACAACCTAATAACTATATGAACGCACTTAAATATATCTCAACTGCCATTGTATTGGCATCATCTTTACCATTATCAGCCGGAAGTAAAATACTTGAAGAAGTGTTTCAAAATCCGGAAGATCAACATAAGCCACTTATAATATGGCAGTGGATGGATGGTCTTGTCACTAAAGATGGAATCACACGAGATCTTGAGGCTTTCAAGGAGGCCGGACTTGCGGGAGTACATAATTTCCAGATTGGCGGCCCTCAGCAAATGAGAATCGGCAATCCCGACAACGCTATCGGCAATGAAAACTGGAAAGATCTCCTCAGATGGACCCTTGACGAATGCGAAAGACTTGGGTTGACTTTTGGCACCCACAATTGTCCGGGTTGGTCGTCAAGCGCATACCCCACCGTCAAGCCGGAGCTTTCAATGCAAAAATTAGTTTTCACCGAAACTCCATATATCAAAGGACAACGAAAGATGACGCTTCCGCTTCCCGAAGTTGATCCTCAATGGAACTATTATAACGATGTGGCGGTGCTTGCAATTCCAACTGATTCAGTGGCAGATCTCAATCAAGTGATTGATCTATCTGAGTTTTTCGACTCTACCAATGGGGAGCTTAATCTAAAAAAGATAAAAATACCCGAAGATTATGCTCTATTGCGAATAGGACAGACTACCAATGGAAAGACAAACGAAGCACAGTCGCCCGAAACCGGACGAGGTCTGGAATGCGACAAGCTGAGCCGAGAAGCAGTCAAGGCTTTCTGGGATGGGTATCCCTCAATGGTGGTAGAAACTGCAGGACGTCACGTTGGAAAAACTTTCACTCATATTGAAATTGACAGTTATGAAGCCGGAGGCCAGACCTGGAGTACGGCGCTGCCGGATGAATTCAAGAAGCGCAAAGGCTACGACATAATTCCTTATCTCCCTTATATGATAGGACGGATTAAGGAAATTGATGGCAAGGAAAACACAGCCCGGTTTCTAAAAGACTGGGAAAATGTAGTGACCGACTGTGTGGCTGAGAACTATTACGGATACATGACAAGACTCGCCAACGAAGCGGGCTTGAAAATGATGATTGAGCCCTACGGCACTGGAGGACAGAAACCTTTCCGTATCATTGACTTTGAGAAAATAGTCCTTGCAAGTGACGGGGCTGATATCGCTACTGAATTCTGGCAAGATCCTCCACGCTGGGGATGGAAAGACATAGTAGGACACGAAAGATCAATGCGAAAGTTAGGCAAACCCCTTCTCATAGCAGAAGCTTTCACTTGCTGGCCTCTCAGAGCTTGGAGTGACGGACCGGCTGACATAAAAAGAGTGTGCGACAAAGCATTTTGCTCCGGAGTGAACCGCATGATGCTCCATGCCGGGGCTGCCAATCCATGGCCGAACGTAGAGCCCGGTATGTCATTCGGGATATGGGGCACTCAATTCGTACCCGGACAGACTTGGTGGAAGGCAGGGGGAGCAAAAGAGCTTTATGGGTATATGGCTCGTTGCCAATCACTTCTCCAACAAGGAATTCCGGCGAAAGAGCAACTTCCAAAACTGGAGAGACTTCTATCCTACAGACGCACTGATGGAGACACGGATATCATCTTCCTTAGCAATCAGTCTGACTCGATCGCCACAGAGAATATACCGTTTGATCCTCAAGGTCGCAGTATAGAGGTATGGGATCCTTATTCCATGCAATCGTATTCCATTGAGAAGGGTATACCAATTGCTATCGAGATTGAACCGCTTGGATCGAGGTTCTTGATTGTCCGACCTGAAAAGTCGACTCTTGGAGCAAACGAGAACTGGACCTGTAGCTCTACTATTCCAGTCAATGGGAGTTGGTCAATCAATTTCCCTGAAGCAGGAACAATCATCACTGACTCTCTCTTTTCATGGCCGGAGTCAGACAACCATGACATCAAATATTATTCGGGAACAGCCTCTTATACTATCACATGCAATATTCCCAAGAAAGCATTTAGGGAGAATATGGACAGGATTGTGCTTTCGCTTGGGGAGGTTAAGGATATGGCGTCAGTGAAAGTCAATGGCGTGCAGATGCCCCTCACTTGGAAGATGCCATTCGAGTGTGATATTACGGATGCAGTGACAGCAGGCGAAAACAAGATTGAAATTGACGTGACCAACCTTTGGCCAAATCGAATGATCGGAGACGAATTCGAACCGGACGACCTTGAATGGAGCGAACCGCTCGTTTATGATTACGCTCCTGGCAAACCACGAGCCGGTTGTTACCTCACTTCTAATCCGGAATGGCTCCGGAATGGCACAGAACGTCCGTCAAAAGGAAGAAAAACCGTAGGATGCTTCAAATTCTTCACAAAAGATTCCCCACTCCTGCCGTCAGGCCTGCTCGGTCCTGTTAATGTCAAGGTAATGAGTCCGACAATACAATAGCCTCTTAATCAAAGTGACCCTGGTTCAAGCTCAAGTGGGATCATTATCGCCCCGGAAAACTATGCATCAGTCGTGACGATTAGCCATTTAGTGGAAGGAACTCTGAAATGCAATATGTTTCACAACATAATCTTTTGTCAATTCAAGATTTATTTGTAACTTCGCAAATAGCACCAAGAATATTCATGTCACAAATGGAAAAATCAGTACTACTTTTCTACAGAATTTGTAATTCGTTATGACTACAGAAATGAAAGTAATTTAAATGAGGATCAAGATTATATAAGAGATCATGGGATGTCATGACAGATGGTATTTATTGAGATAAGCCTGATGGTTTTGATGTAGATTTTGGATTTCTTGGATCTTAGAACAATTCTTATGACGATTGAGGATATAAAGGCTTTGATTGAGGCGGATGAGTCAAGGACTCTGGAGTTTAAGAAGAGTACCAGAGAGCTGAAAGACGGTATGCATGCGGCGTGCGCGTTTCTGAATACGGATGGAGGTTGGCTGATTCTCGGTATCACACCGAAGTCGCTGAAGATAGTCGGTCAAGAGGTGACGGATGTCTCTATATATCAATAATAATCCTTTTTAGAATAGCAGTATATGAAGCCAAACAAGATGGACAGAGTATTAGACATCACTATTGATGCACTATATAACAAAGCATCGGGAGTCATAGAACAGGAACGTACTACGGCCTATAGGCAAGTTAATGAGGCGTTAGTGAAAAGAAACTGGGAACTTGGTAAACTTATTGCTGAGGAGGAACTCAACGGAGAGAATCGAGCCGCATATGGTGCATCGATTATCAAGGGGCTTTCAAAACGCCTTACATCTTCGTATGGGAAGGGTTTTACTAAGACAAATCTCTATGGCTATAAAAATTTCTATGAGATGTTTCCGAAGATTTTCCACGCAGTGAGTGGAAAATCTAAGATTCTACTATCGTGGACTCATTACCGAACGCTTATTCAGGAACTTAATAACGAGGCCCGTGCTTGGTATGAGCAGGAAACTTTAAAGCAAAATTGGAGCACGCGTACATTACAGCGTAATATCAGTTCTCAGTATTACTTCAGAATCTTAGCATCTCAACGCAAAGATCTTGTGGAGAAAGAGATGCTTGAGCTGACTGCTCCACTACAAAATCCGGATCCAACGGAGTTTATCAAGAATCCGGTCATCGGAGAGTTTTTAGGGTTCACTGCTGATTCATCCTTCAGGGAGTCTGAACTTGAACAGGCAATCATTGACAATCTTGAAAAATTTCTACTTGAAATGGGCAAAGGATTTGCCTTTGTAGCCCGACAACAGCATATCCACACTGAAAAGAAAGATTATTTCATAGACCTTGTATTCTATAACTATATCCTTAAATGCTTTGTTCTGATTGACTTAAAGACTTCAACTATCGAACATCAGGATGTAGGTCAGATGGATATGTATGTCAGAATGTATGATGAACTAAAACGAGGGAAAGATGACAATCCTACCATAGGTATCCTTTTGTGCGATGACACCGACGAGGATATAGCAAGATATTCAGTCCTCCATGACAATGACCATCTTTTCGCCTCCAAGTATATGCTATATCTTCCCACTCCTGAACAACTGCGTGCAGAAATCGAGCGTCAGAAAGCAGTCTATTTCCTTAAAGAAAAAGAACACGATGAAAATGATAGCGAGTAAATCAATTATGAGTTTCCACGTGTCATATCCCTATAATCGCAATATGGCGCAGGCACTCTATCGCTCAATGTGGTTGGAAAATTGGGGCTCCGGTGCCAAGCGCATCATCGAAGCTTGCCAAGAGCAAGGCGTCGAAGACCCAACATGGCGTTGTGACGGAGGCTTCGTCTACATTACCTTCAAACGACCGGTCTACTACCACTCAGCCACCGACCAAGTCCGCTCTAAGCTCGCCCCAAGTTGGCCTAATCAATTGCAATCAAGGTAATGAAAGTAAGCAAGAAATCAATAAGAAAGAAGATAGTACACAAGATAGTATACAAGAAAGTATACAACAACAGGAAAGAAGTATAGGAGAAAGTATACAAGAAAATCCAGCTTCGCTTAAAAGTATACAAGAAAGTATACAAGAATTGAAAAGCAACAGAGAAAGAGTAATATTAATTTTGTCTATAAAACCAAGTATAAACCTTGATGAAGTAGCCAGAATAATAGGTTTATCAAGAATCGGTGTTCAAAAGATTGTTGGAAAACTCAAAGCGGAAGGCATACTTTCCAGAAATGGATCTACCAAATCAGGGAAATGGATAGTGAACAAAGAACATAATTCGTAATATTATAGGGAAACCAAAGGTATTGTATACTTATTATTTATACTAAAGATAATGGCAGAAAAAGTTATAGATGGAGTTGAGTTACTCTTGTCGAGACTTGACAAGAAGCAACTTGCAGATTTCATACGGAAGGAATGCTCAAGTAGCATACAGTTTCAAGACCGCTTCCTTTCACTAGGAGTAGGAACAATATTTAGTGGAATGAATATATGGAATACCTACGGAAAAATCCATCAACATACAATATTGACGATTCTCCGAAAGAAGTAAAGAAGCTCTTCAAAAATGAAATAATAAAACTATATGCATCTGCTGTACGTAGTTTCTTTCAACGAGCTTCCGATCGCAAATCCTATCGCGATGGTGTAGATCTTCTTAGAAATCTCATCAAATATGGAGGCAAGGAAGAGGCGGATCAGATTGTGGCAGAACAGAAATCACGTACACCGCGAAGACCGGCATTGATTGACGAGTTGTCAAAACTTTAAGGATTTTACTAATCCATCTTATCTATACTCAAGTGTCAGGGGGTATCGTCGATTGATATGTCGTCGACGATGGTGTCGTTGGTATTTTGGGCTTTGCGATATATGATTATTACAATAATTGCACCAATAATGCCTCCTATGCAACCACCTACCGCTCCGGCATAACTCACAGAGTTGCCATTTCCATCATTAAATACTGCTGTAGCAAATAGCAATAGCCATATCAATGCCAATGGCAGAGCTACGCAAAGATGCAAGAAACGTTCTTTCTTTTGTCTAATCAATATCTTGCGTACTTCCATCATGCTGCATGTACTGAATATTTGGGGGTTGATCCTGAAGGTGCGCAAATCTACAATCGCATCTACCAATCCGAGTATCACAAAAGCGAAAGCATACCATTGTGAAATTCCAAATACAGCACAGGCCACGGCAAAAATTATGTATAAGAATGGAAGCATTATAAATTCTGCAAGCACAAATGTATTCAACCAAGATGCTCGTTGACGCATCACGGTGCGCATAAGTTTTTCATTTACAATTTGCTCTTTGTCAAGATTCCGCTTCAAGGCGGCCATTTCTTCTTTAAGTATATTTAGTTCGTCCATAGTGAAATCTATTACAATGATTTAAGTTTTTCTTTTATTCTAACGAGGCGTACACCCACGGCTTTAGCTGATATGCCAACGATGGCGGCAATCTCATCGTAGGGTATATCTTCAAGCCAAAGCAATACGATTGCACGGTCGAAAGGCTCGAGACGGGAAATACGCTCATGAAGCATCTTAGCCTGTTTGCTTTCAGGAGAATTGGGCGCCATTGAATCGGCTGAGAATTCAAGGGGCACTGTCTGAATCTTTTTCTTTCTCTTATATGAGATGCAAGTGTTCATACTTACCCGGTAGACCCATGAACGCAGGCTCGCATCACCTCTAAATGAATCCATACCTTGCCATAGACTCACGAGCACCTCCTGAAAAAGATCGTCCGCTTCCGCCTTGGTCTCCGTAAACATGTAGCAAACCGAGTAGATGGTGGTTTTATGCTCCATCACAAGACGTTCAAAGTCAAGAGAATGTTTACTTTCCATTATAATCTAATTGCTAATATACCAATAAGACGCAAGACACTTCCAAAAACTACATACTGAAGATATTATTTAAGATTTAATTTCCATTCTTCATAAATTGGGAAAAGATATGAGGGGCGATCATTATACCATGAGTAACCAGTTCTGCGCTCTTCACCTATTTCCTCAAGATGCCGTCGGGGAATACCGTCACGATCACATACAAAAGGCTGACAATCCTCAAGGTCATAATACCTTGCCCAGACAGGAGTATCATCCATGGGATTCTCTTCCAATGACACGATCCATTTACCTTCAATATTTTCACGCTTATGCCTGACACATTTTATGCGATTCTCACCAAACCATTTCATAGCTCCGTCAACAGCCTTAACAATTCGCTCATCAGGTTTGGGAATTTCCATCAAAAGCTTTACAATAGCTGCACTCTCTTGTGAGCAATAAGATGGAAGTTCGTAAGACCTTGCCTTGGCAGGCAACAATGACACACGATCATGTTGCTGACACCATACGGTTGGCTGTCCGTCAACCACAATCTGAGTCGCCAATATGCACTCTACCCCTTTATTGAATGATTCGATCAATCTTTCTTTCAGACTATCATCGCATAGATCGCTATCAAATGGACTTTTGCCTAAGGCTACATCACGAAGCAAAATCATCGTATTTACCATTGCATCATCATTATAGGTAATATGAGACTGATAGCCGTGCATCCCTGGCCAAAACTGTGGCCATCCGCCATTATCATACTGGCCGGAAAGCAGATATTCTAATCCCGCTTGAAAAGCCTTGCGGAAACGCTGCTGGCCGGTAGCTTTATACAGACGTGCGAGATAAGTCATCTGAAGGGTAGTGGCATCATTGTCGGTAGTGGAGTCATCCTGACGATTCTTGTCGGCAGCCACTTTTGACTTCAATTCATCAGACATGGGAGATACCATATCCTCATTCTTCGGCCATCCGCCGGTAGCGCGTTGCCATAGCAAGAGCTGATCTCCAATCCTGACAGATTCTTCACTCTTGAAAAAAGCGGGATTTTCCTCCCTCAATATCTTTTTTGCGGTGCGCTTATCGATTTTGTGAGATCCATCTTCCTGGCCAACCGCAGAAGCCGGAAGGAATATTGCCAATGCCACGCAGACAACTCGGCAGATAACTCTAATTTTATAATTCATGATGTATGTGTATTGAATTACTCCTATGAGAACTTTGACGAGAATTCAGGAGCGTAAAAACAAAAGCCGCAGAACCGAATTGACGATTCTGCGATTCTGTACCCTGAGCCGGGGTCGAACCGGCACGGATTGCTCCACTGGTGCCATCTGACAGACAAGCCCAGCACGTCCTCCGATAAAATTTCACCGTCACTCTGATTTCTCAAAGCGACGGCGAGCCAGTACCCTGAGCCGGGGTCGAACCGGCACGGATTGCTCCACTGGTGTTTGAGACCAGCGCGTCTACCGATTCCGCCATCAGGGCTTTTGACGATGCAAAGTTAATCGGATTTTTTCATTTTTCCAAATTTTTTAGCATTTACTTTGCCGAAATCTTTCTTTTTATGTCCCAAGCCACGGAATTTTCGGTATTGGGACCGATTATTCGGGATGAAATCCGCTTCACTTCATCCACAGCATTCTCTACAGCCACAGCGTCATCAGCTACTTCCAGAATAGGGAGATCGTTAATATTGTCGCCGTATGCTACAATTTTGTCAGCCCCTACCTTCTCTGCCAGAATCTTCACTGCATTGGCCTTTGAAGCCTCCGGGCTGAACACTTCCATCAATGCAATCTCCTCGCCATACATGTCATGATAAAACACAGCGCGGAGCTGATTAGACTCACTGATTTCATCATACACCCGCTTCACTTCTTGCGTAGGACGCATACTATAGAAAAGAAGCACCCGAGATAGGTCGGTTGGCAATTCACTATTTCCATCTTCCGGAATATGAAACTTCTTATAGGGAGTGGAGAGTCGCTCCTCCATAAAATTCTTCTCCAACGGACTCATATCCCCAATATGATAGATATGTATCACATTATCTTGCCCGAGAATATAAATGAATGTGCTCAAAGAATGCTTGCGATAAAGATCGACAAGCTTACGAGCTACGTCTTCGCGATGAAAAGAAGCGTGCTCATACTTGTTGGTCTTCCTATCCCAGATTGCAGCCCCGGTCATTACGATAAGTGGCAACGTACAGTCCACATCCTGCAACAATGGGCCGACTGTGGCAGGAGTACGCGCAGTCGCGACACTGAACATTGCACCTTTTGATATGGACTCATTGAGAAGACGAACGCTCTCATCGCTCACCTTTCGCTCCGGACTCAGAAGCGTGCCATCAAGATCAGATACGAAAAGAGTAGGCATTTCTATCTATCTTTACGAATTTCGATTATCTCTGCATCACTCACTTGCGACTCCATCTTATAGCTAACTCTTTTCCCATCAGATGCTATGGTTTCTTCTGAAGAAAATGAGCGTATTTCAGTGTATTCAACATCCACTGCATATTCCTTTGGAATAAGAGGACCGGAAGAATAACTTCCGTATCTGCTACGGGATCTTTGACTGCCATACCCATATTTGCCGGATGAAGAATATGATTGCTGTCCACTCGACTTACTCCTCGACTTGTCGCGAGGAGGCATCCCCATTGCACTGCGCACATAATCTTCTGTCCGCCGCTGCATCCAACGGTAGAAATAGGGTTTAATCCATCGCCATAGCAATGGAATCCCAATGAATATCAATATAAGTATCAGCAATCCTGACATTGCATTTATCTCTTTAATGGGTTGAAGATGACTTCCTGCGTGAGACTACCAATGACACCAAGGCATAGAATACTATTACCCACAGCATTCCTGGAAGACGCATTATGGCGATAATTATCGCCGAACCTATAATCAGCAAATACCGCGCCAAATTGTCTTTGAATCTCCAATTCTTGAACTTCAACGAAATCATCGGCACCTCCGACACCATCAGCCAACAGATAAACAACATAACCGGAATCAACACCCACGGTAAGGCGAGCCACGGAGTATCCGTGCGGAGACTCGCAACATATCCTATCCATAACACTGCATTCGCGGGCACGGGCATTCCGAGGAAACCGGTAGACTGCCTGGTATCGACATTAAATTTGGCAAGACGCACTGCTGTAGCCACCGGAATAATTGCCGGCACACACGCGAGCCACAGCGGGACAGAGGGTTTGCTAAGCAAGGCAAAGATAAGAAGCATGGCAGGAGCCACGCCGAAACTGACCTGATCCGACAGAGAATCAAGTTCCGCCCCCATCGTGTGCATCTCATGAAGGTATCGGGCAGCAAATCCGTCGAAGAAATCGGCAATGGCTGCCATCACTATCAACAACGCCGCCCATTGCCATCCGTAAAGTCCGAAGACATGGATATTGGAATGCGCAGATGCTATCACCGAGAGTGTGCCACACAATACATTGAGACACGTTATTCCGTTGGGTATGTTACTTCTTATATTCCGATTGATTTTCATGTGTCTTCTATAGTCTCTTATTGTAATCTGTACCTATATATTTATATAATCTATACCTCTTAGACGCTGGTTTTGTTCACGGGAGCAACCGCTTTGTAGCCGGGAAGAGTGGCAAGCTGAGTCATGTCGCCTACTACAATCTGCCCTATTCTCACTAACGGTATAGCTTCGACAGGCAAATATATATCAACTCTCGAGCCAAACTTGATGAAGCCCAAATGCTCGTCAAATTCAGCCTCCTCCCCTACCCGGGCATACGTGACAATGCGGCGTGCCATAGCGCCTGCTACCTGACGCACAGTAACTCGATGGCCGTCGGGAGTCACGATGCCAATCGTACTACGCTCGTTTTCAGTGCTTGCCTTTGGAAGCCATGCGGAATAGAAACGCCCGGCATGGTGGCGAACGTATGCTACGCGACCCTCTACCGGAAACCAATTTGCATGGACGTTGATCGGAGACATGAATACGGATATCTGCAATGCCTCGCCCTTGATAAACTCAGGCTCTCGAGTTCGCTCTATTACTACCACCCTTCCATCGACAGAACTGACCACCATATTTTTCCGTGGCCCCTTGTAACGGCGTGCCGGACAACGGAAAAAATTGAACACAAAACAATACACAAGCACCGACAGTGCGGATAGCACAGCCGGAAGAATCCACGGCGGCAGGAACAGCCAAACCGGGAAATTTAGCGCCAGCAACACCACTGCCAGCATTATAAGGATATTGGTGCCTTCTCGGTGAATCTTGTATTTCAAAACGTTTCGGCCGCACATAGGGCGCGCCAATGTGCAAATTTATAAAAAATCCGCCAATCTGACAAATTTATCGTTTTTTTTTGCTAATTTTGCGGTGCAATAATGTTTCTAAGCAATAGTTATAACCCATAAAAGCGTAATCGACAAGTCATGCCATCCGCTCTAATGCTCATAAACCCAATATCTGGGACACGCGATAAGAAAGGACTCTGCGACTTCACTGCATCTCGATTGAAATCCGCAGGGATAGATGTTGAAATAGCACACACCCAGCACAAAGGCCACGGTGCTGAGCTCGCAAATCGTGCCGCTCAAGACGGCAGAGACATCGTCGTAGTGGCTGGAGGAGACGGAACAGTCAACGAAGTGGCGTCAGCTCTCATGCACACCGATACAGCCCTCGGAATAATCCCTTGCGGAAGCGGCAACGGACTTGCCCGATCCCTCGGCATACCTATGGATTTTGACGGAGCGGTAGACGTAATCGCACGCAATCGGCCTTACGCCATTGATTGCGGCTTGGCAGAAGGACTTCCATTCTTCTGCACATTCGGCGTTGGATTTGACGCAGTGGTGACTGAAAAATTCTCAACGGGCAAACGCAGGGGAAAGATGCAATATGTCAGGAGCGCCCTACTTGAATATATCAACTTCACCCCCGATAATTATGCACTGGAGATAGATGGCGAGATATATACAGAAAACGCCATATTGATAGCAGTATGCAACACCTCCCAATATGGCAACAATGCTTACATAGCCCCTCGCGCGTCGCTTTCAGACGGACTCCTCGACGTGACTGTGATCCGCAACGGGTCGATACTCCAACAAGCCATAGCAGGTATTGGGCTACTCAGCGGACAGATTGACAGGAACCGTTTTGTCGACACCTTTAAGGCTAAGGAGGTGAAGATAGTACGCTTGAAAGAGGGTCCGGCACAGATAGACGGGGAACCTCTCAACTTAGGAAGGAAAATCAGCATCAAATGCCAGCCCAGCTGCCTACGTGTACTCTGCGACGGCAGCGAGCCAGAATTCCAACCCATAATTACCCCAATGCAGGCTTTCTTCAATGACATGATCTCAGACCTTAGGTATCTCACCCGGCCGTTGCCGAAATCTTGATATGGACTGTTCTTAGGGGTGTAGGTTTTCGTAAGCGCTTTTATCATCACAAGGCGCAAAGGGGCGGAGATTTTTCAACGATTAACTATAAACGATCAACGACCAATAATAGCTTCGCGACTCGGTTTAATTTATTCATTTGAATATCAAATGATTTAAAAATATTTTCAAAAAAAGTTGGCAAAAAATTTGCACAATTCAAAAAAAGGCAGTAACTTTGCACTCGCAATCGGGAAACAACCCCGAGAAGCAACATAAAGATGGTGCCATAGCTCAGTTGGTAGAGCAAAGGACTGAAAATCCTTGTGTCCCCGGTTCGATTCCTGGTGGCACCACCTCCAAAATCGCTAATAATCTAATTTACAGATTATTAGCGATTTTTCATTCAACCCAAATCGGGCGAGTTCCCTATAAAGTTACCTATAACATCACCCTCTAAACCCAGATGAACGGCACTCAACCGACCTGAATGAATCGAAATTAAATTCTTTAACATTTTTTAATATAGAAATAATGTACTGTAAACACTGTGGAGCCGAGATAGACAATGATTCCATATTTTGTTCTAAATGTGGAAAACCATTAGGTACTAATTCCTCTGTAAAAAGGAAAACTATTGATGCCCCTGATGTATCTGAATCGTCTAACCCTGATGACATTGTGAATGTAAAAATTATTAAGGAGAAAAAAGTGTCAGAAGACAATACTCGGAAAATAGTAAAAATAGTGTTAAAACAAATACTCTATATAGGACTGTTGATAATCTCCGCTTTTATTATTAAATCTATATCCTACCATATATCAATGTCAACGGTTATTCCTACAGTCACAGAAGAAAATCAAATTAGATTTAATGAAGAATTCTTCAAACTGCAAAATCCCAATGGTGTACCTTCAATTGATGAATTAAAGGCTAATAATTTTCAAAGAGATTACAGTAAGTATCCTCAAAATACAAATATTCCAATAGGATTAATAGCTACTGAATATCTTCGATTTGGAGATTTTACGTACGATGATAAGCTTTACAGTCCAAGTCAATTAGAGAATATCAACATAGCTAGAAAAGAAATTCTAGAGGAGGAATCAGAAAATATCGCTGACACCGCACTCAAGATAGCCTTAGGAATTTTAATTGGCGGATATCTTCTTATATCATTTATTAGATGGCTACTTAGAAACGAATAACAGTACGTTTTCAAATTAGTGAACCATTCAGCCTTCCAAATGGTTTTGTAAATCGTGGGTCAATGGAGACCTGCGGTTTACACTGATTTTTGATGAAGATACAACCCCTTACTATAAAGCACGAGAAGTTTAAGGAACTTGTCAAGGAGTGGCTTGACACACACCGTGAGGAATACTGCGCGTTTGCCAATGAGGTGAGCAAGCGCGACCGTTCAGGTTTCCAGCAGATATTTCAGTATGCCCAGTTTGCAGCCCCAACATTTGCGGACGCTGTAATGGCGCGTATGTCTGACAACCGAGAGGAGGATCTCGTCGGTTCTCTTGAAAAGCTGTTGGAGGATTCCGACCTCGCCGCTAAACTTGTGGATGAATTTCAGTCGCAGAAACCTGAATCCATTGTTCCGGCATTACTGGCATGGTTGTATTTCGGCAACAGTTGGGAAGTGATGGTTGCCTATAATGAGGAACTGATACAGGACAAGAACAGCAGTTTCTTCTACCGCTGCATAGCGCGTATGATAATCCGTTTTGCAATCAAACGGAGCATAAAAATCGAGCACCGCACCAAAGAGGACTGGGAGAATTTCAGGAAAAGCCAGAAATCAATGGGTAGTCTTGTTCCGGTAACCGATGATGCTATTGAGGAGTTTAAGGCTGAAGATTCCACGACAGCAGCATCGGAGGTTATTGCTGATGAAGAAATCTCAACACCAGCCACCGAGCCTAAGAAACGAGGACGGAAGAAAGTAAGGGTATCACTTGACAGCCTGTTGCCGAACGACACAGAGCGGATGAAAGACCGAATATATGAATTCCTAAAACTAAGGTCAAGCGGCAACGATCTGGCGATGCTGTATATTTTCCTGCATGAGGAATCGCACATCTGCGGTTGCGACATCACGACATTTCACAATGCCCTGACGGAACATTATCCGGAACAGAAATTGGTCGGTCTGCGCGGAGTGCAGAAAGCGCACCAGTTCCTGACTACTCCCATGATGGGCGGCAAACGCATGATCGACATGGGACAGGACAAGAAAAATCTTGACAATATAAAGGTACATTTCGCGGCATAGTTTCGGAGATTTCCGAAGCCATGCAAACCATATTGAAGCCATCTGACCGTTGCGGTCGGGTGGCTTTTTCTGTTTTCGGTCGGGTCGTATTCATGCTGATTCAGTTCGTTTAATTCGTTTAATTTCGCTGACGTAATTAAACGAACATACTTTGCTGATATGAAGCGTTTTAGATATTGCAAAGCGAAATTTATTTTCGTATATTTGTGATAGCCGCTTCAGGTGGAGCGGCGGCTGGACGGTTCCTAAAGTCGCCAAAATCGTGCAGTGTCTAACAACCCGGCGGCATTGTATTTGCCTATGACAAATCTTTTAGAGTTAATCAACAGCGGCGTTACCGGCATAACGCTCAACGTAACACCCGAAGACCTCCTTTATCTGGTGAAGCAGACAATCGAGGCAGCGAAAAACGAGCTTCTGCCTGTAATGGTAAGTGCAGCAAAGGAGGCACTGCTCACCAAGCAGGAGGTAATGGAAAAGTATGGGGTATGCCACACTACCCTATGGAACTGGGGAAGGAACAACATACTTATTCCTGTCAAAGTCGGGAAGAAGGTATGCTACCGTCAGAGCGATGTGGAACGTCTCATTCTTGAAAAAGGTAAATGACTATGGACACACAGGAACTTAATCAGCTATGGAAGACATACCAGCTGAAGGTAACCGATGAGATCGCCAAGAGTCCGGAAGTTCTCTTTTGCAACGGCTCTGCAATCGGTACACTCGGCAACTTTTCAGCATCCACAGGAAAAGCAAAGAGCAAAAAGACATTCAATGTCAGTGCCATTCTCGCGGCAGCACTCACCAACGGAGAGATACTGCGCTATATCGCGGAGTTTCCCGACGACAAACGCACGATACTCTACTTCGACACAGAGCAGAGCCCACATCATTGCCAGCGTGTGATGAAACGCGCTCTCCAACTTGCCGAGCTACCGCTTGACAGCCATCCGAAGAATCTGATATTCTCCCAACTTCGGGCATTGACGCCTGAGATCCGTCTGGAACTTATTGACAATGCCATCACCAATACTCCGAATGTCGGACTGGTAATTATTGACGGAATACGAGACCTGATGTTCGACATCAACAATGCAATCGAATCGTCAAGGCTTATCGGCAAACTTATGGAGTGGACGGACAAATATCAGATACATATCCATACCGTCTTGCACCTCAACAAGAGCGACGACAATGTTCGCGGTCATGTCGGCACTGAGCTGAACAACAAGGCTGAGACGGTCTTGCAGGTCTGCAAAAGCTCCACCGACAGCGAGGTTACAGAGGTTTCTGCATCCTGTATCCGCTCTATGGACTTTCCTCCCTTTGCTTTTATCGTGAATGAAGCCGGACTGCCGGAGATAGCCACTGACTACACAATATCCAAGCAGACTAAGGTACAGACATTCTCCTACTCGGAACTTACACCCGAACAGCACCGTCAGGCCCTTGAAATGGCATTCTCGGACGGAGCAATCAAAGGTTGCCAGAACTGCGAGGACAGCATTAAAAAGGCATACGCAGCATGTGGGTTCCCATACGGGGACGGCAAGGTGACGAAGCTAAAGTCATTTCTGATGAACAAGAGGATGGTTGTAAGGGAGAACGGTACATACTCATACAACCCCGATTTCTATTTTTGATTTTCGGTTTGGTTCAGTACGGGGTGTATATATATGAGCTGAACCCGGACTAATTTCACAACACATAATTTATCATGATAAAAGAGATAAAATCTATCCCTTTAGCCACCTTCTTGTCTCAACTCGGACATGAGCCGACAATGAGAAAAGGATCAAGGCTCTGGTATCTGTCGCCGTTGCGACAGGAACATACACCGTCATTCAAGGTCGAGACCACGCTCAACTGTTGGTATGATTTCGGCATCGGCAGAGGCGGCAACATCATTGACCTTACATCCGAACTCTATCAGTCAACGGATTTACGCTATCTGCTGAACTGCATTACCGACCGTTGCACAGTGCCATCGGCGCAGACAGTCGCCTCCACTTCTTTTCAGCGACACTCTGCACCGGGTTTTCAGGACATCAGTGTCGTGCCGTTACGGAGCCGCGCACTTGTCGCGTATCTCCAAGAGCGTGGCATCCCGGCACAGATCGCCGTTGCGAACTGCCAGCAGATACATTACAGTTGCCGTGGCAAACGGTATTATGCTGTCGCCTTTGAGAATCAATCCAACGGTTTTGAGATACGCAACCGATATTTCAAAGGGTGCATCGCACCGAAAGACATATCAATCCGCAGAGTGCGTGATGGCCCGTCAACAGAATGTACAGTGTTCGAGGGCTTCATTGATTACCTCTCTGCGCTCACACTCGGCATAATCAACGGAGCGGACGCAATCATACTCAACTCGGTCAGCAATGTCAACAAGGCAATCCCTGTTCTCAAAGATTACACAGCTATCAACTGCTATCTTGACAACGACAATGCCGGAGAAACAGCATTCGCAGAGTTGACAGCCATATATGGCTCAACCGTTATTGACCGCTCCGCACTATACGCAGGGGTTAACGACCTCAACGAGTTTTTAATTCAACAAAATCAACCCATAAAAATAAATGACTATGAGAACAGACAAAGCTCAACAAACATCAGCATCCCGGTCAATTCAGTTGGCAGATGCAACAGACAATCCAGTATCAACTCTTAATCCCAATAGCTCTATGACAAAGGACGATTCCATCAACTCAACCCCTGCTGTTAACAGCAATGACAGTGTTGACACCATCAACACCGCCACATCCGACAATCTGTTCATAGATGAACAGACCACACCCGATGCATCCATGCCACCGAAACAACAGCGAGTAGGCAAGCAACAGCGCAAATCGGATTTCGCCGATTTCAAGGAAACATACCTTTTGCCGTCCAAGCTGATGAAACGCCACTCCGTCAACATCGAGGAATCTGTATGGGAACAGCTTGAGCGCGTCGCCAGAATCCTCGGCGACCGTGGCTCAAACGTCGGCAGCTACATCAACGCCATCCTATCGGAACATCTCAAAATCTACGCCTCCGACATCGAGGTCTGGCGCAAGCTCTGATTACTTGATTGCAGGTATATACGTTCATGCGTTCAGCTGGTCAGTCATACATATGTACATACATCTATACGTACAACCGTCCGCGATAGCGTATTGATTTTAGTTTGAACAACCGTTAACTTTGCCCGAAAAAACATTATGGACA
>JAIDTL010000047.1 GCA_029060725.1 Muribaculaceae bacterium | reverse complement strand
GGAAGGTTAAGAAAAGTTAAATATACGCCTGCGGATTTTGATTACTACATTTTTACAGTATCTAAGATGCTGTATATATGCATATAAGCAGCCAAAAGTGTCAAACTCGGAAAGATAAACATTTTTTTTATTTTCTCAAAATTTTAAAGAAAAAATCAACGTAATAAAGCATGCTCCGCATGCGCCCACGCGCGTCAAACATTATGAGCTTATGTGCTTCTGTCTAATATCTCACGCAAAGGCGCAAAGGGCTCGCTGAGCGCAACTATGAAGTATCATTCTCCACCGGCAGCAAAGCACGCTGAGGCTCGCTCGCTCCGCTCGCATTGCATGAATGAGGAAGACGCTGTTTATGTTTCTCGCGTCAATCCAACGTAATAGAGCTTGCCCGCATGCGCCCTACTGAGTCAAAAAGAAACCAACATAAATACATTTCTGCGCCCTATCTGCCAGTTCCAACCATCGTCGGAGTAAATAAAAAGTTCTTTGCCTAAATTCTATAATATTCTTTCTGGTCAGGTATTTTTGTCGCTCGATGACGCACTCGGAGAGTGCTCGCTACTCTGTCTGACTCGGTGGGGCGCATGCGGAGCATGCTTTATTACGTTGATTTGACGCGCGGGGACGCACTCGGAGAGTGCTAACTACGCTGTCTGACTGCGGGATAAAAAAAGGACGCACGAAGACGTGCGTCCTTGTGAGGTCATTGGTAATATCTCCTATTGGAGTGGATCCCCCTTTAGGGGGAAAGGGGGCTATTAGAATTGGAGCTTGAGGGTCTCTGTGGTGCCTTCTGCTTCCAGGACAAGGATGTAGATGCCGGAACGTAGGTTGAGCTCGCTCTTCGCTGCCACAGCAGCATTGCCCTTAGTAGTCTCAACTGTGCCGAGGCAAATGCCCATAGCATCATATACCTTGCAAACTACCTGTGCCGCGTCGCTGATAGTGCTGACTCCATTGCCAGCCTCTACCTTGAGTATACCGCTATTGTCTTTCAACCCTTCGAAGTTCCATACCAGACCTTCAGGAAGTTGCGGAAGCTCTATGTTGGGAGTGCCGCTGAAGCTGCCCGCTTTCCATAGCTGGAACTGGTCGCCAACTGCCGGAGTGTATTCAGAGCTCATCGTCACTACCACATTACCATTGATCATCAGATTTCCCTTGACATCCAAATAAGAGCAGTCATTGCTCTTTCCTGCCACGCGCAGATAGAGGCTGAGAGAAGATCCGGTGTTCACTGTCACATTGCTTGTAGAGAAGATAGGTCCATAGTGATGCGGGTTGGAATCAGAGTATGAACCCGGTTCCAATATGCCGTTGCCTGATACAGAAATGTCACCTACCGTGCCACGTCCACGAAGCTTAGAATTGCCTTCGATAGTCAAAGGTGCTGTAAGGAATGTAGTGTTGTAAGGAGACTTAGTGGCATTAAGAGATACAGTGCCTGCCTTTGCATTGAGGCTGGTGATCTCAGTCATCAATTTGCCGAGGAGAAGATCGCACTTACCGGTCTTGACAATCTTCGGCTTGCCGCTGAATTCAACATTGGAAGAGATAACCTTCTCGTCATTGCCGATAGTAACCGTTCCGGTAGCATAAAGTTTGCCATTACCCTTAAGGTTGCCAAGAGCTATATTGTAACCCTGAGCGTTGAATGTGACTCCTGACGGGATGTTGAGAGTTGCTTTAGGAAGACCCAAATTGTTGTCCCATTTCAAATCAGGATCGTATGCGCCACGCTTGTAGTAGCCTGCCACGAGTTCTCCCTCGAAACCTGACCAATCGCCTTTGAGATCGCAGCGAACGCCTGCAGCGTAAATGCTGAATGTTCCGGAGCCGGTAAGCTTGCCGGTATATGTGCATCGTGAATCAAGATAAAGAGAACCCCTGTTGCCTTCACCGATATAGTAGTTGGTCGGGTTGCTGCTGTATGTATACATGCTCTCCGGATCCCATAGAGCACCATCGATAAATTCTACCGTTCCCGGAAGAGAAATTACATTGTTCACTTCTGACGCATTAACAGTGCCTTCTTCAATCACAAGACGGCTCATGGAATTTCCACCCGCAAGATTGAGAGTTCCCTTTCCGCGCTTGTTGAGTTTCTGTCCAAGTCCGCCGGCTCCAATACCGTTTGAAACAGTAAGGTTAATCCCTTCCGGCACCTCGATAGCGGCATTGCCATTTGAAATAGAGATACGCTGTCCGAGAGTTCCGGAAGCGTTGACTCCGAGAACGGCGTCATTGCTGATATAGATGCGAGAATTGACATCGGAAAGGGCTCCTAAATCGTTGCCGATATTATTGGCAAATACGCCTGCTATCACCTTTCCGGCGTTGATGTAAGTGCCGCCGGAGTAGCTGTTGATATTGTTGATGGTAAGGGTGCCGTTGCCTTCCTTGACAAGCTTCGCATCTCCTACTATCTGTCCGTCACCTGAGAGTGTGAAGTCTTTTTCATCATTCTTGAATGTCACAGACGATGGCTTAAGGAGACCATCGATCACAACGTCGGTAGTGAGGGCTGAGTCGTCAAAGATCACTTCGTCGCCCGGTACGAAGACATCTTCAGAACCGGTCTCTTGATTCTTGAAAGCATTTGAATGATCGATATCCCACATTGCTGTCTCGCCACCGATCCAAGTCTTGATGCCGGATTGATATGCTGAAAGGTTTACGTAAAGTTTTCCGTCTTCATAGATAAGTTCCTTCTTCATGTCATCAATGCCAAGGATGGTGATGTCAGAGAGGTTTCCGTCAATTTCCCCGATTTCTCCGATAAGGTATTTGCCGGAGGGTAGGGGAGTGTCGGCATCAGCCTGGTGAGCAGTGAATTTTATGACGGGCTGGAGATATTCCGGACCATTGGTCCAGTCTTTCTTCTCAATGATGAGTTTAGTGGCATTGATTTGGTCGATAGATTGGTCGGCAAAAGCATCGAGCTCGATGATTGAACCAAATCCAAGGGTAAGCTCTCCTGTAGTAAGGACGCCGACATTTGTCTTGTCGCCAAGGCGGATTACAGAAGCATAATTCATGTCGATACCCTTCGGAGCCTTGAGTGAAGAAGTCTCGAGCACTGCAAAGTTGTACATCCATACAGGGCTGTTGGTGAGTTCACCATCCAATGCCACTGTGCCTGCCCATATTTCAGTTTTTCCGCTATATGCGTGCGTTCCTGCCGGGAGTTTTAGTTTGCCGTCGCCTTGCTTGATCAGTCGCATGTCTCCGCCGAAAGATCCTGAGGAGATGGTATGAGTGTAAGTCTTGGTCGTGATATTGTCATTGTCGTTGTGTCCTTCCACCCATGTCGGAGTGTTGACAGTGAGGATAGCCGGAGCCACACCATCGGCTGCCGAGAGGGTCATGTTGCCGGTCTCGCATACGATTGCGTGCTTGCCGTTGAGTGAAGCATCGATAGTGCCGTTGTTTGCTACTTCGGTGCGTCCTGACATTGTCAGAGGTGCCGGAGGCACGATCCTGTCTTCAAATGCGCTGAGCATGAAGCTTGTGTGAGGAGGCTGGTTGTAGCCACACATCTGCCAGTTCATCGCGTTGCGATACTGATGGTCATACCAGAGAGAGTATACGCGGTATTCAGTCGGGAAGTCAGTGGAGTAGACGCGGATATTGTTGTCGCCGTCGCGCATGATGTATTCCTCGCGCCAGTCGCCGAGGATATCACCCTGGAAGCAAGGTGTGCCCTTGGTGTCGTTGTTGGTCTTGCTGCCTTCGAGCAGGGCAATTCTGCCTTGTTTTGCTTTATAAATTGCACCGGCGGTATTCTTTCCGTTGTTGTAGTCAAACGACTCGTCGCAGAGGTCACCGTCCCAGTATACTCTGAAGTTTTGGGTGATGGTAACGGTCGACTTATTGTCGCCTACTATCGCTTTGTGAGATGCTCCGCCGATAAGGGCTGCATCGCGTGATGATAAACCCTCTGCACCGGGATATTCGTCGATGAAGTTGCCCATATTTGAGCGGCCGTCGTCGTTGCCGCCTGTAGTGCGGTAATATATCTTGGAGGTAGTTGCGTCGCGGTAGTTGTTGTTAGGATTATCCTCGTTGCAGGCAAAGATTTCCTGACCGTGGGTATAAGGGTCGAAGTCGCTGCAGTGCTGGGCATCGCCGTGTCCGAGTCCGGTAGTGGAAAGACCAAAGCCGTTGTCGTCGATCACCATTGATCCATACACAATCTCATCGCGGCCATCCCAATCCACGTCGGCAATGCCGAAGTTGTGGTAGCCTTGTCCTTCCCATGGCCAGCCAAAGCTGTTCCAGCGCCAGCGTTCTACGAGTTTGTGGTTGACAGGGTCGATGTCGTAAGCGATCATCTTATGCTTGGTATAGATACCGCGCGCAAGGAAGAGACTTGGTTTGCGGCCGTCGAGGTATGGGGCTGCAAACATATATTTTGAAGAACGGTGTCCATAGCCGTCGCCCCATTCGTTGCTGACGAGGGTATCGTAAGCTCCGCCACTGAGGATTCCATTGGGGTTATTTTCAGGCTCTACGCGCATGAGAGGGTAGTCGATGCATTCGTATGGTTGGCATGTCTCGCCGTTGGCATAGATGAGGTATTCCTTGCCCCAGTGGATAAACCATTGTCCGGAAGGGAAAGCATCGCCGGTGCCACGGTAATTGATCGAAGCATCGCCTACTGTATAGGTGCTTCCATCGGCTTGATGGATAATGGTGCCGTCAGCAGCACGGAAGACTACTTCCGCCTTGCCGTCGCCGTCCCAGTCAGTGGCTATTATATTGATCTCATTATTCTGGAAGTCGCCGATATTCGGACCGAAGTTGATCCACCACTTCACGCTTCCGTCCATTTCGAGGCATTCCACTACTGTGAAGATTCCGTTGTCGCCTTTGCCGTAGCTGGAAGCTTGGTTGTCATACTTCATGATGATCTCAAGTTCGCCGTCACCGTCTACGTCTGCTACCGTAGCATCGTTGGGCACGAGACCGGCCTTGATTTCCGGGGCGTGTTGGGGTTTGATAATGGTGTAGTTTTTCTCCCATACCTTTACAGGTGCGCAAGCGTCGGCCTCCACTCCGTTGATTACGGGGCTGACTGTGTAAGTGGCATCCGCAGAGCCGGAGGCATCTGTGAAGTTGGAAACTTTCAGGGGAGTACTGTTGAGTTTGGTGGAGCCGCGGTAGATGTTGTATTCCGTGCCGTCCCATTCATTGGCGTTGATACGCCAGGAGCAGAATACGCCGCCGTCGGTCTTCATGGCGACGAGTCCACGTCCGAGTTCATCGGTCACTCGCTGGGCTGTAATCGTCGGAGCAATGGCCAAAAATGCAGCGACGGCCAGCAATAATCGTTTTTTCATAATGTCAAGCTTGATTATGTTAGTTATTAGTTTTTGTTGCTAAAATATCTAAGGAATGCAAAATTACTATAAAAAATTATATTTCCAAACAAAAATTTAGTTAAATTTATAAAAAAAGAGGAGCAGGCTGAGTAATTATGAATTATTAATTATGAATTATTAATTATGAACTATCCCCTCGCGTCAGACAACGTAATAAAGCATGCTCCGCATGCGCCCACGCGCGTCAAACATTATGAGCTTATGTGCTTCTGTCTAATAT
>JAIDTL010000046.1 GCA_029060725.1 Muribaculaceae bacterium | reverse complement strand
CTCGTCACTTTTTCCAGTCTCTTGAATATCTCGTTATTACGCATAAACGCCACTTCCTGTCTTGCTCCCATATTCTTGATATTATAAAGCCACATATCTATCAAACTCTCACATTCATCCTCCTTCTTGTCAAACTCCGGAAGTTGGATAAAATAATAACGCGTTTTGACCCCTATTGGTTTGTAGGACTCTTCGTCTAATACCCTTGCTCTTGTGATCACCTTGGGGTCGAGAGATGCGATATCGAAATTACATATAAATACCCCGTATACTGGTTTAAGAGAATAGTCCCATCCGACATTCTCTTCATCCTTTCCTCTGTAACCCTGTTCTGCGATTCCGCGAGCAACATAGAAACTTGCCCTGTCAATGAAATATGATTGATCAAATTTCTGCATTTCCACTATGAACCGATGATTGGAGGCAGTCTCACACAAAATATCATATCGGATTCCTTTCCCATCCTTCCACTCTGCCATACGCTCGTTGTTCAGGTAGGTTACGGAGGTTATCTCTTCATAATCCTCATTAGTACAAAGCAAAGCATTTAAAATGCCTATCAGTAGTTCCTCGGAGACATTCTCTCTTCCGAATGTAAGTTTGAATCCGGCATCGTATGTTGGATCAATGTATTTTGGCATGGTATATGTATTTTTTACAAAGGTACTTTAAATTATCGAATTTTGCAAATTTTAAATCAGTTTATTTTTTTAATGATGCCATAAATACCATTTGACGCCTTCATGTTGAATTGGCGCTTTTTGTGAATGACAGGAATACATGTGCTGTTCATAAAACTGATTTCGTTGCATGTAGTGTATTGGGATATACAAAAATATCAGTAATCTTACATTCATTAATACTGATAGTGTATTTATATGATACTCAGACTTGGTAAATGGGATTTTTGCTAATTTAAAAAATTTGGATTAACTTTGTATCAAAAATAAAAATATCATAAATATGAATAATAAGATTCTTATTATAGCAATTCTTGGTCTTATCACCCTTACAGGACAAGCGCAAAATCACTTACCCCGTTTTAAATATTCAAAGGAACCAGCTGTCTTGAGTGGCTGTCTTGTCGGTGACAGCACACAAAGACCGGAAGATATTGAAGTAATCCACTGGATGAAGTATAATCCCGGTCTTCCGGGAGAGGCCATAAAAGGTAATACAGCTTCTTTGGATGAAAACGGATACTTCAGTTTTAAGCTGCATACAGGCACTACGGCAAAATGTCTTGTCACGATAGGAGATTGCAAGTTTACTTGCTATATAGTTCCTGGAGACACAGTTTCGTTTGTTTTAGACTTGGATAAAATTAAAACACAGGGACTATCCCAATCCCTTTCTTTCTCGGGATCATTGTCTGAGTTAAACCATGATATAGTTTATGCTATGGAAAAAGGCTTTGATCCGGAAGCTCTGTATCAAAAAATAGAAATGAAGCGTAATATGGGCCAACTTGTCAATGAGTTGTCAGATGTCAGTATTGACGGATATTTCCAATACCTTGATTCTACATATCAATGCATCAATAAACGCATTGATGAAGACCGAAACATTGGGGATGCCTATCGTGAATTTGCCAAAGCCGCGAATCATTACGAATACGGTTGCCATATTCCATTTTGCGCTTATTCCATCAAATATGCCGGCTTAGATACAGAAGAACAATTTGCAGCCTTAGTCGAACGTCAAAGCTTATGGTTTGAAAACTATATGAAAAACGATCCCTGGACAGATCCGGCACTCTGTTACGTAATGTGGGGTCTTCCGGAAATTTTCATAGATGATCTAATTAAACGTGAAGTGAAACTTCCAGAAGATTACCGTCAGTGTTATCTTGCCTCAAAGTATATGATGCAGATAGGACAACAGTCAAAGTTGCTTTCAGAGGCACAGAAAGACAGCTTAAGTGTCTATTTGCCAGAATTAGGGCAGGATATATTGGACTATAATGATAGGCTGGAGCAGGAAATGGCATTTATCAATGAGCAAGGTAAATCTCGTATATGTACTTTGCCAAACGATAAGATTGTCGACAATGATGTTCTTTCCGCAATCCTTGAGCCTTATCGAGGTTTCCCGGTATTGCTTGACCTTTGGGAAACGACTTGTGGACAATGCCGTGTAGCTTTCAAACAGATGCATGAGAAAAAGATTGAGCTTGCCGATAAGATTCACTTTGTCAATATTGCAAGCGAACGCTCTGATCGCGCCACTTGGGAACTGCTGGTGCCAAACTATATAGGCGACCACTATCTCCTGACCGATCAGCAGCTTAAGTCTCTTCATAGTCAGTTGCCATGCGACACAAACGTTGAGCCTCTATGGATTCTGATAAACTCAGATGGAACTATTCATCATACTTTTCACGGATGGGGTAATCTTGACATTATGATGAAAGAACTGGAACCCGTGTTGCAATGAAGTTAAAATAATTGTGTTTTGCAAGATAATGACATATTATAGCATTTTTAATTTATGATATATTATTTTTCGGGGACGCATAATTCGCGTCATGTCGCAATGCGTCTTGGGTCGTTGACAGGAGAAGATGTCCGTTTTATTCCTGATACTGATCCTTATACTCAGATTTTTGATGTTGAAAAGGATAACTCTTTAGGATTTGTATTCCCAGTATATGCTTGGGGAGTGCCTCCTATAGTGCTTGATTTTATACAGAAGCTTCCTGAATCCACCATTGCTTCAGTTGCAGAGGGCTCCATTTACATCTGGTGTGTGGCTACATGTGGAGATGAAACCGGTATGGCTGTTAAAATGCTAAAAAAAGCACTTCTCAAAAGAGGACTTAAGCTTTCAGCGTCTTGGAGTATCATTATGCCTAATGTATATGTCCTTTTGCCGGGATTCGGGACAGATCCTAAGGAGTTGGAACAGAAGAAGCTTGAAGAAGCCATCGGCAGGATTGCTTTGATTGGGGAGAAAATAAAGTCTAAGGAAGAGGAGTGCGACGTGCATCTTGGATCGCTTCCCAGACTAAAGACATCGCTTGTATATCCACTTTTTAAGAAATGGGGAGTCGATACTAAAAAATGGCATTATACTGATGCGTGCATTGGATGTGGTAAATGTGCCAAGGTGTGTCCGGTAGGCAATATTGCTTTAGTGGATGGTCATCCACATTGGGGGAATGACTGCACGAGTTGCTGCGCATGCTATCATGTGTGTCCAACTCACAGCACCCAGTATGGCAAAATCACGAAGAATATGGGTCAGTATTTCTTCACTCCACCTTCTATTTGAGAAGGCGGAGTGAAATGCGATGACGTATGGGGTCGATGTCGATGATTTTGACTTGTATGCGTTGTCCAAGATTCAGCACATCGGAAACGGAATTGATCCTCCGATCTGAGATTTGTGAGATGTGAAGGAGTCCATTTTCTTTTATTCCAAGATTTACGAATGCTCCGAATGCAGTGATGTTGTTGACGATTCCCGGAATTTCCATCCCGACCGACAGATGCTCAAAGTCTTCCACTCCGGGGATAAAAGCCTCGTTGTCTTCGTCTGTGCGAGGGTCACGACCCGGTTTTCGGAGTTCAGCCACTATATCTGTCATAGTCTCCAGACCCCCAATCCCTTTTTCTGCAAGTGTCTTAACGTCGATTTTATCAAGGAGAGGTCCATTTGCAGGAAGATCGGCAGGTTGAGCACCAATACTTTTTGCCATCTCCTTAACGAGTTCGTAGCTTTCCGGATGTATTCCGGTGTTGTCGAGGGGTTCGTCGCCTCCTGGAATGCGTAGGAAACCGGCACTCAATTCGAATGCTTTGTCACCGAGACGAGGTACTTTCTTAAGCTGTTTGCGAGTACGAAAATCACCATTCTGGGCGCGATAAGCAACTATGTTTTTAGCTAAAGCAGGTCCGATGCCTGAGACATACGATAGAAGTTGCTCACTGGCTGTATTTACGTCGACTCCAACAGCATTGACACAACTCATTACTGTATAGTCGAGCATATCCTTTAGTTTTGTCTGGTCTACATCATGCTGATATTGTCCGACTCCAATTGCTTTTGGATCAATTTTTACAAGTTCAGCAAGCGGGTCGATTAGACGGCGTCCGATTGATACGGCTCCTCTTACAGTGACATCCTTGTCCGGAAATTCTTTTCTTGCAACTTCTGATGCTGAGTAAACAGATGCACCATTTTCATTGACTACATACACCGCTTTTTCAGGGAACAGACCACTCCCTTTCACGAATTTCTCGGTTTCGCGTGAAGCAGTGCCATTGCCAATGGCTACAGTGTCAAGATGATGCTTTTTGATAAGACGTTCTACAATTTGCGTTGCTCCCGCAAAGTCATTTCGTGGAGGCACAGGATAGATTACGGAGTCGTCCAATAGATTTCCCTGCTGGTCGAGTGCAACCACCTTGCAACCGGTGCGATACCCTGGATCAATAGCAAGGATTCTGTGTCCTTTAAGCGGAGCATTGAGAAGAAGTTGCCTAAGATTTCCGGCGAATATGTCTATAGCAACTTTGTCTGCATTTTCCTTAAGGGAGGCAGATACTTCGTTTTCAACAGAAGGACAAATCAAACGTTTCCCGGCATCGGCAACAGCATCGTCGATGATTTTAGCACACTCTTTTGATGCATATCGCGGACCGAAATTATCAATAAGTTTATCGCGTAGTTCTGCACCCTTTTCCGGAAGCAGATATTTTACTTTTATAAGCCCCTCAGTTTCGGCTCTTCGCAAAGCAAGATATTGATGAGAGGGCATGCGGCGAACACTTTGAGAAAATTCCGCATACTGTGAATATGGAGATTGCTCAAGTTCAGATGCTTTGTCTTTTGCGGGTGCCGACTCAAGAGATCCCACTCGATTATAATAATTTCTTGTGATATTGCGGAGTCTCGGAGATTCAGAAGCCCATTCAGCGATAATGTCAGAAGCTCCTGCCAGTGCTTCTTCCACATCTTTCACATCATTCTTACCTACAAATTTTTGGGCAGCCTGCCGGCAGGATTCCGGCTTTCCCGACATCAGTATTCTTGCAAGTTCCTCAAGTCCTTTTTCTCGTGCTATTGTGGCTCGAGTGCGTTTCTTTGGTTTATAAGGGGCGTATATATCCTCCAGTTCGGTCATAGTGGTGGCTTTGGCAAGCAACTCATCGATTTTGGCGTCGAGAGCACCGGCTTCTTCAATAGCAGATCTGATGAAGTCACGTCGTGCGATAAGTTCTCGTTCTGATTTGAGAGCACTTTCTACGGAGCGAATCTCCACTTCGTCCATGCTTCCGGTGAGTTCCTTTCTGTAGCGGCTGATGAATGGAACAGTGGCACCATCATCAAGGAGTTTGATGACAGCTGCAACCCTATTGGAAGGTAGATTGGTTTTAGATGCAACAGCAGTTGCTAAAATATTGTCGAGTTTCATTTATATGCAAATTTTGAATACAAAATTAACGAATTATTTTTTAATTTGCAAACTTGGAGACCGATGCTGACCGGATGAGATGGAGCTTGAATATGTTTGGGAAAATGGATAATTTTTATTAATTTTGCATGTATAAAAATGATTTAGGTATGAGTGAATGTCGGAATTTCATTGTGAGGTTTGAGAGTGATAGGATAGGTTATGGGAAAGTGGTATTGGATAATTCTGCCAAAGGTGGGATACCGGCAGGAGTGACTGCCATAGTAGGTAAGAACGGAAGCGGAAAGACTACATTGGGAAATGTGTTGGCTAAAGGACGCTATGCCTACGGTAATCGTTTGGCTTTTGATGAGAAAATCAAACTTGTTAAAATGTTGACGTTTACGGATATTCATTCATTTACCGGTATCGATGTCCAGTATTATAATCAGAGGATGGAGGCAACTGCAAATGATAATGTACCTTCAGTAGGAGATATTTTTAAGGTGAAGCTTCATTCGCCTGAATGGAAAAAATATTCTGACGCTTTTCGTTTGCATGATATTGAGGGCAAAAAAATCAATTATCTTTCAAGTGGAGAGTTAAGAAAACTTTTGATCATCAACGCGCTATGTGAAAAGCCCGATTTGCTTATACTTGATAATCCATATATAGGATTGGATGCAGACTCTCGCAAGGATTTTGATGATGCCATGATTATGTTGAAAGATAAGGGAGTGTCGGTGGTGTTTCTTCTATGTGATGAGGGGGATGTGCCAGATTATGTAGATAGTGTCATCAATATGGAGGATCGTCGGATTGGATATCCAATTCCTTTTGGTGGGAGTGATGTTGCTGATAGGGCTAATAAGAGTAATAGGTCTAATAAGTCTGATGGGGGAGATGAGGTATGTGTGAAATCTTTGCCTGCGAAGATTGGTGAGAGCAAGTATAGAGATTGTGAGGTCGTATTTTCTATAAGGGATGGGCATGCTCGGTATGGGGACAAAGTGATTTTTGAGGAGCTTGATTGGACTGTCAAGCGAGGGGAGTGCTGGGCGCTCCAAGGACCTAACGGATCCGGGAAGTCGTTGCTCCTGAGTATGATATGTGCAGATAATCCACAAGGTTATGCTAATGATATTATTTTGTTTGATCGCCGTCGCGGAACCGGTGAGAGTATATGGGAGATTAAAGATGCGATAGGGTATGTATGTCCTGAGATGCAGTTATATTTTAAGTCGAATGATTCAGTGAAGGAGATAATCATCCAGGGGATGCGTAATTCTCTCAATAGGTATAGAAAATCAACACCGGAGGAGCAGAAGGTGGCCGAGGAGTGGATGAGGATTTTAGATATTGGTCATCTTGGGGAGAGGAAGTTTTCAGAATTGTCGTCCGGAGAGCAAAGGATTGTGATGTTGGCGAGGGCATTGGTGAAACAACCGGCTTTGTTGGTGCTTGATGAGCCGCTTCACGGTTTGGATAAGGATAGGAAGGAGCGGATAAAGAAGATAATCTCGAAGATGGTAAGGATAAATGATGGGACTATGATATATGTGTCGCATTATAAATCTGAGCTTCCTGAGTGTATCACACATACGAAGGAAATCATGTCACGCAAAGAAACTATGGCAGATATATAATAAAAAACGTATGGGAGTATAAAGAAAAACGGACTCCATTACAATTAGGAGTCCTTTTTTTCAGTCTATAGCAAGGGAAATTTCTTTGTATATTAGGTCACTCATCTCCTCGATAGAGAGATTGTCTTTATTCCCTTCTTTACTTATGTTATTAGCAAGTTTGGAAGTTGCAACTGCTTCGAGAGCGTCTTGCATATCCATGTGGAAGTAATTAGCAACTCTTTCCACTAAAGTTGAGAGAATTTGTTCAATTTTATCGTATGCCATATTAATCTCTTATTAAAAGTTTAAGTGCTTTTTCTGTACAAAAACAATATTGAATGTATTTTGGTCCAGGATATTTTAGTCTGGCTGCCAAGATCTTTAGATTTTCGTGTGTTTGGTATGAACTCCCAAATTCTTTTTTATAATCCTCTATGACAGGATCAACTCTTGAATCAGCTACAGGACCAATTACGATATCATATCTGTGAATGATAGAGTTTCATAATGCACCACCATTATTCATGCATACTCTTAGCAAATCAGAAGTTATATCTTCGTATGAGAGTGTTTGTTCTATCTCTTGATATTCTCTTAGATATTCCAGCCCCTTGAAAGTCTTAAGATATTTGAAAGCTCTTCCAAGCGATATCCCTTTGATTTTTGAAAAATTGTGTACAACTCCAATCAGGAAATCGATTGAATTTCTGTCAATCGGTTTCTTGACTATAGCTTTAATTTGTAGTTCAGAACCAATTTTGCCCAAAATATATGAGGCTACTTCAGGTGTTATTGGAGCTCCATTTTCAATTTTTGATACTCTTGATTCCTTAAGTCCTATTCTTTCTCCAAGTTGAGCTTGAGTGAGCCCAGCCTTTTTCCTTTCAAGGCGGATTATGGTACCTAATGTATTTTGTTTACTTTCCATTTAATACTTTATTTAGTTCTCTCAGATGCAAAGTTAATAAAACTTTCCAATATAGGAAAGTTTTTGGGCATTTTTAGAAAAATCCTAAATATGATACTTCCAGAAATGTAAGTATCTTGGCAAAAATACATTGATTATTTGCAGATATTAAAAAAATATTCTAACTTTGCGACATAAAGGTGCGATAATTAGCATCATCTATGACATATTTGATAGCGTATATCCGCACTGAATCTTGACCGTCTGAAATTCTCACACGATTTCTGTCAAAGTCAAGGATTTAGCAACGATGGATGCCTTTGTTGCGTGGTAATAAATTAACTTAACAACTTGCTTATGAAAAAACTTGCCAGTTTGATTCTTCTGACGTTGGGCATAAGTGCCAGTGCCCGTCAGATTTCTCCTGAGGAGGCTCTGACTATCGCATCAGACTTCATGAACAATGTGGAATTGCAGGATGTGTCTCACTTGTCTAAAGCATTACGCCCTATGCATGCTCCTGCTGCCGACGTCAATGCTGCCTCGAGTCCTTTCTATGTTTTTAATCGTGGCGAATCCGACGGTTTTGTCATCATCTCCGGCGATGACAGAATAAAAGCAATTTTAGGGTACTCAAGCATTGGTAGCTTTGATTTTGAGAATTGTCCTCCTCAGCTTGCGGAGTTATTTAACCGTTTTTCTAATCAACTGGAGTCTCAGAATCTTTCAAATATTAGAAAGCCAAAAAAGAGTGGGAGATTTATCAATACAATCGGCGATGCAAATGAGTGGGTTCTTGAAACTGCGCAATGGGGTCAGGGATATCCATTTAATATGTATGCTCAGGAGATTGATGGAGAAAAGTGCCCAGCTGGTTGCGTTGCGACAGCAATGGGTATAGTCATGAAATACAACAACTGGCCTGAGACTGGCAGGGGGCATCATATTTGGACAACTAATGGAACCCAATTGGAATATAATTTCAATGATATATCATTTGACTACTCGCTAATGCCTGATTCATTTGAAGCAGGAACTTTCGACGATCGACAGGCAGCTGAAGTGGCAAAGCTAATGCAAGCGGCTGGAGCGGCTGTAAATATGCAGTATGATCCTTATGGATCAGGGGCTATGACATGTGTAGTAGGCCACTATATGCATGAGTATTTCAAATATTCGCCGTCATGCCAATTTATATCAGCAGCCAATTTTGATGATTTTACCTGGCTCAATATGATAGAAGATCAGATAATGTCGAATCATCCTATCATTATGAGTGGAGTAAGTGAGGAGGCTGGAGGGCATGCCTTTGTATGTGATGGGTTTAACAATGAAAATCAACTTCATATTAACTGGGGTTGGGATGGGGCTGCCAATGGTTTTTACGATCCTATACTTTTAGGGGGATTCAATTATGGAATTGGAATGGTTATTAACCTCTTTAATGACGGATGTGAAAAAGAATATGCCCGTTGCTGGAATGACTATGGTTACTTATGGGCGGTCGCAGGACATGGAGCCGGATTCAATGTTTCTGTCAAGAATATTGAAAAGGATTGTCCTTTTAATGCCATTGTAGGACAGATTACATTCCCGAATGATTTCTCGGGTAATGTGTGTCTTGCTCTTGTAGACAAGGATGAAAACATTATTGAGGTCAACGAGACAGTTGGGCATTGGATTGAAGCTAATTCAGACTGGGATAATATAGGATACACTTGGGTTGGTCACGGAGCTTTTCCCTTCGTTAATGTAACCTTCAAAACTCCAGTTGAGCCTTCAATGAAAGTACAAGCAGTTGCGCGAGAAGATGGAGGAGATTGGAAACTTATTTTAGGTACTATTGAGGCTCCATCTCACATTGATGTTAGTGATAATATTCCTTTGTACAGTAATATTGAATGGAAAATCAATGATCCTTATGGGTTGACTAAGATTATGTATCAAAATAATAATGAGCAAGAGGTTTTGTTCGGAGATTGTTGTCCATTTGATATAGAAGTTAATGGAGGGGTCGCTTATGTTCTTATTGATGGGGAATATAGAACAAATGGGAGTGATTTTTCCAGCGCTGCTTTTAATTTTGATACGACAAAAGACAATTATATTATAGAAATATTCGCAAATAGATATGAGGATTTGTTGAATAAGAAAGTAATTCTTGAAAATGCAGGAGAACTTTCATCTTTAATCCCTGAGGATGAGCAACCTCTAATTTACAGTCTGACCATAGAGGGTCCAATGAATGGTGAAGACTATTCTTTCATAACAAGCAACCTGTATTCTCTTAAACATCTTGATGTTCGAGCCACAAGGGTTGTTGAAGGATTTTATCCAGATGATTATCTTCCTGCAGAGGCTGGTAATCCAAGTATGTTTGATGCTATAGGAGCAAGCGTGTGGGGATTGGAGTCAATAAACCTTCCGGAGACCCTAAAGGGTTTTTGTCCATACAGTCTGCCTCATAGGTGTATTGAATACTTAGAAATACCAAGTGGCGTAGAGTCTTATGAATGGGGTGCTATTTCAGGATATGCCGGCATGAAATTAGATTTTTTGAAGGTAAATAATCCTAAACCTGTCGAAATATTAGAGAACAGCGGTACTCTTGATTTAGTAGATGACGGCATTTACCGGAATAATACGATTCTTTATGTTCCCGAGGGTTCTAAGGAAGCATACAAAAATTCTTCATCGTGGCGAGGATATAAGGATATTCGCGAAACTAATAAAGATTTCTCAGGAAAATATGTTGATTATGACGGAGTGCGTTATCTGATTCTTGATGATACGGCAATAGCAAGTAATATTTACGCTAATTCTCCTTATCGAAACAATTACTATACTGTCCCTGAATTCATTGAATTTGAAGGTCAAAAATATCCGGTGACCGGTAATTGCAGAGAATTTGCGACGAAATATCTTTATCTTGACAATGTGACTGAATTTGAATTTAACACAGCATATTCACGCATTACAGCAGCTGTTACTCCACATCTAAAAGCTAATTACTCCGGAGGTAAACCTGATGACTTTTTTGCTCTAATGATTCCGGGAGCTACTGCCAATCATTATGATAGTTCAGGATGCAACATTATGGAGATGTGGAGATATACTATTGATAAGTGTCATAATTTACTGTATATTAATCCAGTATCAAGTTGTGATATAAAAGAAGTAACAATAGGCGGGGAAATAGCAAATGTCGTTTCAGATTGTCTTTATTCATTTTCGAATACGGAAGATCTCGATGTAGTAGTAAAATATTCTACATTTTGGAATAATCATATCTTAGAGACTCATTATTCACCAGACTTTAATGTATCCTTGCCAAGTGAAGACTTAAGTATTCCAGTAGAAATGGTTTATATATCCCATTCAGAGGTTTCATTAAAAAAGAATGAGACGATGAAACTGGATGCTTATGTTATTCCTGTCAATGCCACAGATAAGTCAATAAAATGGAGTACAGATAATGAGATGGTAGCTTCCGTGGATGCAAATGGCAACGTGACAGCCGTATCTCTTGGCACTGCCACCATTACAGCTAAAAATGGCGATGCAAGCGCCAGCTGTTTAGTTACAGTGGAGGCAACTTTAGTTGAAAGTGTTTCTTTGACTCCCGACAATTGGAGTGGAGAAGAAGGAAAGTCGTTTAAAATTGAAGTTATCGTAATGCCAGAAGAAGCTACTGATAAGACGCTTCTATGGACATCAAGTGATGAAGCAGTCGCTACTGTCGATGTCGATGGAAATGTCTCTGTATTGAGTGAAGGTACATGTGTAATAACAGCAACAGCAGCTGATGGCTCAGGCATCTCGGCAGAGTGTATCATAGCAGGCGTTTCCGGAATTGAGAGAATCTTCTCAGCCTATGAACAATTCGAAATATACGGACTGAATGGAATTCTTATTAATAAGAATGCGGACCGTGATGAACTAAAGACGCTTACTCCGGGTATATATATGATACGTCAGGGAAGCAAGATGAAGAAGCTCGTCATTCGATAATCTCTCGAATCTTTCTTTACAATACTATTTATATAAAATTGAAAACGGACTCCGAATCTTTCGGAGTCCGCTATTTTTTAGCTGTCCATTCCGCCATCGTAGCCGGAGCCGTCCATCGGTTCTCCGTCTCCTCGTTTGTTGGGTTTGGCGTTCATGTTGCCGAAGGAGAATTTTACTGTCAGACGTATCGTGCGTCCTCCTCTCCAACGCTCATTATATTGAGTGTAGTCCGGACCATTCGTAGTGCTTTTGAATCTGCGCGAGTCGAAGATGTCGCGGCAGTTAAGAGAAAACGACCATGCTCCAAACACTCGGCGCAAACCAAGGTCTACGCTCCAGCCTCCCTGTCGCGATCCTTGTGCCGACAGCATCTTAGAGTTGTAGTTGCCTGTAGCCTGGAGAGATATAGCCCATGGAAGCTTGACATTAGCCATCATCCTTGCGCTCCAGGCAAAGCTATTTTGTTCTTTACCGCTCAGAGGAATCTGGTTGCCGCTTTCTGCCAAGAAATTATAATTCCATCCTGAGATGTGATTGTTGTAGAGGTTGACAGTCGTAGTCAAATCAAGACGGTTCCAAAAAGAATTCTTAGATACTATCTCACATCCTGAATTGACCTCATCCGCTATATTAGCCCAAGTGGAATACATTACATCCCCATCAAGATAACTGATACGGTTCATCATGTCAGAAGTGGTACGGACGTATGCCGATAATGAGAGCATGTGCCATGTCCAGCTTTTGAGATAATTGAGTTCAAAGGAGTTTGAATATTGTGGTTGTAGTTCAGGATTACCATAACTTACGTTGGTCGGATCAGAAATATCATGGAAGGAATTTAGCTGACCACCCCATGGGCGACGGATGCGTCGAGTGTAGTTGATCTGGAGCTCATTGTCACGAGGCAAGCTGTAAGATAAGAATAGGCTTGGGAACAGCGCGAAATTATTCTTCTTAAACGGAGCGACCTCCGCTTCTGTCTCTCCAAAACCCAGTGAACGAGTCTTTATCTGCCAGGCTTCAGCTCGAAGACCTGCAGAGAAACTGAATTTTTTTACATTCCCACCCAATGTGGCATACAGTGCAGACACATTATTATTATAGATAAACCTATTGTAAAGATCTTCGTTTTGCTTCATGTCTGAAGCAGAAGTTCCGGTATACGTGTCAGTAGGAGTATCTTCGTGGCTATAGCGTCCATTAAAGCCAGCCTCAAGTTTTAGCCATTCCGTTAGTTTGTTGGTATAATCCACCTTCGTTTCCCACGAAGATGTTGACATATCCATAGTCTGTTCCTGATATTTATTTTCGCTGTAATCCTGATAGTCGATTTCTTCAGCATACGACCTGTTGTTAGGGCCGCCCCAGTGGTTGTAACCTGCAATCACATCAAGCGTATGGTTGTCGTTCCATTTGTGGGTGTAATTGAACTCTGCATGCATGCCACGGTGATCTCCATTGTTTTTAGAATAATCATCATTGCTTAGCCAATTGCCTGGAACATTAGATGTATACAGGGTAGTGGAACTGCTGTTGTTGTGTCCAAACATACCGAATCCATTTAGCCCTATATCGTCTTTATCTGTAAGATGATATGTAAATCCCAGTCTTGCAAAGATGTTTCTTCCTCTGTTAGGACTTTTACCCTCTGAGTTGGTGAAGATGCCGTTTGGATTTCCATCTTCGTCAAGGAATACACGCTCCATCTTCGATCCTCCTGTATTACGTCGCATTCTGAATCCAAGTCCGGCAAAAGCATCAATTTTAGAGGAATTGTAGTTGATATTTGCACTTGCATTTCCACCCCCACGAGAATTGGCACTGATTTCAGCACTGCCATAGTAACCGGCTTTGCGATTTTTCTTCAGTATAATATTGATAATGCCGGCAGTGCCTTCCGGACTATATTTTGCAGAGGGATTAGTAATAACCTCAATGCGATCAATTGTCTCAGCCGGAATCTGTTCGAGAATCTGAGCGCGATTGTCGGCAGTTAGTCCTGACTCCTTGCCATTGATCCACACTGTGACCGATGAATTGCCACGAAGAGAGACTTCCCCGTCCTGATCCACTTCAACGGAAGGGATAGACTCAAGAAGTTCGGAAGCTGACTGTCCGGCAGCCGCAATATTGGCATCTACTGAGAATACCTTCTTGTCGAGTTCGAAGCGCATCTGGCTGCGAATGCCTTCCACTACTACTTCTTGAAGAAGTTTGGCGTCATCTGCAAGTTTTATACTTCCAAGATTGACATTGCTTCCGGACACATTGGCTTCTCTCTCTTGGTCAATGCTTCCGACATTGGTGATTTTTACAATATATTTGCCATCTGCAACTCCCTTGATAATAAAAGCTCCGCTTTCATCAGTGGTGGTGCCAATGGGAAGTGGTTTGCCGGTCTTAGCATTGAAAAGCTGAATATTGACGAAGTCCATTGGTTCGCCAGTTTCTTTATTGAAGACTTTTCCGGTGATGTCACCGTTAGCAAGGGCGTAAAAAGATGCCATGCACATTATGCACGGCAATAGAAACTTGATTTTCATATTGTCTGTTACCGTAGAAACGTTTAGATAGATATGGTAATGTGTCTTTGTGACAAGTTAGGTGGGTAAAGGTTTAATTTAGTTGGATTTTTTTTATTTATGCACACAAAGGGACGCACGAGCCATGCGTCCCTTCGAAGTATGAAGTGTTTAGAAGTTTAAGAAGAGAGATTCAAGCCATATCACAGCTATGCCGGCAATATATCCAAGGAATGCCAACCATGTGATACGCTTAGCATACCACATAAACGGAATCTTTTCTATACCCATAGCTACCACACCTGCGGCTGAACCAATTATTAGCATACTGCCGCCTACTCCTGCACAGAAAGTGAGAAGATGCCAGAATAGTCCGTCTTGAACAAAAAGTGAGGTATACGAAGGATCTGAAGAGGTTGCTATAATCGCGTCATTGGCGACAGGATACATTTCCATACAAGCAGCTACGAGAGGTACGTTATCGACAATTGATGAGAGAATACCGATAATGCCATTTATCACGTATACGTCATGGAATTGGTCGTTGAGCCAAGCAGCCAGTTCACCTAAGATTCCAGCCTGACTAAGTGCTGCAACAGCCATAAGGATTCCCAAGAAGAAGAGAATGGTCGACATGTCGATACTTCTTATGACCTGAGAAACTCGTCCTTCTATTTTACCGTCAAGCTGATAATGGCGCACGATAAGTTCTGTCAAAAGCCATAATACTCCAAGAGAGAACATTATTCCCATATAAGGAGCGAGATGTGTTGTGGCCTTAAATATAGGTACGAAAAGAAGTCCTGCTACGCCGCAGCAAAGAATGAGAATAGAAAGTTTAGGATGCTCTTCCGACATCACGTAGCCTACACGCTGATCCTGGCTGTTGAGAGGTTCCACTGATGTCTGTGGAATAAGACGCGAGGCAAAGAAAACCGGTATGATAACCGATACGAGTGAGGGGATAAGGAGATTGACGATGAGGTCGACAGACGTCACATAGTTTTTCATCCAAAGCATGATGGTAGTGATGTCGCCGATTGGAGACCATGCGCCACCTGCATTGGCGGCAAGCACTATGACACATGAGAAAAGCCATCGTTCCTTATAGTTGCGAAGCATACGCCGCAATATCATAACCATTATTATTGTGGTGGTCATGTTGTCGAGCACGCTCGAGAGGAAGAATGCCAGTATCGACATTATCCACATCAGTTTGCGTTTGTCGGATGCATGGATTTTGAGAAGTAGGATCCGGAATCCTCCATACCTGTCGATAAGCTCCACAATCGTCATAGCTCCGATGAGGAACACCACTATTTCGCATGTGTCGCCAAGAGCTTCAATCATCTCTGAAGAAATTGATGGGTCATGGCTACCCACAGCATATACAGCCCATAGAAGGGCACACATGATAAGTGCGAACGTTGCCTTATTGATGTGAAGGACATGCTCGCTGGCTATCAAGAGATAGCCGAGAATAAAGATTACTAACAGTGTTGTAATCATAAGAATTGAATTATGAATAAAACAAATACCTAACTAACGGGATCCTCCTCTCGAGGACCAGCCTTGAAACTGAGTGTAAAATTAATAAAAAAAAATGGGAAAGAGAATATGAAAGTTTATTTTTTTTGAAAAAAATCGGTAATTATAAACTATAGCATGCAAGAGAAGATATCTACGCTTTCAAAGCCGTCAGGATTGCGAAGCCAATCGGGACGCGTACCTGTCAGTTTGAATCCGGCTTTTTGATATGCTTGCTTAGCTATTGCATTTGAATGGGCTACTGTGGCAGTAAGCTGATGGAGACCAAGACGCTTTTTTGAATATTCTTTCGCTGCTTCGAGAGCTACTCTACCGATACCCCTGCCACGGAAATCGGGAAAGATATATATTCCGGTGTCTGCCCGGAGGTGGCGAGCAGAGATGTCGAATAAGTCGAGTATGCCTGCCGGGGCGTTCCCGGTTTCGATTATAAGGCGTAGTTGACCGCTTCGGAAGGGATCGGCATCGTAGGAAAGTGCATATTGAAGAAGAAGCTCGTGGCTAAGTGGCGCCAAATAGTCGGAATAAACCCAAGCTGCCTCATCATTCTCGGCTTCATACATCATTCTGGCATCGTCGGGCTCGACAGCGCGCAATTTTATTTCACGATCCATAGTGCGCAATTAATATTTATTTGTAGGGTACACGGTTTACTAAGGAACGGCCAAGGGTCAGCTCATCGGTGAATTCGAGATCGTTTCCGATGCTTACACCCCGTGCCAACATGCTGATCTCTGTATCGAAAGGAGCTAACTTGCGAGAAATGTAGAAATTAGTGGTGTCTCCTTCCATTGTAGGACTAAGAGCAAGGATGACTTCTTTAATTTTGCCGGAAGCTACGCGATCAATTAGGGATTGTATTTCCAGGTCGGAGGGTGATACACCTTCGAGTGGGGAAATGACTCCACCGAGCACATGATAAAGACCTTTGTGTTCGCGGGTGGATTCTATCGTGAGTAGATCCTTAATGTTTTCTACCACACAAATTATCGAAGGGTCGCGAGAGCTATCTGAGCAAATATCACATATTTCACTTTCTGAAATATTATGGCATACTTTACAGTATCGGATATTTTTTCTCATATTTATTATTGACTCTCCGAGTGAAATAGATTCGGCTTCATCTTGCCGAAGAAGATGAAGGGCGAGGCGTAATGCCGTTTTTTTGCCGATACCGGGAAGCTTTCCTAATTCAGCGACAGCATTGTCGAGAAGTTGCGAATTATATGTCTGAATCATGTTGCAAAATTACGAATGATTTCGTAATTTTGCAAATAAATTCGATTTTCTATAGGGCTAATTGGTCTAATTTGACTAATAAGACTAATAGGACTAATTAGACTAATAGGGCTAATAAGTCGAATTTTGGGATTGGTTGGGTAGAGAAGATTAATAAAAATAGCGTATGATAGAATATATAAATGGGACAATAGGAGAGTTGGAGCCAACTTTAGCAGTGTTGGAATGTGCCGGCGTGGGCTATGGGCTGAATATAACTTTGATGGATTTTGCTAAATTGCAACAGCTTAAACAGGCTAAGCTGTATGTGCACGAGTCTATACGCGAGGATGCACATGAATTATATGGATTCATGACCAAACAGAGTCGAGAGCTGTTCCGGCAATTGATTGGGGTAAGCGGTGTGGGTCCGAATACGGCAAGGCTTATACTTTCTTCATTGACAGAGGATCAGCTCATCGATGCTATCGCCAACGACAAGCCTGCAGCATTAAAAGGAGTGAAGGGAATTGG
The DNA here is from genome assembly GCA_029060725.1 of Muribaculaceae bacterium. Lineage (GTDB taxonomy): Bacteria > Bacteroidota > Bacteroidia > Bacteroidales > Muribaculaceae > Lepagella. Next base: position 29,652 of record JAIDTL010000046.1, on the reverse strand, counting down.
AGGAAAGACAGCTCAGAGGATAATTGTAGACTTGAAAGATAAAATAAAAGCTACAGATATTTCGTTAATTTCAAGTACGCCCGTAGTAGGGGAAGCGTTTGATGATGCCGCCGCAGCACTTGCCATGCTTGGATTTAATCCTCAGGCAAGCCGGATTGCGCTGAAGAAACTCTTCACCGAAGACCCGAATCTCACGACAGAAAAGGCAATAAAGCTTGCGTTGACAATGCTTTAATGTCGATAGCGCCTAAAGAGCCGGGAGGGTCAAGGATTGATTTGAACGACAATAATTTGAGAAAGCGCAAAGTCAACATATCACGTATCCGATTTGTGTCGGCACTCATTGCAGTGTTGGCACTTAGTGTCGCGTCTTTTTCCCAATATACCAAATCGACTCTTGAGCCGCCACCACCGCCGCCGGTTCCGGATACCCGGATTGTCGGAGGCGATTCGGTAGAGTTGATATATCCGGTCAAACCGACTGTAAATATCACCAATGAAGATTACCGGGGAAAAGAATATCCCGCCGATTTAAGAGATCCTCAGAATATCACGACTCAGGTGGTGTATGATCCGGAGTCAGAGATGTATGTGCTTCACACAAAATTAGGAGAGAAGGATATTATCACTCCTTTCATGATGCGCGCTGATGAGTATCAGGATATGCTCAATAGAGAGGAGATGTATGATTATTTCCGTAGTCAGAATTCCGCTAATTTTGAGCAAAAGGGTAAAGAAGCATTCAATATTCTTGATATGAATTTTGCTCTTGGTCCGCTCGAAAAGGTGTTCGGACCTGGAGGAGTGCGTCTTACTACACAAGGGTCAATCCAGATTTCTGCAGGAGTGAAGAGCAATAAGACTGACAATCCTGCATTGTCGTTGAAGTCGAGAAGAAAGACTTATTTCGATTTCAATCAGAAGATTCAGGCTACAATCAATGCGTCGGTAGGCGACAAGATGAAGTTTAACATGAACTACAATACCGATGCAACCTTTAATTTTGACTCACAGAAACTTAAGCTTCAATATGAAGGAAAGGAAGATGAGATCATAAAGAATATCGAGGCCGGTAATGTCAGCATGACTACAGGAAGCAGCCTTATTAGAGGCGGAACAGCACTTTTCGGTGCTAAAGCTAAACTACAATTTGGCAAATTGACCTTAACCGGTTTGCTTTCACAACAAAACTCCGAGTCGAAGACAATATCGACGCAAGGGGGAGTGCAGAGCACTGATTTCGCCATCAGTGCAGCTGATTACGATGCCAACCGACATTTTTTCCTAAGCCAATATTTTTATATGCATTATGATGAGTTTTGCTCTAAATTGCCATATATCTCATCAGGCATCAACATCACGCGTATAGAAGTTTGGGTCACTAACAAGACTCAGAAATTTGATGAAAGCCGCAACTTTGTGGCATTTATGGACCTTGGCGAAAATACCCGATTGGCTACTGATTATTGGACTCCGGACTATGCTGTGCCGGTGCCATCAAATTCAAGCAATAATCTTCTTCAAGTCATTAAGACAGACTATCCCGGTGCAAGAAACATAAATCAGGTGACGGAGGTGCTCAAGCCTCTGAATGCCTACGGAATAGAAGGGGGAAAGGACTTTGAGAAAGTGGAAAGTGCCCGACTTCTGAATTCAAGTGAATATACTCTCAATTCGGCTCTTGGCTATATTTCATTGAAGCAAGCTCTCAATACAGATGAGGTATTGGCTGTGGCATTTGAGTATACTTACAATGGAAAGGTATATCAAGTAGGAGAATTTTCAGGAGATGTCACATCTACTGAAAACGCTCTTTATCTGAAGATGCTACGCGGCACGACTGTGTCACCCAAGTTGCCAATGTGGCAGCTGATGATGAAAAATATCTATAGCCTGGGAGCATATCAGATACAGAAAAAGAATTTCAAATTTAATGTGAAATTCCTGAGCGATTCCACAGGCATTGAGATTCCATATCTTCCTGTAGGTTCGATCTCAAACAAGCCACTGCTTCAGGTGATGGGGCTCGACCAGATAGATTCGAATGGAGAGTCTGTGAGCGACGGTATCTTTGACTTCATAGAAGGGTATACAATACAGACTTCCAACGGAAAGGTCATCTTCCCTGTGGCAGAGCCATTTGGATCAAATCTTAGGAGAAAGATTGATAATGATGCACTTGCCGAGCGCTATGTGTATCAAGAACTTTATGACTCCACTCTTGTAGTGGCAAAGCAGTTTGCCGACAAGAATAAATTCACTATGTATGGGCAATATACGTCGGGCAGAGGAAGTCAGATCAATCTGGGGGCGATGAATGTGCCCAGAGGATCAGTAGTCGTCACTGCCGGAGGAGCGGTGCTTACGGAAAACAGTGATTATACTGTAGACTACTCAATGGGTATCGTCACCATTACTAATCAGAGCATCATCGACTCCGGTACAAATGTCAGCGTTTCGCTTGAGAATCAGTCGATGTTCTCAATGCAGAGGAAAACATTGATGGGTCTGGATGCACAATATCGATTCAATAAAGACTTGACTGTAGGGGGAACGTTGCTTCATTTTGGAGAGAAATCACTCACTGAGAAAGTCGGATTAGGAGAAGAACTTATTAATAATACGATGTTTGGAGCCAATATCAGCTACAACAAGCAGTTTATGTGGCTGACCAACCTTATCAATAAAGTGCCTACTATAAACGCAAAGTCTCCATCATCGTTCAATCTCACAGCTGAATATGCTCAATTGATACCGGCTAAGCAAAAGACCGGTACTAATCAAGGAAGTTCATACGTCGACGATTTTGAGACGTCTCAGACCGGAGTGGACCTGAGAAATCCGTATAGTTGGTTTTTGGCATCAACGCCGCAAGACAGCGGTGCCGATGCACTCTTCCCTGAAGCAAGCTTAAGCAACAATCCGGACTATGGCAAAAACCGTGCACTTTTGGCATGGAACTATATCGACCGTATCTTCACACAGAAAAATAGTTCGATGCTTCCCGGATATTTGAAAAATGACAAAGAGCAGCTTTCAAACCCATACGTCAGGGAAGTCAAAGTATATGAGATTTATCCCGGGCGTGACACCAATTACGGAGATGCTAACTACATTCAGACTCTAAACCTATCTTTCTATCCAAAGGAAAGAGGACCTTATAATACAGATGCTGACAATATTGACAGTGACGGTTCTCTGCTCAATCCGGAGAAAAGGTGGGGCGGAATCATGCGCAAGATGGAGAACTCTAACTTTGAGACTTCAAATGTAGAGTATATCCAATTCTGGCTTCTTGACCCATTCCTTGATGAGAATGCACCGACAAATCCCGGTGGAGACCTTTATTTCAATTTCGGAGAGATTTCGGAAGATATCCTTAAGGATGGTATGAAGAGTTATGAGAATGGTCTGCCGGTGGATGGAAATAATGATTTCATTGAAGAGACTGTCTGGGGAAAAGTATCCAAACAGAATTCTCTCACGTATGCTTTTGAAAATGCACCTGATGCTCGTTTGCTTCAGGATGTGGGATTGGATGGAATACCGACAGAAGAGGAATTCACTTATCCTACCTACGGAGATTTCATAGAGAAATTGCGTCAGAGATTGCCACAGGAGACAATTGCTAAGATGCAGGAAGATCCCATGTCGGTCTTCAATGACCCTGCCGGCGACAATTATCATTTCTTTCGTTCAGACTATTATGATGCTCAGCATACTTCGATACTTGACCGCTACAAGCATTATAATGGTGTGGAGGGCAACTCGCTCTCGCCTGACCAAAGCCCTAATCCTCAATATCAATCAAGTAGGGCAGTGCCGGATGTAGAGGATATCAACCAGGATAATACGCTCAATGAATATGAACGTTATTTCCAATATAAGGTGTCCATTCGTCCGGAAGATCTCGTAGTAGGAAAGAATTTTGTGACTGACCGTCAAGAGAGAATGGTCCCGACTCCTGATGGTCAGAAGCCGGCTGTCTGGTATCAATTCAAGATACCTTTGACAAGTCCTGAAAAGGTGGTAGGTGGCATCAGCGACTTCTCTACTATACGCTTTGCCCGCATCTTTATGACAGGCTTCAGCGAGACGACGCATCTTAGGTTCGGGTCGTTGGAGCTCGTCAGAGGTGAGTGGCGTGATTATAAATTCAATCTCAACTCTCGAAATGACTCGCCTGCAGAAGGAGAGCTTGACATGAGCGTCGTAAACATCGAAGAGAACTCTCGTCGTACGCCTGTCAATTACGTGCTCCCCCCGGGTGTCACTCGAATTCAAGACTCCAGCAGTGCCTCTGCTACTCAGCTTAATGAGCAATCCCTCCAGCTGAAACTTTCGGGAATTCAGCCCGGAGATGCCCGAGGAATATATAAAAACACACAATTAGACCTTCGAATCTATAAGCGTCTTCAGATGTGGGTGCATGCGGAGGCTGAAGTTGACGATCGTACCAACCTTAAGGACGGTGACCTCGCTATCTTCATCCGTGTTGGATCTGACGTCAAGAACAATTATTATGAGTATGAGATTCCTCTTGATGTGACTCCTCCGGGGACATACAACAATATGTCGTCCGTAGACAGATGGCTTGTATGGCCTAAGAATAACTTCCTTGATCTCCCATTCGAACTCTTCACTTCAACTAAGACTGCGCGCAACAGAGCCATGTCAGCAGGCGAAGAGGGAGTAGGGTATATCCGTCTGTATTCAATGAGAGACCCGAATAATCAACGCAATACGGTCTCTGTGCTTGGTAATCCATCGTTGAGTGATGTGCGCACTATGCTCATTGGCGTGCGCAACAAGTCTAATACGGTGAAAGACGGTACGATTTGGGTGAATGAGCTTAAAGTGACAGATTTCAATCAAGAAGGAGGCTGGGCAGCAAAAGTGAATGCTAATCTTGCCATATCTGATATAGCGACCGTCAACTTTGCCATGCACAAGGAGACCGCCGGATTCGGCAGTGTCGATCAGGGTCTTTCCGCCCGTCGCCTTGACAATTATGACCAGTATAATTTCTCCATACAAGGGAATCTTGGGAAACTCGTGCCGGAGAAGGTGAAGCTTTCAGCCCCTATCTATTATTCAAAGAGCAGTGAGACCACAACCCCTAAATATAACCCGCTCGATCAGGACATCCTTCTTAAAGATGCGCTTTCAGCTGCCACAACAAAGGCCGAGAAAGATTCAATAAAAGGATATGCAGTGACAAAGAAAACGACTGAGGCATTTTCATTGTCAAATCTTAGATTTAATGTGACATCTAAGAATACGATGCCATGGGATCCCGCCAACTTCACTATAGCGTTCAACTTCAACAAGCAACGCGAAATGGATCCGACTACGGAGTATGAGAACACTTCAGACTATAGAGGATCGTTCCAATATTCGTATTCTCCATATTTCAAACCCTACAAGCCATTCTCTAAGCTTGATGGAAAGTCAAAGTTCCAGAAGTTTCTTAAAGATTGGCAGCTTAATTGGCTTTTTAACAACCTGACATTCTTTACAAGCATGTCAAGGCATTACTATGAGCAGCAGACACGTTCGGAAGTGGACGTCGATATGCAGCTCCCGGTGCAGGTGAGCAAAAACTTCCTTTGGGATCGTCAGCTTTCTCTTAATTGGAATCTGACGCAGTCTCTCACATTCTCATTCCAAAGCAATACTACTGCAAGAATTGAGGAGACCATTGGAGCGGTCAACAAAAAACTTTTCCCGGATAAATATAGGGATTGGAAAGATACCGTCATCAACTCCATCAAGGGGCTTGGTACGCCTTGGAACTACAATCAGACATTCACCGGAAGCTATAAGGCTCCATTCAATAAGATTCCTTTCCTGGATTATCTTACTGGCAACTTGAGTTATACTTCCACTTACCAATGGGACAGGGGTACAAAGGTGCAGGATGTGGACATGGGCAACTCGATCCGCAACCAGACTACATGGAATGCTGACGCTCGCCTTAACTTTGAGACTCTTTACAATCATAGCAAATTCCTGAAGGATGTCAATCAGAGATTTGCCGGGAAATCGGGAGGAAACAAACGTAATTTAAAGACGACCGGGGGGAAGAATGCTAAAAAAGAGCCAAGGGCAAAGAGACTGGAGAAACTTATCCAATTGTCGGAAGACTCTACGACAGTATTCAAACACAATCTTAAGACCAAAGACATTGTATACACAGCCACAGTCAAAGGGAAGAAGTTTGATCTTAAGACTAAGCCCATTGATGAAAACAGTGTAGAAATTTTAAATAAAGGAAAAGAAATAGTAAAAGTTGTAGCTAAGGAGAAGACAAAAGAAGATAAAAAGAATATCGGCATGGAGATTCTCCAGCATGGAGTGCGTCTGCTTATGGCTCCTCGAAGCTTATCAATGCGCTGGCGACAGAATCATTCTCTCAATCTGCCTCTTTTCATGCCTTCGGTAGGCGATGTGTTCGGACAGTCTAATTCATACGGACCTATGAGTCCGGGTCTCGACTTTGCATTTGGCTTCTTCGACGAAGGATATGTGGATAAGGCTCTTAATCGAGGATGGCTTCTTACTGACGGCCAAAATACATCTCCTGCAATATGGAATAAAGGAGAAGAATTCAACTTTGAGTTGACATTGGAGCCTATAAAAGGACTAAAAATCACACTTACTGAAAATCTTACGGATAATCGTACGAATCAGGTGCAGTTTATGTATTCCGGTATGCCGACATCGCGTACGGGCAGCTATACGCGTACGCATGTGGCACTCAAGACTGCACTCAAGACATATAAGGCAGAAGATGGATATTATTCAGAAACATTCAATAAATTCCTTGAATATATTCCTGTGATTGCCAACAGATATGAGCAGAAGTACGCTGAAATGCGTTATCCGGAATATGGCTTTTTGGAAGGAAATCCTTTAGGAGGAACGGTATATAATCCCAATGTAGGTAGCGTGAGCCGCACATCAAGCGATGTGTTGATTCCTGCGTTCCTCGCGGCATATAGTGGGGTAGATGTAAATAAAGTGACACTTAAACTTTTCCCAGGATTATCGTCGATTTTGCCAAACTGGAAAGTGACTTACGACGGCTTTATCAATCTTGGCAATATGAAGAAATGGTTTAAGGCATTTACAGTGCAACATGCCTACAATTGTACGTATTCGGCAGGTAACTATACATCCTATCTCAATTGGATAGGAGTGGAAGGAGATTATGGCTTCACACTTGATGAGTCTACACAGAATCCTATACCTTCCTCTCCATATAATGTATCGTCGGTGGCAATAACAGAAAAATTCAATCCTTTGATTGGTGTGAATGTCACATTAAACAATGATTTGAAACTGAATTTGCAGTATACTGATAGCCGCACTCTGAATCTAAATCCTCAGGCAGGGCAGATTGTTGAGACCGGTTCTCGCCAGATTACTATAGGAGCGGGCTACAAGATTGCAAATTTCAATAAGATCATAAAGATAGGGAGTCGCCAGGGAGGTGTCAGCAATGACCTTTCATTAGATTTAGATCTGAACTTTGCGAATAATTCGAGTCTTATCAGAAGAATCGAGACAGCATATACGCAAGCTACTCAGGGCACGAGCTCCTTCTCTCTCAATTTTATGGCAAGCTATGTGCTGAGCAGACGCATCACTTTGGCAGCTTTCTTTGACCATCAGGTGAACACTCCGCTTGTGTCATCGACAGCTTTCCCGACTTCAAACAGCAACTTCGGAGTTTCGATCAACATGTCACTCGCACGATAATCCCTCCGCGTCCCAGAGTAGTTAGCACTCTCCGAGTGCGTCATCGCGCGTCAAACAACGCAATCAAGCATGCGTCATCGCGCGTCAAACAACGTAATCAAGCATGCTCCGCATGCGTCATTGCGTGTCAAGTATATCTGACGAGAATGGTTATTTTAGAATTTAGGCGCAGAACGTTTATTTGCTCCGACGATAGTTGGAACTGGCAGATGGGGCGCAGAAAATTCTTTTCATAATTACAAATTATTGTAACTATTCAGCGTAAGTCTCTGTGGGCTTCAAGGGCAAGCGAAGCAATGCCCCTTTGTGGATGATATCAGTATAAAATAATAAAATTAACTCGTTTATGAATATCTATAAGAATAATAAGCTCCGTGTGCCCTCTGTGTGAGACCTTACAAGATATTCGCTGAATAATTACAAATTATTGAATAATTGTTAAAGTGTCCTAAAAAAGTATCGAATTTACAGATGAAAGGACTACAAAATTATTAAAAATATGTTATAAAACATATTTTTTAAAACAATCCGCATTCCTACGCGTTATATATTATGAAGTTAAGTTAATGGGAACAGAGGTTCCCGCTAATAGTAAAATATAAATGTCTCGGTTCAGACCTTAAGCTCAGGCGATAGATGACTTAAGTGAAGAGCGGCAATTTGCAGTTTTAATGCCGAAAAATCCGAGGCGCCCCGGCAACGATATAGCTTCAAAAAAGTGAAACAATGTCGGGTGGAAGTTTAACTAAAAATTGTACTTATGAATTTTAAACTGAAAACCGCGGGGATATTGGTAGGAGTTGCAAGTCTTGTCACATTGACATCAGCAGTATCTACAAAAAATGTCCCTTTGGAGGTGGGAATGCAGGCACCGGAAATTTCAATTTCCAACATCAGTGGGGAAACGATGATGCTCTCGGAAATGCAAGGAGAGAATGTCATAGTAAATTTCTGGAGTGTAAAGGATGCGGAGAGCCGCATCAACAATGTCCGCCTCTCAAAAGAAGCCGAGCGTACCGGGTCGAAATATATCGGCATGTGTATTGACTCAGACCGTCAGTTGGCAGAGGAAGTGATGAAAGCTGACAATGTTGGAGTTGAGAGCCTCTATTTCGCAGATCGCCAAGTTACTGATGAATATCAGTTGGCAAAAGGAACTCGGACAGTAAAAATTGACCCTTACGGCGTAGTCGCCGCCATCGATTGAAAAAGCATCCCCTCCGGGATGCTTTTTTATTGTATAAAAGAATTAAGGACTTTAAAGCCTTTGGAAATATTTTTTTAGTTAATGAACATTGTTGGCATAGAATTTGTTAAAATTACGAAAAACACAAAAATTTGAAACTTATGAACTTCAATAATTTCACAATTAAATCGCAGGAAGTCATTCAAAAAGCGATTGACTATACCAGACAGGCAGGCCAGCAACAGATTGAGCCTGTCCATATCCTTAAGGCGATAATATCTGAAAGTGAGACTATTGTCAATTTCATCTTCCAGAAACTTGGAGCCAACCTCAATGCCGTGAATATGGCTATTGAAGCCGACATAAAGTCTCTTCCGAAAGTAAGCGGAGCCGATGTGGTGCTTAGCAGAGAGTCGAATGAGGCTATGATAAAGGCTCAGGATTTCTCAAAGAAGAATGGCGATGAATATGTCTCTGTCGAGGCTATGCTGATGGGTATACTCCAGACTAAGTGCAATGCCTCTCGTATTTTGAAAGATGCCGGTGTGACTGAAAGTGGTCTTGATGCCGCTATCAAGGAACTTCGTAAAGGTAATAAGGTGACAGGCCAGAGTGCCGAGGAGTCTTACCAGGCTCTTAGCAAATATGCCATCAACCTTAACGACCGTGCCCGCAATGGTAAACTTGATCCGGTCATCGGTCGTGATGAAGAGATCCGTCGTGTATTGCAGATTCTTTCACGAAGAACTAAGAATAACCCTATGCTTGTCGGCGAACCTGGTACAGGTAAGACAGCCATTGCAGAAGGCTTGGCTCAGCGTATTGTGCGTGGTGATGTCCCGGAAAACCTTAAGTCCAAGCAGATATATTCACTTGATATGGGTGCGCTCGTAGCAGGTGCTAAGTACAAAGGTGAATTTGAAGAGAGATTGAAAGCTATTGTCAACGAGGTGACTCAGAGTGATGGCGAGATAATCCTTTTCATTGATGAGATTCATACGCTCGTCGGTGCAGGCAAGGGTGAAGGAGCCATGGATGCCGCCAATATCCTTAAGCCGGCTTTGGCACGAGGTGAGTTGAGAAGTATCGGTGCCACAACTCTTGATGAATTCCAGAAATATTTCGAGAAAGACAAGGCTCTCGAACGCCGTTTCCAGAAGGTGATGGTCGACGAGCCGGATGAGCTTGCTGCCATTTCAATCCTTCGCGGTCTTAAAGAAAGATATGAAAACCATCATAAGGTGCGTATCATGGATGAGGCAATCATCGCAGCCGTTCAGCTGAGTGTGCGCTATATCACCGACCGATTCTTACCTGATAAGGCAATCGACCTTATTGATGAGGCTGCTTCCAAGCTCAGACTTGAGATGGACTCAATGCCACAAGCCCTTGATGATGCAACCCGTAAGATCCAGCAACTCGAGATCGAGCGCGAGGCTCTGAAACGCGAGGACAACCAGTATCGTCTGAAAGAAATTGATGAAGACCTTGCAAATATTCGTGAGACTCAAAAGTCGCTTAAGGCTAAGTGGCAGGCTGAGAAGAACGAGATTGAAAAGATCCAGCAGAATAAGATTGATATCGAGCAGCTCAACATAGAGGCTGAACGCGCAGAGCGTGAAGGCGATTATGCAAAGGTAGCAGAGATACGATACTCAAGAATTAAGCAAAAACAGGATGAAATCGAAGCTACTCAGGAGAAACTCCGCCAGCTTCAGGGCGAGAATGCCATGATCAAGGAGGAAGTAGATGCTGAGGATATCGCTGAAGTTGTAAGCCGCTGGACCGGTATTCCGGTGAAGAAGATGGCTCAGAGCGAGAAGGAAAAGCTTCTCCATCTTGAAGAGGAACTCCATAAGAGAGTAGTCGGTCAGGAAGATGCCATCCGCGCCGTAAGTGAGGCAGTGCGCCGTTCACGTGCCGGTCTTAATGACCCGCGTCGTCCTCTTGGATCATTTATCTTCCTCGGTACGACCGGTGTAGGTAAGACAGAGCTTGCCAAGGCATTGGCTGAATATCTGTTTGACGATGAGGATATGATGACCCGTATCGATATGTCGGAATATATGGAGAAGCACTCCGTGAGCCGTCTCGTCGGAGCGCCTCCGGGATACGTAGGATATGAAGAGGGTGGTCAGCTTACTGAAGCAGTTCGTCGCAAACCTTACAGTGTAGTTCTCTTCGATGAGATTGAGAAGGCTAACCCGGACGTATTCAATATCCTACTTCAGGTGCTTGACGATGGACGACTGACAGACAATAAGGGTCGTTTCATCAACTTCAAGAACACTATCATCATCATGACCTCTAATGAAGGCTCGCCAATCATCCGCGAAAATTTCAAGGATTTTGACAAGAAGAAAGAGGATGAGCGTCAAGACATCATCTACAACACCAAGAAAGATGTTATGGATCTGCTCAAGATGAAGATCCGTCCGGAGTTCTTGAACCGAATCGATGAGATTGTAATGTTTACGCCACTCAATAAGAAGGAGATTGAGGAAATCGTTGGTATTCAGGTACGTGGCGTACAGAAGATGCTTGAGTCTAATGGCGTCAAACTTGAAGTCACGAAGCCTGCAATGGAGCTTCTTGCAGAAGACGGATATGATCCCGAATTCGGTGCTCGTCCTGTGAAGCGTACGATCCAGCGTCTTGTGCTTAATCAGCTCGCCAAGGATATCCTGGCTCAGAAAGTGGATCGCGATCATCCTATCGTGATAGATGTCAAGGACGATCAGCTTGTATTTAGAAACTGAACATTACTTTAGGAATAGTGTGATTAGGGCTTCTCCTTCGGGAGAGGCTCTTTTTTTGTAAAATGTCAAGCAACGTAATAAAGCATGCTCCGCATGCGCCCCACCAAGTCAAACAACGTAATAAAGCATGCTCCGCATGCGCCCCACCGAGTCAAGCAACGTAATAAAGCATGCTCCGCATGCGCCCCACCAAGTCAGACAACGTAATAAAGCATGCTCCGCATGCGCCCCACCAAGTCAGACAACGTAATAGAGCATGCTCCGCATGCGCCCCACCAAGTCAGACAACGTAATAGAGCATGCTCCGCATGCGCCCCACCAAGTCTAATAGAAAATAAAAGCCGAATAAGCTTTAGGGCTTATCCGGCTTAATTTAAATATGTTGGGGTAAGATTAACTGGCAGATGAATCTTGAGGCTGAGGAATAGAGGATTCGGAACGACGTTTTGCTTCCCATCCGAGGGCTGACGCACCGAGTACAGCTGCATCGCTTTCCTTAAGCTCAGATACTATAATCTGAGTTTTTCCACGGAAGATAGGCATTACATTCTTTTCAAAAGCTTCCTTAAGTGGTTTTAAGAGCAGATCGCCGCTCTTAGCAAGTCCGCCAAAGAGGATAATAGCTTGCGGGGATGAGAATGCTACCATGTCGGCAAATGCTTCGCCGAGGATTTTCCCGGTATAGTCAAAAATTTCTTTAGCAATCTTGTCGCCTGCCATTGCTGCGTCATATACATCTTTTGAAGTGATGTCTTCGATGTCTATGTTGCGCAGTGTTGACGGTTCCTGACGGATTTCAAGGAATTCGCGGGCAGTGCGTGCAACTCCGGTAGCAGAGCAGTATGCTTCAAGGCATCCCGTACGTCCACAACCGCACATGCGGCCGTTGTTGCGTTTCATCACGAGGTGGCCGAGCTCACCGGCATTGCCATCAGAACCATAGACCATCTGACCATTGATGACGATACCGGAACCAACGCCGGTGCCCAGTGTGATCATGATGAAATCTTTCATACCGCGTGCTGCGCCGTAGGTCATTTCGCCGAGAGCGGCAGCATTGGCATCATTTGTCACAGCAACCGGGATACCGCCGAAAGCTTCACTTACTTTTTCAGCAAGAGGGATCACTGGACCCCATGGGAGGTTTGGTGGGTTTACGATTTCACCGGTGTAGTAGTTGGCATTAGGAGCGCCAATACCAATACCTTGGATTTTGTCTTCAGCGTCATTAAGACGAAGCAGACGCTCAACGCTTGAATGCAGCTCTTTGACGTAGTCTTCAAACTCAGCGTGTTTCTTAGTCTTGATGGAGTCGCTGGCAATTACCTGTCCGCGAGCATCGACGATACCGAAAACGGTGTTTGTTCCGCCGACATCAACTCCTAAAACGTATGGTTTAGTCATTCCGAGATTTATTTAAGGTTAAACAAAAATTATTTCCTTGTCTGTTAGTTACAACATACAAAGATAGTCAAAATATTACTAAATGAAAAATAAAGAATGTAAAAAGTCGCTAAAAAGTATGGATGTGAATTATTCATTCATTATATAATCACTTATAACTCTATAAATATCAGCTTCTTTATTCATTTTAAGATGAGCAAGCAGGTCGAGGTGTTTTTGCAGGGTCGTGACATCTTTTCTAACTGCCGGCCCGGTCTGAGCTTCTTTTGCCGGAATGGTCTTGAGTTTTTCAATGGTTTCTTCTATGAGTGGAGTGATTATGGATCGATCGATGCCGCAGTTGTCAAGAATGTTCTGGCTTATGGCAATCATTGCATTTGTAAAGTTGCATGCAAATGTTCCGGTAAGGTGTACTTGACGACGTTTTTGGCTGTCTGCGATTTCCGTGTTGGAGAATCCTGCGTCAGCAACAATTTTTTTTAAGAAATCTAGGGTCTCATTGTCGGAAGCTTCCAATAGCAAAGGGATTTTATCAGCTGAGAGTGGGCGAGTACGGCTTATAGTCTGGAATGGGTAGATGACTCCATATCCCTTGCAAGCGACGTCGCTGAGTACTTCCATCGGGACGCTTCCGGTAGTGTGAACGACTATGCCATTCGTAGCAGGTAGTTTGTCGGCTACTTCCTTCACAGCTGTATCGCTGACTGCTATTATATATAGGTCAGCATCGGTCTGAAGTACTTCAAGCGAACGTGGAGAGATTGGGGAGACTCCAAAAATACGTGAAAATTGCGTTCCGACGTTTCCGGTGCCGATAACTTCTACTTTCATCAGAAATCGTTTTTTAAGACATTATAGAGCTGATGTACGGGAAGGCCCATTACATTATAGAAACTTCCGTTGATAGTTGCTACAGCTGCACACCCTATCCATTCTTGGATTCCGTATGCTCCGGCTTTGTCGAGTGGGCGGTATTTTTCCACATACCAAGAAGCTTCTTCTCTCGAGAGAGGAGCGAAAGTGACAGCAGTCAAGGTGGTGAAGCTCACGATTTTTTCTTTTGTAGCCACGCAAACTCCTGAAGCGACGGTATGAGTGCGTCCTTGGAGCTGCATCAGCATGTCAATGGCGTCATTTATACTGTGTGGTTTGCCATAGATTTTTTCATCAAGAATGACGATGGTATCTGCAGTGATCACCAATTCGTTTTCTTTGATGTCGGCAGCGTATGCTTTCCCTTTTAATCGCGAAAGATACTCTGCCACTTCTATTGCCGTCATATCCTCGGGGTAAGACTCGTCGATTCCTTCTTTTACTTTTATTTCGAAAGGAATATCAAGCATCCCAAGAAGCTCTTTCCTTCTTGGTGATTTGCTTGCCAGCACAACTTTATATTTACGTATATTGTCAAGCATAAGAAAAATTTTCAATTCTCAATTATTATTTCTGTATGAGCGCCATTTTTCCAACAATTCTGTCATGTCTGGGGGAATGGGACATTCGAAGTCCATCTGCTCTCCGGTGCGAGGATGTCTGAACCCCAAGGTCCTTGCATGGAGCGCCTGCCGTGGGCAAGTCTGAAAACAATTCTCGACAAACTGCTTGTATTTTGCAAATGTAGTTCCTTTTAGGATCTTGTCTCCGCCATATCGCGCATCATTAAACAAAGGGTGACCTTGTGAAAGCATGTGGACACGAATCTGATGAGTGCGTCCGGTCTCAAGCACGCATTTGACGCATGTCACGTAGCCGAACCGTTCGATCACTTTGTAGTGCGTCACTGCATGTTTCCCAATTTCAGGGTCGGAAAAAACAGCCATCTGAAGTTTGTTGCGTGGATTGCGGGCAATGTTGCCAACTATAGTGCCGGAGTCTTCCTTGAAGTCTCCCCATACAAGGGCTACGTATTCGCGCCGGGTTGTCTTGTTGAAGAATTGCAGACCAAGGTCGGTCTTAGCTTCCGGAGTTTTAGCTACTACCAAAAGTCCGCTTGTATCCTTGTCGATTCTATGTACGAGACCAAGTCGAGGGTCACTGACGTCATAATCAGGATTATCGCGAAAATAGTAGGCTAAAGCATTGACAAGAGTGCCATGATAGTTGCCGTGTCCCGGGTGCACTACAAGTCCGGCTGGTTTATTGACGACGAGTACGTCTGCATCTTCATAGACAATGTCGAGAGGAATATCTTCTGCTATGATCTCACATTCATATCGAGGCCTGTCCATCACGATGCTCACTACATCGAATGGTTTCACCTTGTAGCTTGACTTGACGGGTTTGCCATTGACGATTATACACCCGGCATCGGCAGCCTGTTGAATACGGTTTCGAGAAGTTTTTGTCATTCGGTCTACGAGAAACTTGTCGACACGAAGAAGTTGCTGACCTTTATCTGCCTCGAAGCGGAAGTGCTCGTAGAGTTCGCGTCCGTCTTCAGTTACAAATGATGGCTCTGCGACTTCGTCTGCTTCAAGATTATCGTTTTCGATAATTTCCTCATTGGCAGATGACATACTGTCTTTATCAATAATATTCATACGATTCGGGTTCGGTTGTTTCTGTCTCTTCTGTTTCGTATGTTTCTGAAGATTGAGGATCTTCTGATTCTAATGGCTCCCCGATCAGGTATGTCGGGTCCAGGTCATTTTGTAGAGAATCTCTGACAGCGTCTAAATTGCCATCGAATACCTCCATTACAATGTGAGCGTTTACGGGGACTTTCTGCAATTTCTTGACCACTTTGCCATTTGCATATATTTTAGATATGCAGTCATTCTCACCAAGAATCTTGATGACGCGTATATTCTTGAATCCAAGTTCCTCAAGACGCGCTTTTCCTTGGCGGAAAGAAGTAGACTTTAGGGCATCCTCACGAGGATTATTGTCTTCATCGATTATTACCTCCTTTGGATGGACTGCGTTGATGTAAAGGAAAATCTTTCTTCCAGGCTTTACGACAGAGTTTGATTTAGGAAATTGCTCTATGACATACCCCGGTTTTTCATCTTCCTTATAAAGAGAGTCACGAATGTCGACCTTAAAACCTTTGGAATGTAGAATTTCTATTGCCTGCGTATACGACATTTTTTCAACGCCGGGCACTACGCTGCTTTCTCCGTGGCGAGTGAAAATCGCGAAAGAGAAGTAGACTATGCCGAGCCCGACAATAGCTACAAGAATGATTATTATAAAGTTTGCGAGCACAGGATGCTTGGCAACAAATCCTTTTTCTTTCATAAGAAACGAATAAATTTTGAAATCGACTTCAAAGTTAATAATTTTTTACGGAAAAATCATCGTTGTTTGAAGATTTTTTATTAACTTTGCGTGCTAAATATGCGAAATGAGCTAAACGCAAGCTAAAAAACGCAAATGATTTATACGTATAAATGAAAAGATTTCTTAAGATATATATTTTGTTCTCCTTGTCTGCAATAATATTGACATCATGCGGGGAGTATAATAAAGTGCTGAAAAGCACGGATATTATGTATAAGTTTGACTATGCCAAGCGAGCATACGAGAACCGTAAATATATGCAGGCTATAACGCTTCTGCAAGATCTGCAGATGCCACTCCGAGGGACTGAGAATGGCGAGGACGCCACATTTCTCTTGGCGATGTCTTATTTCGAGAACAAGGATTATCAGAATTCCGGAGTATACTTTAAAAATTATTATCAAAGGTATCCCAGAGGCAAGTACGCTGAATTGGCACGATTCTATTGTGGCTACGGCTACTACTTGGATAGTCCGGAACCTCAACTTGATCAATCGATCACACTGAAAGCAATAGAGGAATTGCAAGGATTTTTGGATTACTTCCCAAACAGTGATAAGGCAGGCCTTGCAAAGAACTCAATTTTTGAATTGCAAGATAAGTTGACGCTCAAGCAGCTTCAGAATGCTCAGCTTTATTATAATCTTGGAAATTTCCTTGGAAACAATTATGAATCGTGTGTGATCACTTCAAAGAATGCTCTGAAGGAGTTCCCCTATTCAAAATATCGCGAAGATTTTGAAATGCTGATATTAAAAGCCAAGTTCCAACAGGCAAAGAATTCAGTGGCTGAAAAGAGTGAAGACAGATATCGCGACGTGATTGATGAATATTATTCTTTCATCAATTCGTATCCTGAATCTAAGAATCTGTCGGAGGCTAAATCTATATTCAATATTGCTTCGAAACATATTGGTGAGTGACGTACTCTCCATGATTTCGAATTTCGTTAGTAAATATCAACACAATCCTATACGTAAATCATAATTGCATATTATGGACTACAAGAAGACAAATGCACCTATTACGACGGTGACCCGCGACATGATCGCAATGGCAGAGCAGACTGGCAATGTTTATGAGACAGTCTGCATAATAGGAAAGCGAGCAAACCAAATCGCCGTTGAGTTGAAAAAAGAACTCGAGAAGAAACTTGCCGACTTTGCGTCGACTGACAATCTTGAGGAAGTGTCGGAAAACCGTGAGCAGATAGAAATCTCACGCTTTTATGAAAAGCTTCCGAAGCCGACTCTGATTGCCACTCAAGAATATATCGAACATAAGCTTTACTTCTCGAATCCTTTGAAGGAGCGCGAGAAGCTTAACGACTGATGAAGCTGCTTTATTTTAATCCAGAGACTGAATACGCCCTCGCTTCGGGGGCGTCTTTTTATACTCCACCAGCCCGTGTAGAAAAGCTTAAACGTGAAAATCAGTTGCTGCCTGAATTATGGGCTAATGATGAAGACATGATACTTGTTGACGATATGGCAGGCTTAAAGTCGGTCAATCGTCTTGTGACATGGGGAGATTTGAGAGAAATATTTGCTAAAGATTCAAATCTTATTTTCGAACCATGGGGATGGAACCCGGCACTTGTCAGAAAATTAAAAGATAACGGTGTGCCTGAGTATATGCTTCCCAAAGAAGAAGTCATCCAAAGGATTCGGGAACTTGCTCATAGACGGACCACGATATCCCTATCCAATGAATGGAATGAAGCTGTTGAGGATCGCTATCGCATTGATGTCCCTGTAGAGCTGACAAATATTGAATCTTGCATGAATTTCTATCGAAATAATATCGGATGCTGGATGAAGGCTCCATGGAGTTCAAGTGGTAGAGGAGTGATTAACACCGCTGCAGATATGACTGAAAAGCTTGTAGAGCAATGGTGTCGAGGCATTTTAAGGAGGCAGGGTAGTGTCATGGGTGAGACAGCTGCTGATAGGATGGAAGATTATGCCACAGAATGGATGATGATGGGTGGAGTAGTGGAATTCTTAGGACTGTCGTCATTTTCTACTTCAAATAGAGGAAAGTATATTTCTAACCATATTATGAATCAGAGAGACATGGCAGATAAGTTTAATTCTGAATCAGAACTGCCATTATCTTTGATCGCAGACCTTCAGAAAACGATCCTTCAGCGTGTGCTTGAAGGATATGAAGGACTCTTTGGAGTAGATATGATAGTGGAGTGTAATGGAAAATTGCGCCCATTTGTGGAGGTGAATCTTCGGCGCACCATGGGAATGCTTCATATCAAGCCATAGCCGATTTTGAAAAATTCTCTTTTGAAATCGTTTGGCCGAAGGATATTCGCATCGTATATTACAAGGTCGATGTCTAACGGGACATTTCCCAGGGTTCTCATGGCATTATCTCTTCCACAATCTGCTTCAAATCTTTTGCAAAGTGCTTCCAACTCATGCGGCTCCAATATCGTCTTGCCGTATGCTACTGCATTCAAATATACTTTATTTCCTCCATGACAGTCGGGAGTCGCATAGACAGAAGAGCATTTGAAATCAGTAAGCAAATTGGAAAGCCAAGCTAATCCCTTGGAGACGTTTACTTCTTTGTCTCCGTAGTTAGAACCAATGGAGAAGAATACTTCAGCGCTTCTTGCCAAAGAAATATCCGGAGTGCTGGCAGGTGCCATTTGGTCAATGCTTTTTCTTCTTAAGGGTGATAAGAGTGATTTCAGGATTGCTTGCACCAATACGGAAAGGCATTCCTACTTCTCCAGCCCCTATATTGACATAAAGAGAAGGATGCTCAAGATTTCTATCTAATCCTCCGTATGGATCAGGATTGCCAAAATCCTCAATTTCTCCAATGCTATTTTCCGTATAGAATCCTCCCCAAGTCTGATATCTAAATGAGGATGGTGAAAATCTTTTGCCGAAAGCGTCAAAGCTTACTTGCATAGCATGGGTGTGTCCTGCCAGGCTCAAGTCGATATTGGTAATTTTTCTTACTTCTTGCACCCAATGTTCGGGATTGTGAGTAAGAAGAATCTTAAAGTTATTATCTTTGATGCTTCTGTTTTTTTCTACCGGATAAGCTTTTTTTAGGTCGCCGTATTTCCCAAAAGGAGGTTCTCCCCAGTTCTCAACACCAATTATAGCAATTGAATCTCTGTGTCCACCTTTGTTTTTTACAATGAAATCATGTTCGTTATTGAGCATTTTCCATCCGGCCTCAGCTTGCAATTTCTTAAGATTTTCAAGATTTTCTTCTTTGGCTGATTTTGAAGGCCAATCCACATAATCTCCATAATCATGATTGCCGAGAATGGAGTAAACTCCATCAGAGGCTTCAAGTTTTTTAAGGAGGCTGGTGAAAGGTATGATCTCATCTGATTTCTGATTGACAAGATCGCCGGTGAAAACGATGAGGTCAGGCCTGAGGTTGTTTACTTGGTTGACAAATTCGGAAAGGAATCTTGTGTCATTTCCCCAGGTGCCAAGATGGAGGTCGGAAATTTGCACAATTCGATAACCATCGAAATTGTCGGGCAAACGCTCGGAGCTGACAGTAAGGTTGACGAGTTGAGTATGTGAGCGAGTATAAAGAATACCGTGCCAGACAAGAGCAAACCCAATCACTCCAAGGGCTGCTCCTACATAGTTAAGCCACATCCATCTGGTGCTTCTGAATATCAGTGGAATCCTTCCTAAAATTGAGAATAAGCAATAGATAATTTTAGGTACGTATATACTCAGATAGACAGTGAGCATCCACATAATGGCGTATACTCCACCGTCGAGGCCTCTTCTCGGGAGAGCCACAATCACACCAAGGAAAATCCAAAGCAAGAAAGAAGAAATGGCGTATGCATTGCTCCAGGCCCATCTGTTTTTAGATTTTCCTTGTCGTATGTCGACCCAGATATAGAGATCAGCAAGAATGCTGATGGCAAAAAGTATAATAATTACAGGTAAAGGCAATCTCATTACTCAAATCCTCCCAATATTGATTTTAGTTTGTTTTTGAGTGGGTTGGCATACATGATAAGGATCATTTCGCGAATGAAAGAATGTTCCTCTTCTGTGATGTCATCAACATCAATTTTAGTGAGTTGAGATTCGAAGTAGGCAAGATATTCTTTTTTCTCCTCTTCCGTATATTTGTGAGCAAATCGGTCAGTGCTATGCAGCGTATCGTATGCAACATAATTGATAGGAAAAATCTCATATCCTCTATGGATTGCGGAGTCTATCAGCGCACAAACATATTTAGCAGCTTTGTTAGTGTCCTTAAATTCACCGATTTCATCTATGCGGACATTAATGCGAGGGGTGAGTTGAAAATGCACTTTGCCTTTAAATTTAAGGAGACCAATTTCCATGGAGAATAGATCGTCTTTTTGCGATTTCTTAAAGTCGGGATTTCTTCTTCTAAGAAGGAATTCCTTGACCTTAAGAAAATCGTTGGGATCATATTCATAGCTTATGGATACCGGCATAAGGTTGATTTCCTTGATCTTATTCATGAATGTCCCGTCACCCCCCATCGATAGCATCTTGACGAGTGCTTCCTGAGTGTGGTCGCTTGAGTCTTTTGCTCTTCCTTCGCGCTGAGCAATCCATACGGATTCATGCTTTTCAATGATTGCATAATGAATGTAGGCAGAGAGTTTTTTTGCAGCTTCAAGACCTTCGCGCAGCCCCGTGTTTCGTTTTACTATAAAGCTGTTGTTGAGTCTGACGAGATCTGATATCCAATCAAAGACGAGAAGATTATTTCCAATAGCCACTTCCGAAGTTGGCCATCCTCTGCGAAGGAAAGTCAGGTTGAGGAATGACGCATCAAGCACTATGTCCCTATGATTGGTGATAAATGTATAGTTGAGAGCGGGATTGAAATATTTTGCACCCCCGAGGGTGATTCCGGATGTAGTTGTCTTTGCAAGCATTTCCAGGAAAGGAAACATTATCCTGTGCTGGAAATCATGACGATTGTTTGTGGTCTTTAGTTCGTCAATGAGTGCCGGAATATCTTCTTGGGGCATCACGTATGAGATGGCATGAAGAAAGCCCGGATCTTGTATAAGCTTATCCAGGATTGTGCGGAAGACTGAGTCGTCATGCGGAGCTATGTCGCTGAAATCGAAATCCTTATTTGTCATCACAACACTACTTGTATTTTGTGTCGACGGCGAAAACCGTCTACTGAATATTAAACTTTTGGGCTATAAAAAACCTTTTTTGCAAAATTACAAAAATAATCTGTATCTTCAAAATGAAAAAGTGGTTTTTTTGTCAGAATTTTGAGGCTCTGCGGTAGAGTACGATGCCAATGATGAGATATACTATATTAGGAATCTGCATGGCCACAGCCGGGGAGGTATATCCATTGATGGCAAAAGAAGATGTGATGGTACTGAAAAGGATATAGCTGAAGCTGAGAGCAAGCCCTATTCCAATATTTAGTCCCATTCCACCTTTGACTTTTTTTGCAGAAAGAGACATTCCAATGAGTGTCAATATGAAGGCAGCGGCTGTCTCTGCCAGTCTTTTTTCCTTTTCTATCTCAAAATTTTTGATATTTGCGACTCCACGCATTTTCTGCTTTCTTATGTATTCTGCGAGTTGCGGCGTGGTCAGTGTCTCTTGGTCGTTGACTGAAATGAGAAAGTCTTTGGGTTCGATTGGAATAATCGTATCAAGAGATGACCCTTTACGAATTTTTTCATTCATTCCGTCGAAATCCCTTATCATAAAGTCTTTTAGTTTCCAATGATACTGGCGAGTAGAGTCATATTCTACCGAGCTTGCCGTAAGTCTCGAAATAATTTCCTTGTCATTGAATTTATCCAGGGAAAAGCGATATCCATTTTTTGTCGTATTATCGAATCTTCCAAAATAAGCCACTTCTCCGGGACGCACCATCAGCTGAATGTTGGTGCCGTATTCTACAGCTCTGTTTTTTACATACTTATTAGTATATGCTATACGATTGACGTTGGTAGGTGGTATAATATAGTTTGAGAGCGCAAACGTCAAGGCTGCAATGATGGCGGCTCCTAACATATAAGGTCGCAAAAGCCTTCGGAAGGTGATGCCGCTTGATACCATCGCAATGATTTCAGAATTATCAGCAAGCTTGGTAGTGAAAAAAATCACTGAAATGAAGACAAAGAGAGGGGAGAGCTGATTGGCAAAATAAGGAAGGAAAGATGCAAAATAGTCGAAAAGTGTTTCCTTTAGAGGGGCCACAAGAAAAGCGTCGAGTTTTTCAGTGGTATCAAACATTGCTATGACAAGAAGCATTAGCAATGTGGCAAGAAAATATGTGCCTAAGAATTTTCCGAGAATGTATCTGTCGATGATGGTCAGAGGATTGGAGAATTTGAATGCTCTGCGTTTCTTTGTGGGTCTCTTCGGTTGGTCTGATGGCTCGACAGACACAATCAAGTCAGTGTCAGATGGTTCATTTAAGTCTGGCACAATTTCAGAAATCTCCTCGTTGAGGATGATTTCATCTTGATCTATCTGTTTATTTTCAAGTGTATTGCTTGAATCTTCAGTCATACCTTAAGAAATCAACATTCAACATTCGAAATTCGAAAGGCGTCACATTCTGTGTGTTACCCTTTCGATCATATCTCGTTTCCAAGAGGGAAAATCTCCGACCATAATATGCCGCCTTGCTTCTCCTACGAGCCAGAGATAGAAACCAAGGTTGTGGATGCTTGCAATCTGCATGGCGAGCAGTTCGTTGGCAATGAAAAGATGTCGCACGTATGCTTTTGAGTATGCTTCATCGACGTATGTTGCTCCCCCTGGATCAAGAGGTGAGAAATCATCCGCCCATTTCTTATTGCGCATATTCATTATGCCATTGCGTGTGAATAGCATTCCGTTTCTTCCGTTTCGTGTCGGCATCACGCAATCCATCATGTCTACACCTCTGTCTATTGCTTCCAAAATATTGGCTGGTGTCCCGACACCCATGAGATATCTCGGACGGTCGGCAGGTAGGATGTCGTTGACGATTTCAATCATCTCATACATCTTTTCTGTAGGTTCGCCGACAGCAAGCCCTCCGATGGCATTTCCATCGGCTCCCAGATCTGCTACAAATTTAGAAGATTCTCTTCGAAGTTCAGGATACACACATCCTTGCACTATAGGGAAAAAAGTTTGGCGGTAACCGTAAAGACCTTCCGTTTCATTGTATTGTTTCCAACCGCGCTTCAGCCAGCGTAGCGTCAGTCCGAGAGATAGTTTTGCATATTCATAATCTGAGTCGCCGGGAGGACACTCATCAAGTGCCATCATTATGTCAGCTCCTATTACACGCTGAATGTCGACTACACCTTCAGGGGTGAAAAGATGCTTGCTGCCATCTATATGGCTGCGAAAATGGGCACCCTCCTCAGTCAGTTTCCTATTTCCTGACAATGAGAACACCTGAAACCCACCTGAATCAGTGAGGATAGGGAGTTCCCAACCGTTGAATTTGTGAAGTCCTCCCGCCTGACGAATGATTTCGAGTCCCGGACGAAGATAAAGATGATAGGTATTTCCAAGGATTATCTGAGCCTTAATGTCATCTCTAAGTTCGTGTTGATGTACGGCCTTCACGCTTCCGACTGTCCCGACCGGCATGAATATGGGTGTCTCAATCTCTCCGTGTGCGGTAGTAATTAAGCCTGCCCTGGCAGAAGTGCCGGGGCAGGTATGCTGAACTTGGAATTCAAGTGCTCTCACTTTATGATTTCGTGCTTTTTGAAAACCTTCTGAATTGCTTCAAGCGAACGAGTCACTTGGTCTTTGGTGTGCGTAGCCATCAGAGAATAGCGTATAAGAGTATCTTGCGGAGCAACGGCTGGAGATACGACCGGATTTACGAAAACACCCTCATCAAGTAGATCACGAGTGACTTTAAATGTCTTATAGTCATCGCGTATGAAAAGTGGAATAATAGGAGTGGAGGTGTGTCCGATCTCGCAACCCATTGCTCGGAAGTTTTCGAGAGCATAATTTGTAATGTCCCAAAGATGCTGCTGTCTTTCCGGTTCATTAAGCATAATATCCATGGCTGCAAGAGCAGCAGCAGTAGAAGCCGGAGTGATGGAAGCGGTGAAAATATAGCTTCTTGAATGGTGGCGAAGGAAATTTGTGATTTCCTTGTCGGTTGCAATGAATCCTCCTAATGATGCAAAAGACTTGGAGAATGTGCCCATGATTAGGTCAACGTCGTCAGTCAATCCGAAGTGGTTGACAACACCTCTACCACCTTTGCCAAACACTCCGATACCGTGAGCTTCGTCTACCATCAGGCTTGCATCATATTTTTTAGCTAAGTCTACCATCTCGGGAAGCTTGGCTACGTCTCCTTCCATTGAGAAAACACTGTCAGTGACGATAAGCTTGATGCTATCTGGCTTACACTTTTTGAGTACGTTTTCGAGCGACTCCATGTCGTTGTGCTTGTATTTAAGCGGCTGAGAGAATGAAAGCCTCCTGCCCTCAACTATTGACGCATGGTCTTGTTCGTCACATATTACGTAGTCTTCACGTCCAGTCAGGGTGCTTACCACACCGAGATTGGTGCCAAATCCCGTTGAATATACAATGGCATCTTCCTTACCAACATAATCGGCAATTCGAGCTTCAAGTTCCTTGTGGATGTCAAGCGTACCATTAAGAAATGGGCTTCCGGCCATGCCGGTACCATATTTCTTGGTAGCCTCAACTGCAGCTTCGATTACTTTGGGGTGGTTCGTGAGTCCCATATAGGAATTGGATCCGAACATAAGGACTTTCTTGCCGTTCATGAGCACCTCAGTGTTCTGCTCACTTGAGATGGGTCGGAAATATGGATAGACACCGGCAGCTTTTGCTTTCTGCGGCGCATCATATTGCGATAGCTTTTCCTGTAATTTCTTCATATTTTTATCAGTTGTCGCCATTTGCGGCGGGCCCTATAATTGGGATATTATTCTCTAAGAGTGCAAAATTAGTAAAAATATCTTAATATTTCGTTATTTTTTGTTATTTTTTTCGATTTTGTCATTTTTGTCACTGATTTTGACACCTTTTTTAACGTAATTTTGATGCTTTATTATTATTTTAATAAATTGATTAATAATAAATTAATATAAAATATCTTGACTTTTTTTCAAAAGTGAAACTTTTAGCACGTTATTTGTTTATATTAGTGACGAGAGCGAAAGACGAAAGCTTCCAGACAAAGAAACGTCAGAACTCTCAAAAGATAGAAATAACATAATTATTAACAAAAAATAAAAAGAATAAATATCATGGGAAAGATTATTGGTATTGACCTTGGCACCACAAACAGTTGTGTTGCCGTACTTGAAGGTAAAGACCCTGTTGTAATACCTAACGCCGAAGGCCGTAACACTACTCCTTCTGTAGTAGCATTTGTAGACGGTGGCGAAAGAAAAGTTGGTGATCCTGCAAAGCGTCAGGCTGTCACCAATCCGACAAGAACTATCTATTCGATCAAGCGCTTCATGGGTGAGAAATGCTCTCAGGTTGAAGACGAGATCAAGCGTGTTCCTTATAAAGTAGTTTGCCAGAATGATATTCCGAAGGTAGATATCGATGGCAGAGACTATACTCCGCAGGAGATTTCTGCTATGATTCTTCAGAAGATGAAGAAGACGGCTGAGGATTATCTTGGTCAAGAAGTGACAGAGGCAGTCATCACAGTGCCTGCTTACTTCGACGATTCTCAGCGTCAGGCTACTAAGGAAGCCGGTGAGATTGCTGGTCTTAAGGTACGTCGTATTGTCAACGAACCGACTGCAGCTGCCCTTGCTTACGGTCTTGACAAGAGCCAGACTGAGCAGAAGATCGCTGTCTTCGACCTTGGTGGCGGTACATTCGATATCTCTATCCTCGAACTTGGTGATGGCGTATTTGAGGTTAAGTCAACTAATGGTGACACTCACCTTGGTGGCGATGACTTCGACCACGTTATTATCGACTGGCTCGCTGATGAGTTTAAGAAAGATGAGGGTGTAGATCTTCGTCAGGATCCGATGGCTATGCAGCGTCTTAAAGAAGCAGCTGAGAAAGCTAAGGTGGAACTTTCAAGCTCTACATCTACTGAAATCAACCTTCCTTATATTACTGCAACTGCTTCCGGTCCGAAGCACCTTGTAAAGACTCTGACTCGTGCTAAGTTTGAGCAGCTTTCTGAGAAACTTATTGATGCTGTGGCAGCTCCATGTATCCAGGCTCTTAAGGATGCCGGTCTTAGCGCAAGCGAAATCAATGAAGTGATCCTCGTAGGTGGTTCTACTCGTATACCTGCTATTCAGGAGAAAGTAAAACAAATCTTCGGAAAAGAACCTAATAAGTCTGTCAACCCTGATGAGGTTGTTGCAATCGGTGCAGCTATCCAGGGTGGTGTACTTAGCGGTGATGTAAAGGATGTGCTTCTTCTTGATGTCGTTCCATTGTCAATCGGTATCGAGACTATGGGTGGCGTGATGACTAAGCTTATCGACGCAAACACTACAATTCCGACTCGTAAGAGCGAGACATTCTCTACTGCAGCTGACAATCAGCCCGAGGTAACAATCCGCGTTCTTCAGGGTGAGCGTCCTATGGCAGCCGACAACAAACTCCTTGGTGAATTCAACCTTGGTGGTATTGCACCGGCACCACGTGGTGTTCCGCAGATTGAAGTTACATTTGAGGTTGACGCCAACGGTATCCTTAACGTGACTGCAAAGGATAAGGCTACTGGTAAGGAACAGTCAATCCGTATCGAGGCTTCTTCCGGTCTTACTGAAGCTGAAATCAACCGTATGCGTGATGAAGCTAAGGCAAACGAAGCAGCTGACAAGAAGGCTAAGGAACGTGTAGACAAGCTCAACCACGCTGACTCTATGATCTTCCAGACAGAGAAGCAGCTTAAAGAACTTGGCGACAAGATTCCGGCAGATAAACTTGCTCCGGTGAATGCAGCTCTTGATCGTTTGAAAGAAGTTCATAAACAGCAGCTTGTAGAAGACATCGACTCAGCTGAAAAGGCTCTTAGCGATGCACTTCAGGCAGCCGCACAGGACATCTACGCAGCACAGCAGCAGGCTGGTGCAGCAGGTGCGGGTGCTCAGCAACAGGCTCCTAACCCCGATGAAAAAGACGTCACAGACGTTGATTTCGAAGAAGTGAAGTAAATAAGAAAAAGAATAAACTCCAAATAGAAGGAGGGTAGCTTTCCTGCTACCCTCCTTTTATTTATTGTCAATTATCTTTATGGTGATCGAGGAAAAATTGTTTCTGTCGTTCAATCTCACGACGCAACTCTTCCTTTGTCGGCATATACGTCATATATTTGGCAGCAAACAGTTGATTGCTATCGTTCAGAACAGAATACTTAGCAATGGTATAGTCCGTATCAGTGCATAGAAGTACGCCGATTGTGGGGTTGTCGTCTGGGTCTTTCATCAGGTCATCGTACATTCTGACATACATATCTAACTGTCCTACATCTCCGTGGTTCATCCTGTGGGTTTTCAACTCAAAAATCACAAACCGTTTCATGCGGAAGTTATAGAAGACAAGGTCGATATAGAAATCATCCAGTTCAGTTGTAATGTGTTGCTGACGTTCAACAAAAGCAAATCCTCTACCGAGTTCGAGAATGAATTTTTCGAGATTGTCAATCAGTGCCTGTTCGAGTTCTGATTCTGAGTATTTAGTGTCACGCTGAAATCCCATAAACTCCGCCACGGTCGGATTCTTGATATACTCCAACGGGTCAGACTCCTTATATGGTGCGATAGCATTCGGAAGCACCTCCTTCGGATGTTTCCTCTGTTCGGCAAGACGGCGCTCGTAATACTGGGAGTTGATATTTCTATCGAGAGTTTTTACACTCCACATATCTTCCGAAGCTTGCATCAGATACAAATTCCTTGACTCTTCATCAGCCACAGACAACAATCTTCGGATATGACTCCTGTCAAATTTTGCACACGTGTGTGCAAAATCTCCAAATCCTTGAATGTTAAGTAGAATTGACGGTAGTATGCTAAGTTTCTCTTATTATAACCGGTTCCAAATTCAAGGGTAAGATTCTCCGCTAATTTTGCAATAAGCCGAGTACCTTATTCAGCGCGGATATTACCTTTTTGTTCCTCTTCGCCTATTCGCCGACCGATATTCCAATAGGTAGCAAGCGCAATGGCACTTGTCGAAAAGAATGCCTGCTGAAGGCCATTCTCGATGATCTGTCGTACATCATAGACTAAATCTTTAGAAATCGGAATTATAACTTTATCTTCTTTCATCGTGCTTAATATTTAGTTCCAGTCGTTAAGTTTGACAATATATTTGCCAACGTCTATAATTTGACATAGTGTTTATAGCCAAACTGATATTCAGAGCACTCAGATATTCTGACTCCACCGAAAAGACCGTCATCCATAATCAAAAGCCAACCCATATACCCGAGGATCTGCGTCAGAAAAGCTCCTTTCTTTCGAACTTTATGGAAGTACATCAGTTCAGGCCCAAACTAACCAACCAGCCGATTTATAGCCTCCAGACGCGCCTTCACACCGTTTACATTCCAACTCAGTATCTTCATTTCTCAAAAAGATTATTAAGTTCAATTTCAATAGGTAAGTGATCGCTTAGTGCCAACCATTGCCATCGGGCCTGAATTGTCATTTTCTTTACTATCTCTGGAGCAGCAAAGCGATGGTCTATGTGAAAAGGCTCAGCTATCTGACGGCCCTGTTCCTCGTTGGTCTTCGTCAACGAGGACACTGTCTGCAGAAGTATCTCTTCGGTCGTCATAGGCTGCTGGTTTTATGTTGCAAAGATACGAGAAATCAATGATATACGTAACTATTTAAACGGCTTTTTCCCTACATGTGGGAGCAATTTCTCAGACATGATAGTAGTGCGCTCGGCACGCAGCCTACGCAGTCTCGAGGCCGGATCCTCCGCGATCCCCTCCACCATTACCACCAGGTCGCGCCACTCTATCGGATAGCTTTTTGTGTACTCGTCGTACTCGGGTATGCGGAAGCGCCCCGCCTCTAGACGCTAGACGTACAAAAATCCCGCCGTCCTCGGCATGCAGAAGCTTCATAGCCTGCGGCTGGTCCCTATGAAGATGAACACGTCGCCGTTGCAAACATCGGAGGCCGTCTGGTCCTTGACTACTCCGATTAGTGGATATTCCGGTGAAGACCACCCAGCCATTCCGGTCATAACCACCCAATTTTTTAGGCATGGTCCGACCCTTTGT
>JAIDTL010000045.1 GCA_029060725.1 Muribaculaceae bacterium | reverse complement strand
ATTGCAATTTTGATATATTCTTTTATGATGAAAACTTATTTGATTGGGCTGCTGATGATGCTGGCAGCTGTGGCGGGAGTCAGTGCTCAGGTGACTTCTGATCCGACTCCGCTGCAGGAGGATTCGAAGGATGTGAAGATCCTTTTTCATGCCGACCAGGGCAACAAGGGGCTGATGGGACTTCCTGCCACTGCTAAGGTGTATGCTCATACGGGCGCTTGCCTCAGCAATGGTCAAAACTGGGTGAATGCGCCCTCATGGGGAGACAATTCCGATAAATATCAGCTTACTTACGTCAGCGATAACCTTTGGCAACTTTATATCGGGGATATACGTGAGTATTATGGCATCACTGACCCGGCGGTAAATGTGACACGCCTGGCGTTTGTATTCCGCACTGCCGACAAATCAAAGGAAGGCAAGGGAGAGGGTAATTCAGATATCTTTATCGATGTGCTGGATTCGGGCCTGCAGATAGCGATACAATCAGGATTGACCGGCTCTATAGTCACTCCTTCGACAGCACAGGTTACTTTTCAAGTGGGCACTACAAAACCGGCTGATATCACTTTGAGTGTGAATGATAAGGAAATCGGCTCTGTGAAGGGTTCAAATCTCCTTACCGTGGACTATACTTTCCCCGGCGCCGGCAATTATGAAGTGAAGGCTATAGCCACTGCCGGAGGGGAGACTGTGACTGACGTGAAGAATTATACTTTCATCGAAGAGTCGAAGGCTGAGAATTATCCCGGTGGCACTCCGAAAATGGGTCCTGTGAAGAATTCTGACGGCAGTGTTACATTCTGCTTGGGAGCTCCCGGAAAGAGCAACGTAGTGCTTATCGGGGCATGGAATAGCTATGCACCTGATAATGCTTACGTGATGAGATATCAGGATGTGGACGGAATGCGCTATTTCTGGGTGACAGTAGATGGCCTTGACAATACAAAGCAGTATGGCTATTATTTCCTTGTTGATGGCAACCAGAAGGTCAGTGACCCATACGCACGTCTTGTACTTGACCCATGGAATGATAAATACATCACCACTGACGTATATCCAGATCTCCCGGCTTATCCCTTCGACGTTATTGATGGGCTACCCTTGGCAATATATCAAGGCAACATCAACGACTATGATTGGCAGGTGAAGGATTTTAAGGGGGCTGCTCGATCTGACCTTATCATTTACGAGCTGCTTTTCCGCGACTTCACCGGCACAGAAGGGAAAGCCAACGGAAACGGTACGGTACGTATGGCAATCGAGAAGATTCCTTACCTGAAGACACTTGGGGTGAATGCGATTGAAGTGCTGCCCATAATGGAATTTAACGGAAATATTTCTTGGGGCTATAATCCGAACTTCTATTTCGCTCCAGACAAGGCATACGGCACTCCGGACGATTACAAGGAATTTATTGATATATGCCATCAAAACGGGATGGCTGTGATCCTTGATATGGTGTTCAATCAGAGTGATGGTCTGCATCCTTGGTATCAGATGTATACACCAAGTGAGAATCCTTTCTACAATGTGAATGCTCCGCATGCCTACAGCGTGCTCAACGATTGGAACCAGGGTTTCCCGATGGTGCAGGAGCAGTGGAAGGATGTTCTTGAATATTGGATGAAGGAATATAAGTTTGACGGATTCCGCTTCGACCTTGTGAAAGGTCTTGGCAACAATGACTCATACTCCAATTCCGGAGATGCTGCTACAAATGCCTACAATCAGTCGCGTATTGACCGTATGAAAGAGCTCCAGGAAGTGGTGGAGGCAGTGAATCCCAACGGATATTTCATCAATGAGAATCTTGCGACAGCCCGCGAAGAGAATGCCATGGCAGAGACCGGACAGCTCAATTGGGCAAATGTGAACGAAGCCGGATGCCAGTATGCCATGGGATATCAGAGCGACAGCAATCTAAACCGCATGTATGCTCCTAAAGATGACAATCGCCTCTGGGGATCTACAGTATCTTATCTTGAGAGCCACGACGAGCAGCGTCTCGCCTACAAGCAGAATCAATGGGGCGTCTCAGGCGTGAAGGGTAATATTGTCAACTCAATGCATCGCTTAGGCTCTGCTGCTGCGCAGATGATTCTTGCTCCGGGAGCGCACATGATATGGCAATTCTCCGAACTTGGCAACTATGACAATACCAAGAACAGTGACGGCGGCAACAACACAGATCCTAAGACGGTGCGCTGGAATCTTATGGATGATTCCAACAGAAGGGGTCTCTATGACAACTATTCTGAACTGATAGCAATACGCAACAACAATACCGATCTTTTTGCAGAGACAGCTTCTTTTGAGAATAATTGCGGTCAGGCGAATTGGGCTGAAGGCCGCACTATGATCTCCAAAGCCGGGGATAAAGAGCTGATCACTGTAATGAATCCTAATAGCGATAAGGAAATAACAGTCAATGTGAACTTCGGCAAGAAAGATGATGCCGCTTATCAGATCGTATCAAAATCATATAATACAACTCCATCTTTCAGCGCAGCCGCCGGCACAGTGACCGTCGCTGCCAACTGCTATGTCTCAATCGCCACTTTGGATGTGACTGAAGTAGAGGGAGTCTGGAGCGATACAGGAGCTTCTTCACTGAGAGTGCATCGTGAGGGGAGTAGCATTGTGGTAGACTATACGGCTTCTCCTGCGGAAATCTATACGATGGATGGCAGCAAAGCGGGCTGCATTGAGAATGCCGGACGCATTGCAGTCTCAGCCGGAGTCTATGTGGTGACCAATGGGAAAGAGACAGTGAAGATAGTTATTTGATAATGCATAATTCTTAATGCATAATGCATAATTGGATGCGACCTGGAGTAAAGCTCGTGTTCGTATCTTAATAAAAGAGAAGCCCGCTGAATGGCGGGCTTTTATTTTTACAAAATCAGGATGATACCATAAAGCGCCTCTCCGAGGCTACTGAGCTTTTGCTGAGGGTGCCCCGGACTGAAGTCCGGGGTTTTGGCATGATTACAGCTCTCCGAGCTGTCAAGTCAGCTACAAATCGGGATACAGAACTGAAATCATGTGTCAGCTACAAATCGGGATACAGAACTGAAATCATGTGTCAGCTACAAATCGGGATACGGAACTGAAATCATGTGTCAGCTACAAATCGGGATACGGAACTGAAATCATGTGTCAGCTACAAATCGGGATACGGAACTGAAATCATGTGTCAGCTACAAATCAGGATACAGAACTGAAATCATGTGTCAGCTACAAATCGGGATATGTAACTTAAAACATAATAACTGGGGGGAATGTCATGCTAATTTATGGTTTCTCCGCGGAGGGTGGCGGAAGAGGCGTCTGTGACGCGAACGCGGATGAAGTCGCCGGGTTTGTAGGTGCTTCTTGGGAAGACGACTACCTTATTTTGCGATGTGCGTCCGAATAGCTCGTCGGAACTGCGTTTGGAGACGCCTTCCACGAGCACTTCAAACTCTTTGCCGACATCGCGGCGGTTTGATTCGAGGCTCAGTTCGTTTTGTAGGGCTATCATGCGGTTGAGTCTCTCTATTTTTACTTCCTCAGGGATATTGTCGGGAAGATGTTGCGATGCAAATGTGCCGGGGCGCTCAGAATATTTGAACATGAATGCGCTGTCGAATCCGGCTTCCTTCATCAGCGAGAGGGTCTGCTCGAAATCTTCTTCCGATTCATTGTGGAATCCGGTGAACATATCTGTGGAGATACCGGCATCAGGGAGGATACGGCGTATGGCAGCTATGCGGTCGAGATACCATTCGCGGGTGTATTTTCGGTTCATGTCTTTCAATACGCTGTTGCTACCGCTCTGCACCGGGAGATGGATATGGCGGGCAATGTTTGGATGGGAAGCCATCACTTCGAGAGTCTCGTCGCTCATGTCTTTTGGGTGGGAGGTGGTGAAGCGTATGCGCATATCGGGGGCGGCCTCGGCCACCATCTTAAGAAGAGTCGGGAAATTGACGCGTGGGGACGCACACGGAGTGTGCTCACTACTTTGGAAGGAGTAGGAATTTACGTTTTGTCCGAGCAGGGTGACTTCCTTGAAGCCTCGTTCACGAAGATCGGCGAGCTCACGGAGTATGCTTTCCGGCTCACGCGAGCGTTCGCGTCCGCGAGTGTAGGGGACGATGCAGTAGGAACAGAAATTATTGCAACCGCGCATGATGGAAATGAATCCGCTCACGCCGGCATTGCCTATCCGCCGAGGGAGCACGTCTCGGTATGTCTCCGTCAGACTGAGGTCTATGTCGATGGCCTTCTCACCGGCTTCAGCGGCGGCGAAGAGTTCGGGCAACTGGAGATAGCTGTCAGGGCCTGCGACGACGTCGACGCCATAATCTTCGATGAGGGTCTTCTTCAGGCGTTCCGCCATGCATCCGATGACAGCAATGATGATCTTGCGTCCGGCTTTTCGGCGGTAAGCCTTCCAGTGGCTTATGCGCTGATAGATCTTTTGCTCCGCATTTTCGCGGATGGAGCATGTATTGAATATAATGGCAGATGCCTCATCGTCGTTGTCGGTGGGTTCGTATCCAGCCATGCCCAAAACAGAGGCTACCACCTCGGAATCTGCCACATTCATTTGGCAACCGTAGGTCTCTATGCGCACTTTTTTAGAAAAAGTGCAATTTTTATCGTCAGCAAGGCGAAAAACTTTGTCCATACTATTTGAAGTTTGAAAGATATTTCCTAAATTTGTACAAAAATTACTGATTAGGCTTCAAAGTTACTAATCAGACTACAAAATTACACAATAAATCTGTTTGTTACAAATGAGCATCCCTTTTATTTCGGCCGAAGAGGCTGCTTCCTACATCAAAAACGGTGATAATGTAGGTCTGTCGGGCTTCACAGCATCCGGTACGCCAAAAGTTGTAACAGTTGCTTTGGCACAGCGCGCCAGAGAACTCCATGAAAAAGGACTCCCCTTCAAGATCAACCTCTTCACGGGAGCATCTACCAACGATCATGTCGACGGCGAACTGGCAAGAGCCGACGCTATCGCCATCCGCACTCCATATCAGGGACACAGTGACTCACGCAAGGCAATCAACGCCCAGGCAATCAACTATTTCGATGGACATCTGAGCATGATGGCTCAGGACATCCGCTATGGCTTCTTTGGCGACATCGATGTGGCAATCATCGAAGTGACAGAGATGAGCCCCAACGGCGACGTAGTGCTTGGTGCCGGTCTTGGTATGACTCCAACCATAGCAAAAGTGGCAAAGAAAATAATTCTTGAATATTCGAGCTACTACAAGACTTCATTCCGCGGCTTCCATGATAACTATGTGCCATTGGATCCTCCTCACCGCCGTGAGATTCCAATCTACAAGCCTTCTGACCGAATTGGTTCGACAGTGCTCCATCTTGATCCGAAGAAGATCATCGGTGTCGTACCGTCCAATGCTTCTGAGGGCGTGAAGCCGTTTACTCCTTCTGATGCAGTAACACACCAGATTGGTGAGAATGTATGCAACTTCCTCGTGCAGCAGCTTCGCTCGGGAATGCTTCCCAAGGAGTTCCTTCCTATCCAGTCGGGAGTGGGCAATGTAGCTAATTCAGTGCTTTATGGTTTGGGAGAAAATCCTGAGATTCCACCGTTTGAGATGTATACCGAAGTAATCCAGGATGCAGTCATGACACTTATGGAGCAGGGACACTGCAAGTTTGCGTCTACTTGCGCCATGACATTCTCAGACGATGCTATGCTCCACTTTATGGAAAACATCGACTTCTTCCGCGATAAGATCCTTCTCCGTTCAGGCGAAATCTCCAATAGTCCGGAAGTAGTGCGTCGCCTCGGAGTCATCTCAATGAATACTGCATTGGAGGCAGACATCTATGGCAATGTGAACTCTACCCATGTGCTCGGCACCAAGATGATGAATGGTATCGGCGGTTCAGGCGACTTCACTCGCAATGCATACCTTTCGATTTTCTCTTGCCCGTCAGTGCAAAAGGGAGGAAAGATCTCAGCCATCGTACCAATGTGCTCGCATATCGACCACTCGGAACACTCAGTCAAGGTGCTTATCACAGAGCAGGGTGTAGCAGACCTTCGCGGAAAAGATCCACGCCAGAGAGCAGAGACAATCATCGAAAACTGCGTGCATCCAATGTATAAGGAAATCATGTGGGACTACCTGAAGCTTGCCAACAAGGGAGTCAAGGCACACACTCCACATCATCTCCACGCAGCCTTTGCGCTCCACGAGTCATTCATCGATTGTGGCGACATGTCGCAGGTGGACTTTGGGAAGTATTATTAACGATTAACGATTAACGATCAATTATAACGATCAACTATAAACGATAAGCGATCGATTATAGTGGGTTCTTGAAAGGTTAATGATGGAAATAAAAAAGGAGCAATGCAGATTTCTGTGTTGCTCCTTTTTGCTTATAAAGACGTGTGTGAGCGCACTCGGAGAGTGCTCTGTTACTAAAGGGAGCTATGGGGTGCTTTTGTATTATTTAATGCGCAATCCTTTTCTTCAGGATGTCTGAAGCTTCTTTTAGCTCAGGAACCCTAAGCAGGGCGAGGACAGCGACGACGACTGATCCTCCCACTATAAGCTGCAGGCATAGTTGAAGCAGGGAGGTGATGTTGAGAATCTGAGATATCTCGCCATGCAACGCCGGAAGAAAATAGATAGCGCAGCATCCGGCAACTGTAGCTCCGACGAAAGGAAGCATGTCGCACGCCAATTGCCAAAGTGAATATCGGGTTGTATGCGATGCTATGATACCGGCCACTATCCATGTAGCCACCGTGGCGGCAAGCTGTCCCCAGACTATGATTTCAAGGTTCATTGTGAAGACGGTAGCAAACAATGCTGCCACAGTGGAGATATCCTTGACTATTTCCACCACCACTATCTGTCTGCCGTGTCCAAGAGCCATCATGAAGTTGCTGTAGAGGGAGATGAATACGGTTCCTATCCCTCGGATGCATAATATCTGGAAGAGGGGTATCGCCTCGTCCCATTTAATGCCAAAAAGGAAGTGGAAGATGCTGCCGCCACAGGCTGCCAATAAAGCCAAACCGGGAAATGCCAATAGGGCAGTAAAGCGATCGATACGCTGCATATAGCGATGAAATGTGGCTATATCATCCTGTACTCTTGCGAGCAGGGGGACAAATGAGGAAGTCAAAATCTGCGATAGGGAAGCGCTTCCCATTTTGCTCCATTTGTCAGCTTGATTATAACTGCCGAGCTGCGACAGCGAATACCATTTGCCAATTATGAAAGGATAGATATTGAGGAAAAGAGTATTGAAAAACTGAGAAATGAATACGCTGATACCAATATTGCGTATATCCATCAGTGACTTACGCGAAAATACGGGCTTAGGAATCCAGTTGCCCGTCATCCATAGCCATCCGCTTTTTAAGGCTGCGAGAGCAACAGATTGCCACACTATAGCCCAAGCTCCAAAACCTGCGCATGCCAATGCGATGCCAAGGCATGCGGAGACTGAGAGGGCAAATAAGTCGGCTATTGCTATCTGCTTCACATCCATTTGCTTCATTAGCCGGTTGGTCTGCACTATTCCCAACCCCGTGAGCACAAATGTAAGAAACATCACGCGGCTCAAAGCCGTAAGCTGAGGGGCATTGAAGAAGCTTGCTATGAGAGGGGCACAGATGTAGAGGATAGCGTATATGACCACACTGACACCGAGGTTAAACCAAAAGACGGTGCTATAGTCATCCTCATCCGGATTCTTTTTCTGAAGAAGAGCTGAGCCAAATCCTGAATCGACAAATAGGATAGCAAATGCCTGAAAAACGGCAAGGACTCCGACAAGGCCGAAGTCCTGTTTGCTCAGCAAATCAGCAAGAACGATTCCGCTGAGTCCGTAAAGCACCTGAGTTGCGACACGATCGATGGTGTTCCATTTCAGGGTCTTTGCTGTTTTGGTCTTAAGCTCGCTCATTAGAGTCAAGACAGTGTTTATTCAAGTGGGAAAAGTTTTCCTCCACCTTTCTTTTCAATTTCAGGAGAACCCTTGTAGTAGATTTTGGTGTTGCCGATACCCATTATCTTAAGTTTTTCAACGGGCCAACACCCGATAGACCCGTTGCCGAGCATCTTGCAGTTTACGTTAGTAGCCTCAAGACGATCGGCTTGTATTGTACCGTTGCCGACCATTGAAAAATTGGCTTGCTGACAATGGCCCGAAATTGAGATAGTCCCATTCCCTGACTTGATGGCCGCCCCAATCTTTGTAGCGCGGATTCCTTCAGCGTCGATCGATCCATTTCCCATCACGGAAAGTTCCAGCTTACTTCCCGGGGCTACAGATTTCAGCGTCAGTGTAGATTCGGATGAAAGCGACGCATTTTCAAGGAAATCAGAATAGACATAGAGGGTAGGGAGCTCCGGGTCGTCGACATACATGGTTTCCACTTGTATGCGGAGCTTATTGCCCTTATGAGTGATGATAAAGGCTTTAGCGTATTTCTGGTCGCCTTCGTATGTGACACGGCTTGGACTTCCGTCGGCGCCAACATACACCACGTTGACGTTGTCGTCGACGCTAACTTTGGAGAATTGACCTACGGGTAGGGTAAACTGCTTGGCGCTCATTGGAAGGCAGCTCATAAGGAGAGCCAAAATAAAAAGTATACGAATCTTCATATTGGTAATATCATAATTAAATCAAAATTTTTACAATAAATCGCCTCTCCGAGGCTACTGCGCTGTTGTGACTGATGCCCCAGACTGAAGTCTGGGGTTTCCTTATAATCAACAGGTCTCCGACCTGTATGAAGAATCAGTAAAAAAATTCTCTTCTATTTCTAATAACAAATTTTCGAGTTCTTCTTCCGTCTCAGCGCGCAAAAGTCTT
Source organism: Muribaculaceae bacterium (assembly GCA_029060725.1). GTDB lineage: Bacteria > Bacteroidota > Bacteroidia > Bacteroidales > Muribaculaceae > Lepagella. The sequence goes on along the minus strand of JAIDTL010000045.1, from coordinate 37,312 downwards.
ATACGAGTCTCGCGGAAATCGGGAATCCCTTTCAGAAGTGGGGTGGAAGCGAGATGACGTCGGACATGGAGTATCCCACGGTATTCATCTATACGGTCGATTGATTCACGAATCTGACGGCGGAGGAGTGAGAACTTTTCTTGCGTAGCGATTTCGGGAATGACCCCGGTAGCCAAGTATTCCTTGACCTCCCTGAATATCCATGGAGCTCCGAAGCTTGCGCGTCCGATCATCACTCCATCGACACCATACGTATCGAAAGCATTTTTAGCCTGTTGAGCAGTCTTGATGTCGCCGTTGCCTATTATGGGGATTTCCATGCGAGGGTCAGCTTTCACTTCTCCGATAAGGGTCCAGTCGGCATCTCCGGTATACATCTGCGAGCGGGTCCTGCCATGGATCGTGAGAGCCTTTATTCCGCAGTCTTGAAGTCGAGGGGCAAGGTCGGTGATGATCTTGTTTTCGCAGTCCCAGCCGAGGCGGGTCTTGACCGTCACCGGGATACTGACAGCCTCCACTATAGCCTTTGTGATCGCGAGCATCTTATCCGGATTGCGCAGCATACCAGCACCGGCACCTTTGGCAGCCACTTTCTTGACGGGGCAACCGAAATTTATATCGAGGATGTCGGGATGAGCCTGCTCCACAATCTTTGCCGCCTCAACCATAGCTTCCGGTTCGCGACCGTAGATTTGGATTGCCACAGGACGTTCGCGGTCGTCGATGGTCAGTTTGCGAGTAGTTGAGTTAATGTTTCGCACGAGGGCTTCCGCCGACACGAATTCCGTGTAGACCATCGCAGCCCCTTGTTCGCGGCAAATAAGCCGGAATGAAGGGTCTGTGACATCTTCCATCGGAGCGAGCATCACGGGACGCTTACCGAGATTTATCTTATCAATGCATAATTCATAATTCATAATGCATAATTCACTTATAAGAGGGTGAGTCGAGAGCAGCGGGATGGAGAGAGGAGCTCGGCAGCTTCCCGAAGCTGTAGGGCAGTGACGGCACGGATGCGTTCAGCAGTGTGCGACATGTCGTAGATGGCATCGCGGAAGAGGAGGCTCTTGCCCATGTTGATAGCCATATTCTCGCGGTTGTCGGTGCTGACGAGGAGCTGTCCGCAATATTGGGTCTTGATTTTGTCGAGCATACGGTCGGACATAGTGTGTTGAGCCAACTTATCAAGCTCTCGTCGCACAATTGACAGGCATTTCTTCACATTGCTCTTGTCGCAGCCTATATAGACGGACCAAAGACCGGTGTCGCTGAACAATGAGTTGAAACTGTCGACGGCATATACCAGACCTCTCTTTTCGCGAAGTTCGGAATTAAGCAGGCTGCTCATGCATGGCCCACCGATATAATTATTCAGCAAATAGAGGGCAAAACGACGCGGGTCGTTGCGGCTTACAGTGCGAGTGCCGAAGATGGTATGAGCTTGAAATCCATTGTTGTCAATGACTTCGTCAAAAAGTGGCAATTCAGGAGGGATGATGCGTGTAGGGCGACGGAAAGGGAAGTTAAGAAGCCCGAAATGTTTCTCCACTCTCTTCGCCATTTTTGCAGGATCATCAGGAGCAGAAATATATACCACCATATTGCCCGGGGTATAATTGAGATCGAGAAACTGACGGCATTCGCGCCCGGTCAGAGCACGGACACTTTCCGGAGTGCCGAGAATATTATGAGCGAGAGCATTGCCTTTGAAGATTCGCTCTTCGTATTCGTCGTAGACATTTTCAGAGGGAGTGTCGAGATAAGACTTTATCTCCTCAATGACCACTTCATGCTCAGTGGCAATCTCATGTTCGGGGAAGAGAGAGTTGGCTATAATGTCGGCAAGAAGTTCGATAGCGCGGTCAGCATATCCGGCAGGAGCGGTGGTGTAGATTATAGTGCTTTCTTTCGAGGTGCTTGCATTGAGTTCTCCGCCGATGCTTTCCATGCGCGCAGAGATGGCAGAGGAGCGTCTTTTCCACGTTCCTTTGAAAATGGTGTGCTCCACGAAATGAGCGAGACCATGGCGTTCGGGCTGTTCGTCGCGGCTACCACTGCCCACCACCACACCGATATATGCCACTTTGGCATCGGTCCGGCACATAGCGACGCGCAGACCATTGGATAAAGTATGCGTTACGTAATTCATTCTGCAAAATTACGGAAAAATCCCCATATCTCAAAATTTTACTTGCGCCATGGCATTTTCTATTCGATGTCTTGTTCGGATTGCCATTATCGGTAGAATCAGTCTTCTTCAATTGATGGGTCAAAGTCTTCGGAGTCGGATTCAGCCTTCATGTCGGCGGCGCGCCGGCGCCACTTTTCTATGTCGGAGCGGTATTCATTTTCTTCATCCGGGGTCAGGTCGTGACTTTCGTCAAGATGCTCCTCAAGAATGTTGGCTATGGATTCGGCACCACGCCAGTCTCCGGCAAAGAATGCGAGTTCGAAGTATTTCAATGCCATCCGGAACGATTTTTCGCATCCTATGCCGTCGGCATACAGCCATCCGAGACGGTAGAGATATTCCTCGTCGTCTTCGTCAAGCTCGACTGCCTTTTGAGTCCATCGGAAAAGAGCTTCGGTGCGCTCCTTGTCGTCAGTATAGTCGGGCATCACTAAGTCCCAAAAATAATCGCTGAGCTTTCCTGCCGCTTCTACATTATCTTCTGCAATTTGCTCAAGATATTCTATACCAACCTCCGGATCACCGCCCCTTGCCATATTCAGGAAGTGGTCTCCGAGCCAGTTGCAGGCGTACTTCTTCCAGTAGCTATCCTTCTCAGCGCATTTTTCGTAGAAGTTTTCCGCATCGTAATGGTCGTATTTCTGGCGGGGGCCACCCTCTGCCTGGTCGGGAGTCTCTGCCTTGTCGCACATGTGGCCCAATACATAGTATCCAAGAGGGTCATCACCCTCAAAGGCAGCCTTCTCCGCATACTCGAAGCTCTTGTCAAGATCGGCGGGAACTCCTATCCCTTCATAGAGCAGCAACGCCATCAGGCCGTCGCGCTCTCCGCTGTCAGGAGCGTTGCTGATTATTTCGAATATCTTATCAGAGACAGCCGGATTGCTGTCGTTGAGTTCCAGAAGGCGTAGAAACGTGGCTGTAAGCGATTCTGTAGTCATTGCTCGGGATTTTAATGAAGGTTTTTCAATCAAACATAACGCGCGGATTCATCTGTGCAGGGGATTTCCAGTCGATGCCATATTCTTCCTTCAGGAGCTCGCGCTTGGCGCTCCAGTACTTGAAGCAGAATCCCATGTGGCGCGGCGCATTGGCAAAGCGCTCGTCGAGGCGGCGTTCCACTTCGTGGTATATGTTTTCCCATCTGAAAGTGTATTCGACGGGGTCGCATCTTAGGGTGCCAACGCTTGGGTTCATAATAATTTTCATCAGTTCGTCGGAGGAGAAAAGAGCAGCAATGGCATCCTGAAGCTCCTTGGAGAAGAAACCGTCGAAATATCCTGGATCTTCAAGGAGGATCCTGAGCTTCAGCAGTCGCCTGGCGCGCCCCTTTAGTTCTTCGTCGAGTTTTCCCTCCTTGAAGGCCTTTCGCAGGAACATAAGAGTCAGATCGTAGGATGCGTGGTTGTAGACTGTATCGTTTACGGCGTCGATGATACGTGGCACGGTCTCCTCAAGGACCTCCCAAGTCGCCTCCTCGCAGCGTATGATGTCGCGCACCTTGTAGGCGATATCCTTGACAGGGCGGTTATCGTTCAGCTCCGCATACGTTTCTGCCAGAAGCGCGTATAGCTCCAGAAGGTCGGCAGCGTTGCTGAGATTGGCGTGCTCTGCGATCAGCATTTCGATGAGTGCCTCGAAGCATGCCGCTTCGACCCTCAGCCTTTCCTTTTTCTCGAGCTCCTCCATAGAATCATGAAGAGCTATGACGCGTTCGATCCTATTCTCGATGGAATCGGCGGTGTCATTGACTATTTCCGTGATCTTCTTGTTGAGTTTGGTGGGAGTTGCTCTTTCTTTATCTTCCATAAATCTCTTTTTCTTGCAAATTTAGCAATAAATTTTGACAAATACAAACGACGGAAGCGGACTTGGCAAATTATGAGAATGTAACTCTAAAGTGGGAGAAATAAATTGAGAGAAAAGCCTCGAGATGAGTTTTTGGAGAGTTTTTAATGAAAAAAGGATGTAAAATATTAAAAGGTGTTGCTTAATTGGAAAAATAATTGTAACTTTGCCATTGCAGACCATTTTACTTACATTTTGAGACAATTTATTTTATTATGATATCTACCCTTATATTCGGTAGCCTTTTCGATGGCTTCCTGATACTTCCGGAAATAATGCATTATGCCGGATGGTCTGTGGCTGTGGGAATCATCATAGCGGTGGCATTTGTAGCGCTTCTATTTGCTATCATACGTGGGTTTTACCCTAAGGCAGTATTTTCGCCCGCAAGCATTGCCATAGGTGTCATCCTCGGAATACTACTCTGCTTGCAGTTTATCCCACTATGCGCCTCAATCGCACTTAAGCGACAGGTAGAAAATTTCGAAATATGGATAAATGAAAGCGTAATACATCCAGAAGAATTCTCTGTTGCCCTGCCCGTCACAAAAGAGGAAGCATCAGAGATCATAGATAAGGCGATAGATGAATATCCAATATTCGGCACACTTATCGGATCCGGCGAATTTTCAGGCTTTGACACTTCCACTATAGCTCATGCCATGGCAGAAGAATTGAACAGTTTTCTCAACCGTCTGATAGCAAAATTGCTGATTGTGGCTTTTTTTGAGACAGCAATATGCGCCTTCATTATAGTGAGATCCCAATCAAAAAAGATGAACCGGAGGGCAAGCACAAGAGCTGAATTGCGCAGATCGTCGGGGCCCGGAGCTCGCAGGACTTCACATACACGTCCGCGTCCACGCCGACTATAACAATTAAAAAACAATTAAACAAACCTCATATATGGCAAATCATATTCTAATAGGTATCGGAGGCACAGGCTACAATGTGCTTCGAGATTTCCGAAAAAGGATGTGGGCTGAAGAGCCCGACATCAAGAAGCGCAATGCGCTTCCAGTAAAGTTCCTGTATATTGACAGTGACGAAAACATGACACCGGATAAGCTTGCCGGCAATCCGGATCTGAGAGTCAATGGCCAGGACACCGCGATCACTCCCGACGAGTATCTTGGCATCAAAAACGTCAATTTAGACTCAATATTCAATAATCTTGCAGGTTTCCCACGCCTACGCCACGTAGTGGGCAACGGCGAATTCATCCGCTCTTGCATGGGAGAAGTGGGTAAAGCCGCCGGTCAGAAACGTCGTGCGGGACGAATCTTATTTGCACATAATGCAGGAGACTACATCAACAAGGTGAGAAATATGATTCAGAACCTGAACTCCAAGACCGGAAATTCAGGGGATCTGAACATCTATATATTTGCCGGTCTTGCAGGTGGCACCGGTTCCGGCTCTATCGTAGACGCAGTGGCACTATTGCTTTCTGACCCGACGCTTAAAAGCAATAATGCCAACATAGAGGTCTTTGCAATGATTCCGGAAAAGCTTGCGCCGTCAGGAGCTGACGCAGGAAGATACCATGCAAATGGCTATGCAGCCCTTTCGGAGCTTTCTGCCCTTAATGCCGGAGTATTCCTTCCGGCTGATGTGCTCAACGGATATGAGCATGTCAATCTCAACCATCCCGGCGACAACAAGCAGTTTGGCCTTACAGTCTATACTAATGAAAACCGCAATAATGCAGTAGTGGATTCCTATAAGGTGCTACCTCAGCTTGTGGCCGACCTTATGTATTTCCGAATCTTCTCTCCGGAGACGGATGCAATGAAAGAATTGACAAGATATTTCCGAAGTGAAAACCGTCCGGATTATCTTGTGGAATACAAGACCAATACGCGCCCCGGCAAACCAGTGGAGAAAGCGCGCACTAAGGCGGTAGGCTCGTTTGGCATAAAGCGAGTGAGATATCCTGATGAGAAACTCATCGCAGCCGCAAGCGAGACAATCGCACGCGATGTCTTGAAGATGTTCCTTTACATGAACTTCGATCAAGATGCCGGATTTATCAATGAGCCGCGCAAAGATGCAAAAGATTACAATGAGTATCTCAAGAGAGAAAACTTGAAAAATTGGAAGCTTTCCGGTGCTGATCTTTCACTGAGCGTCCCAATTCTGACACCTATTAACGGTAAGACCCCTCCTACGATCAAGGAGTATTGGGAATCCGTATCTAATGACTACGATTTTGACTCTGCAAAGGAATGGGGACATCCACTTCAGGTCTTGGAACAATATTTTGAAGACAGATACAAAAGCGAAAAGCCCAAGGAATTTTTCCGAGAGGAAAAGGATGTGGAAAATTATTTCCATGCGAAGGCCAATGACCAGGTGATCACTGACAGCGCCGACCTAATAGTCAAGAAGATATCCGACAATCTATTCTCACAATGGCAGCAAGGTGTCTATTCTGTCTACGATGTGAAGAAAATATCTGAAAAGATTCTTGAGATGCTCCAGGAAAAGGCCAAAAATATGGATGCAGACGAGATAAAGCTTGAGGATGATATCGCACAATGCGATAAGAGCCTTGCTGATATCTTTGAGGATTACGAAAATACGGGAATATTTTCTCAGCTAATAAATAAGAAAAGAGGGAATCTCTTCTTAGAGTATGCAAAGACACTTGCGAAGAAGTATGAAGCCAAGACTTATCTTGCATCCCTTCAGATATTCCAGCGCCGGTTGATACCGAAGCTAATCCAGAAATTCTCCAACTTGCAGAGTGAGATTCAGGATTTCTTTGGCAAAAACCAGAATTATGTAGACAAATACTCAGCACTCATCGGAGAAAACATTCCTGCCTCAGAGCCGGATCTGAGAATGGCAAATGTAGAAGTGGCAGACGTAGAAGGGCTCAATAAGTTCATTTCCGACTTGCTCCACGACAAGGCTAAGATGGAACTTCTCAGCCAGAAGATGCGCGACTATATTGCCGAAGGAGCAGCAAAATCTTTTGTAAAAGCTGGAAAGAAGATGGCAAATCAGGGTGCTCTTGAAGAGGCGGCAGTAGGAGTGCTTAAAGAGAACATTCTTTCTTATCATGCCGAAATGCTAAGAGACAAGCCCGTACTTGGGCTCAATGTACTCGGCCAGTTATATCAGATGTATGGAGGCAGCGACGATGAAATAGGGCAGTTTGCCAATACACTTGTCAAGAATAGTGAAGTCTACATTCGACTCAATGACCAGGAGATCAAGCGCATGATGAACAATACAGAAAATGCGACTACTACTCCTGCAGCGGGTCCGAATACGATTATGCTTGTGGCTATTCCAAATATCAACACAGATGATGAGGAATTGAAAGACTTCGTAGAAAAGCTGCGCATCAAGCTTGAACAGGCATTCAATCAGACAGAGACCCGAAAACTCAAGCTCACTGAGTCTCCGCGTCAGGATGAGATTTCGATAATCTCGTATGAGAATGTATTCCCTATCCGTGCTATCGACTATATGCCATTCCTCCAGCAGAAATATGAGGAACTCGTCAATAGCTCGAATGAGAGTACTAACACTACCAACAAGGTGCTTCTGCATTCCGAGGGTGATGGATCGCAGCTTCCTCCACTTTTCGGAGAAGGCAACGGCCCGACCGGCGATGCTCTTATCAAATATATCTTCCTTGCTGTAGCCTACGGAATCATACGTCAAGGTGAAGATGATTTTGGCAATAAAGGTTGGGGTCTTGTAGTGACCGACTTCTTTGGTGCTGAATCATTCTCCTTATTGTCGCCGACATTTACAGGAATTCTTTCTTCTCATTTGCTCACTCCGGAGGTTTCGGCAGACGTAGTGGACAAAGTAGACCAAGAACTCCATAAGCAAATCCACGTCAATCAGAAGGCTGCAATGGCACAGGCAATCAAGGACGCTATGAAAAATTATGTGCTTCCTGAAGCCGGCTCTCCCAACAATGACCTGTATAAGAGGTATGCAGCTCAAGCTATGGATGCCATCAAGGTGTTCATGTGATTAACGATTAACGATTAACGATCAAAGATCAAGTATCATTGGGAGTTCCCATGCTGAGTAATTAAATAGTTATTAACCAATAAAGAAATTTATATAATGTCTCCAACACCATCCCGTCGACCCGAACCAAAAGGGAAGATTAAAACAGGAATATGTGAAAATCATAATTATACGGATCCAAATACAGATGAGACCGGCGATTGCCCGAAATGTGCATCCGGTGATAAAATCAAAGTGGAAGTAAAACGCCCTTCCGATTTTTGCTGTCCGGTATGTGGCGAAAGGCTCACTCCAATAAAAGAAGGTTTGCCAAAATGGATATGGGTAGCCGGAGGAGCTGTAGTCGCAGCGATAATCATCACCGTGATATGCTTAGCTATGGGAGGCAAGGCGGAAGAAGAGGAAGTGGCCGCTGAGCCTGCTGCTGTGACAGAGACAGTAGCTGATTCAGCAGCAGTTGCAGAAGAAGTAGTCCCAGAGCCAACAACAAAGGAAGAGGAACCCGTAGTGGTGGAAAATACCGCTCCTGCAAAAGAGAAGCCTCAGACAGAACCTACCCAGGCTTCCGGATCTCACAAACTGAGCTATGGCACTTGGAAAGGAGGATGGAAAAATGGCAAGCCTCATGGCAATGGCACAATGACATATAGCGTAGCGACGATCATCGACGAAAGAGACTCCAAAAAGCGTGAGGCTCAACCCGGCGAATATGTGATCGGCGAATGGGACAACGGTCATCTTGTGCAGGGCAGATGGTTTAAAAACGATGGCTCTAAGGAAGCTGTCATCATCGGCAAAGTCGGATGAAAATAAGCAAACAAGTAATAATCAACATATTTACTCTTAATGTTCCCACCATATCAAGGATATGGTGGGAATGTCAATGAAATAATATCACCTTTTGACTATGAGACGGATTTTATTGCTGCTAACATTGTCAATGCCTTTCCTATGCTATTCTGATATAGATACAGATCGCACCATAGCAAAGATTATCCGCGATACAAATACATATCTGTCGGCCGATGCAAGAGAGAGTACAGAAAAGGAGGCCTACGACAAAGCTGCCTCAGAACTGATTATAGCTCTTAACAATTATTATGCGGAAAGACAAAAACCGGAAAAGAAAATTTCTGATATCTCGGAACTTGCTGGAAAATGTAGTCAAATCACCTCAAAGATCTCAGACACGAGATATCGAGTGTTGCTTTATATAAATAAAGCAGACCTTACAGGAGAGAAGAAAGCACACCCCTCAGAGGCAGCCCTTACAGACAGGCAGCCAGCTCAGGAGCCTGTAAAAAAAGAAACTCCAACATCCCAAGACAAAACTACTCCTACAAAGCCATCCCAACCAGCCGTGGCTTCAGTAAATCCCACAGTGGCAAATATCAGCAAGTTGCAGACAAAAGCAGAGGTAGTGGAGGCTATCAAATCACTTCACAAATCAAAGCAATTGTCGGGAGGCGCATCTTTCCCTATTGGAAATGCCAACGACTTCTATGTAGTAGTCATCGACGGCGAGAAGGTAATAGCAACTTTGCATTTCAAGGATGGACAATACGTTGATACTAAGAATTCTAACATAATAGACATAACTAAATATTCCAACTGTACGGGATATTGGTTTACTCTTTCAAACACAAAATGACAACAATGCTTAAAAGATATTTTATTTCATTTTTTGCCGCAGCTTTCGGACTTAGCCTAAATGCGCAAGTCGAAGTAGAAATCATCGACGGCACTTCAAATGCCACAATCAAAAATAATATTGAGAAGAATGCTTCTGCATTTATGTCAGAGGTATACAATGCTTTCGAGAATGACAGGGCTCTGAACCTTCCCGGATTGGTGGCTCCCGATGCCGAAATGTCTATTGAGATGCTTTGGGAAAATGTGCATTTCCGTCCGGAAGACAGCTATGTGGGGGAATCTCTACTTAAATCAAGCGAAGGATACCAAATTCGCAACATTCCCTTGATCCTTAAGCCACAAGATGACGGCAGCGATGCGGAGTACAAAGAAGCAGTCCTTAATTTTGATCGTAACGGCAAGATATCATCTGTCTACTTTTCCATTGAAAACAATACCTATAAGAAAATTATGGAGAAGGGGGTGCAGCTTGATGACATGGAAAAGCGCCTTGAGATACTTGATTATGTAGAGCGCTTCCGCACTTCATACAATCAAAAGGACATTAAATTTCTTGAGCAAGTTTTCTCTGATGATGCTCTTATTATCACGGGCCATGTCGTGACTTCACGGAAGGGTGGGGATGCTCTAACTTCAAGTCTTCCGGCTGTGGAATATTCAAAACAAAGCAAACAGCAGTATCTGTCTAACCTTAAGCGCGTATTCCAAAACAATCGCTACATAAACGTCAATTTCGACGATGTCATCATCAAGCGACACAGTGCGGATCCAAACGTATACGGAGTGCGAGTAGTACAAGAATGGAATACATCAAGATATAGCGATGAAGGGTATGTGTTTATGCTCTGGGACTTTTCTAATCCGGAAGCACCCCAGATCCATGTGCGCACATGGCAACCAATGTATCTTGATAAAGATAAAAAGCAACAACTTTCTGAAAGTGAGATTTTTGATTTAGCGGATTTCGATATATAAAAGATTTTTGCTCGGTAAGAATATGAGAAGAATATTTATAGCGTTACTTTTTGCAATTGGATTTGTCTCGAATATTTTAGCCCAATATAAGCTTCAATTTGAATCTTTTTCAGAAGATACAAAAACTGTTGAGGCAAGAAGAAGAGGCAAATTGGATCAGAATGGAGAGCCTACGGCCATTTTGAAAATCCAGATACCGATGCTTCAGGATGCAGTCGTATCAAGTCCTCTTAAAGTGGGCGACGAAGATTATACTCCGGGCGAATTGGTAGTATATCTTGGAGACGGCTCTAAAAGAATCACTGTAAAGCACCCTGATTTCGAATCTTTTGAATATGATTTTCCTTCTCCACTGAAAGGAAAATCTACATATAAACTTATCTTGAAGTTACCGGAAGACTATATCTCTGCCGGTGAAGTCTCTGTCAAGTTGAATTGCAATGTACTTAAAGCCACATTATGTTTAGAAAATAAAGAAACATACCATACAGAAAATGGGCAGTTTCTTCTCAGGCTGAAGCCGGGAGTATATGCTTATCAACTTTCCTCCCCGTTGGCAGGCTACCAAGATCTAACCGGAACTCTTACCATTACTGACGACGACCTAAAAAACAGCGGACGTGTGGATGAATATCTACAAATGCAGTCGACTAAAAAAAGCAACTTGCATATAACAACGGTTGAAAACTCAGTTGTCAAAATCGATGGCAAGGTTGCCGACAAGAACAAGGGAGTGATCTCACTGCCATTAGGACGCCATTACGTAGAAGTGGAATCGTCGGGCTACAAACGATCATACCCAATAGATCTCATTAAAGACAATGAATATCTTGACGCGGACATACGAGTGCCTTTGACAATAGTCAGTCCGGTTAAGGCAGAGTTCTCGATAAAGCCTACAGGCGATGCCGTAAAGCCATCCGTTGCAAAGTTTAAAGCGGGGCAAAAAGTGCGTATCCTCGGCACATACGAGGTGACAGCTAAAGCCAAGGGATACCCGGATAAGGTATTTGAGGTCACAGCTTTCCCGGATAATGATGAAATCAGGATGTCCGTCCCCATGATCAGCAAAGCACGCATGCTCCAAAATGGAATAGCCACAAAGCAAGACATAAAAAAGGCTGCAAATGAATATCAAAAGCTTATTGCTGAAGGCGATGATGTAGCCATGTGGGAATATGGCAAAATACTTATGGATTCAAATGGGGAGGCTCGGGGAAGCCAACTTATCAAAAGGGCTGCCGAAATGGGCAATCCGGACGCTGCGGTATATTGCGCTACAAAGTTTTGTAATGGCGATGCCGACATGATGAAAAGTTATCTGCAGAAGGCACTTGACGGAGGGGATAAGAGTGCTCATCAAAAGCTTGGAGATATCTATTATGTCTTGTTGTCAGTAAAAGGAGGCAAGGAAAATGCAGAAAAGGCTTTTGCGGAGTATGCCCTCTATAATTCATCATATTCACGAATCAGACGCGCTAAGATCGCTCTAAACAACCCTGATATGGTCGGTATAGACCCCTCCGACATCATTGATCTTCTTAAATCGATCGACAAATCTGACGCAAATTATTCTTTTGCTCAGCAAGTGCTTGGAGACATGGCATATCGTGGGTATGGAATGAAAAAAAACACTCAAAAGGCAATCGAATACTGGAGCAATGCTACACCGGCACATCTTACTCAGGATGATCTTCTTATAATGTCGGCATACAACATGAATAATGAGAACTTTGATCGTTGTTTATCTCTCATTGACGTTGATGCTATAAAAAAGGACTATTTGGTTCATGAAGGTATAAGCATGATAACTTTCCTGACCACAGTGGGGCAAAAGCTTGATCAGCAAGATGTCAATCAGGCATTCAGATTTCTAAAAAAGGCTTACGATCTTGGTGATAGGTCAGCTGTCACACTTTCACATCTTGGGAAATATTATAAAGACGGGAAAGGGGTAAATAAAGATGCTGTTCAAGCTAAAAAGTATTTGAAAATGGCCATAGATAATCACAAACATGTGCCATCTATGCGATGGCTGGGCAATATCTATGAAAATGAAAAGAATTATACTTTGGCTGAGCAATACTACAAGCAAGCAATTGCAGAGAACGACGAATTGGCTAAGGGATACTACGCAACTCTGATCTACAACCAGGGGAAAGAGAATTATCCTTTGGCTGAGAAACTTTGGACCGAAGCAGCTGAGGCCGGACACAAGCAATCGATTCGCAATCTGATCACTTACTACGAAAAAGTTGCCAAGAATCCTTCAAAAGCATCTTATTGGAAGAAAAAATTATAGTTGTGGTAATAGATAGGGAACATTGGCTTAAAATAGCTTCTTACTCCATAGCTATGATCTTGATACTTTTGGGAGGACTTATCTACATATTGTATCGCCCTCTGAGCCTTGCAATGTTTTACGCGTTCGGAATCAGCGAATCTACCGGATGGCTTGCATTTTTAAGAGGCCATGTCCCTATTGATGTCAGTGGTTGGATTATTTATGCGTTGCCGGATGGCTTGTGGGCTTGCTCATACGTCGTTTTTATAGGTTGCATCTGGAATTTCGAATTCCCTAAGTACTTGCCTGTTGCATTGATCATTCCGATTATTGGTATTGCTTCTGAAGCATTGCAAGGTATTGGTCTGATGCCAGGAGTATTTGATTGGATCGACGTGCTGATGTATTTTGCAGGTGGAAGTGTGGGTCTCATTTATCTATTGATAGTTCAAAAACAAATAAATAAAAAATGAAAAAAAATAAAATTCGCATTATTGCATCATCTATATGTGTATTGTTTTTTCTTCTTCTTGCAGCGGGAAGTTTTGACGATAATAGCGGTCCATCTTCCGATGGAACTCAACCCCGTAAACATAAAGAAAAGGATGTAAAAGAAGAACCGGAGGCTCAGGAAGAAATTATTGAAGAACCTGAACCAGAGCCAGTAGTCATGTATAACTCTTCCGAAGAAGAAAATGCTTCAGATGAGGATGAGGAGATAATCGTGCTCACCAATTCTTCGGAAGAAGAATAGAGCAAAGTGGTTTTTCTTACGACTACTTTATTGATTATCTAAAATAAAAATTTTTATTCGCTTCATATATATCTTCACAGAATGTCATGAAACATAGATATTTGAAATGCACGGTTGTGCTAATGTTGGCTCTTGTCGGTATGCTTCCATCGATGGGCAAAGGCATTGTCCCTGAGTCGATGCTTGAAGACAGGCAATTCGGGATGGCTGCAAATTTCCTTCAGCGATACTCTCAGTTGCTGTCGACGCTTGATTCTGAAGAGAAATCGGACAGGATAAGGCGCGTAAAAGAGGATGGATTCAAGTATTCCAAAGGCAACGACCTCTCTTTTATGGCAATTCCGGAAGATGCGGATTTTTCTATTGATTTCAATAAGGGAGTCTATACGGCAAGTTGGACGAAGGATGGAAAGACATTGGTGGAATGCTGTTTCCCTGCGAAGGTGGGACTTATGAAAATTGAGAATAAAAAGGGGTTGGAGCTATTGATGATTGAGAAATTCAGAGATCAGACTTCTTCAGCCGGAGATGTGCCTATCCCAACAGCAACCATCAAGGAAGTTTCGAAACTTCCATTCTCAGATTTTTATATCAAGAGCAATGATTCTTTCATCACATCCAATCTATCAAACCAGATAGTTTTCTTGCCTTCTAAAGAATCGATTGACAAGTTTGAAATGGTCTATGATCCCGGGAAATATCCGGTTGAGACCATTTCAAATATGATGATGACAGGATATTCGAAAGATGATATGGGGATTGACTTGAAGATAAAACAATATGGATATGAAGCGACTGATGTGGCTACAACTTTGGCAACTTTATATGATATCTTTTCCGAAGAAGGGTGTGATCCTTACTGGGGGATAAAAGAGACAACGGGAGAAATGGTCAAGGGGTTGTATATATGGAAAAATGATATGGGAGGATATTGCCATGTCGTCAGCATGGAAGTGCCTTTAGAGGCTTTGTCGTCGAAAGGCAATGCAAAGGCTACCCTTCACTGCTATGTGAGACTCGACAATCTTAAATCCCTTTTTGCAGACTATCCGCAGCTGAAATAAAGGATCAATTAGCTTTGTTTGATTTTTTGACTGATATTTTGTTTTTTGGAATTATTTTAGTATTTTTGTCTGGTATTTTAGAAAAAATAAATTTGTAGCTCATGTCACGATATTTTAGTCTACTTGTAGCTTTAGTCAGTGTATGCCAGTTTAATGCCCAAGCACAGTCATGTCTGGAGTTTCTTTCTTTTGAGGAAAATCAGAAGGATATCACTGCGCGTACTCACCAACGCAATGACATCAATGGAGATCCGACCGCTTTGCTGAAAGTATTCATACCTCGATTGACGGATGGCATTACAGTGACAAGTCCTGTTAAAATCGGGGAAGAAGAATATTCCGACGGTGAGCTTCTTGTATATCTCGGCGACGGGTCAAAACGAGTGACTGTAAAGCATCCGGACTTCCTTCCTTTCGAATATAATTTCGAAAAGCCTCTACGCGGAAAATCAGTCTACATACTTACATTGAAGGCTCCCGATGCATACTTTGCATCGCTACATAAGTCACCGGAAGACAACCGGAATGATTCCATTCTTTATCTTGCTAAAAAAGATTGGAAAAACAAAAACTATGAGAATGCCATGGCTCTATTCCGGCAGTTGCCAAATAATCCGGAAGCTCTGTTTCTTACCGGCAAATATCATGACATGAAGGAAAATTATGCAGAGGCTGCAAAATGGTATAAATCAGCTGCGCAGAAAGAACATCCGGAAGCTCGCACGCGGCTCGGGGAAATGTATGAATCAGGACAAGGCGTAGAGAAAAATCAGAAAGAAGCTGTAAGATGGTGGCGACTTGCCGCCAACCAAGGGGAACCGTATGCCCAAAATAAGTTGGCAATCTCCTATATCAACGGAGATGGAGTGAATCAAGACAAATATGAAGCAGCTAAGTGGTTTCGCCTCTCTGCCGATCAAGGGAATAGCAATGCCCAATGCAATATAGGACTTATCTACTATTCCGGCAATGGAGTGCCACAAGACTTCACGGAGGCCCTGAAATGGTATCAGATGGCAGCCGACCAAGGAGTGGCTTTAGCGCAGACTATGGTTGGGGAGATGTACGCTTACGGGCTTGGAGTGAAGGCGAATTCCAAGGAGGGACTTAAATGGATGCGCAAGGCAGCCGAAAAGGAATATCCTCGTGCAATGAACGACCTTGGCGACATGTACTATAAGGGTAACGGGGTTGCTCAAAGTGATGCGGAGGCTTTTAAATGGTATGATAGTGCCGCCTCGAAAGGAAACGTGAATGCACAGTCCCAACTCGGCTATATGTATGCTATGGGGAAAGGAACAGAACAAGACAATGCTGAAGCTGCAAAATGGTATCGTAAGGCTGCAGAACAAGGATATGCAGTAGCACAATACAATCTTGGCGCAATGTATGAAGAAGGCAAGGGGGTGCCACAGGATTTTGTAGAAGCAAAGAAATGGTTTAAAGCTGCTGCCGATCAAGGGGATCAAGATGCAAAAGAAGCTCTCCGACGTTATTGATCATCGGATTATTTTGTGATATTAATAGGCCAAAATTAAAATAATCATTTTTTATTAAGGGGATTTATTATGCTCACTGCGTTCGCATCACTATCGCTGCGGTTTGTGGGAGGTGGGTTTTTGCGGTTAGTAGCGGATGGATTTTGCGGTTAGTGAGGGGCTGTTTTTTGCGGTTGGAGTGGCGGGGGCTTTGCGATTTGGAGGGGTGTGAAGATAAAATGCGGGAAATGGGGGTGGATTTGAAAACTTTTTATTAACTTTGCAAGTTGAAACTTGTGAGTGATAAATAATAAAAAAATATAATCCTTTGCGTAATGAATAAGCAGCAGAAAGTGATCCTTTATACGGCTATTGGCGTTGCAATAGCCCTTGTGGCTCTCGTGTGCGTTTTGATCTACAGTAATAATAGTCGGACTGAGAGCCTCAATGAGGCTGAGGCTCGTGCGGATTCGCTGGCTCTTGCCAATGATCGGCTTGTGCTGACGAATGAGTTCAATGAGCTGAATGCCAATTTCAATATGTATGAAGACCAGCAGATGTATCTGAAGAATGATTCGCTGGTGCAGCAATACAATGAGGCTCGTATGAAGGTGGAGGGCCTGCTTCAGGAATTGGATAAGGAGAAACGCAATAATGCAGCCAACCGCAACCGAATCAAGGAGTTGGAGGGTGAGATAGCTACTCTTCGCGGTATCTTGAAGCATTATCTTGAGGAGATCGACCGTCTGTCGAAAGAGAATGAGGGTCTGAAGAAGGATCTGCAGGAGGTGCGTTCACGCAATGAGGAATTAACATCTGCGGTGACTGTGGCGACCAAGAGCAATGAAGAGCTGACGCAGACCGTGAAGCAAGCCAAAAAGCTCAATATTACAGGCCTTTATCTTTCAGCTTTGAACCGCAAGGGTAAGACTGAGAAGAAGATCAATAAGGCTCAGCAGTTGGCAGTCGGTTTTACGGTAAGTCCGAATACTACAGCAGCAGCCGGCATGAAGGATTTCTATGTCAGGATTGTGACTCCGGAAGGAAGTTTGCTGGGAGGCAATGTGACATTCCCTATGGATGGCGCAAATGTGCAGGCTACTGCTCACCGCCAGGTGGAATATTCTAATGATGAGATTTCTGTGACTATCTATTGGGATGTGAATACTACGCTTACTGCGGGGGATTATACTGTGGAGGTGTTCTGCGACGGGTATCGATTGGCTTCGCGGCATTTTCAGATGGGGAAATAGACGGAGTCAAAGTCGCAAGCGACTTTGCGGAGGACAAACCGGCATGGTCTTACAGTGATATTGAATCAAGCATAGCTTGAAGCGGAGACGGCTTCGCGATTGTGAAAAAAGGCGCTGGAGGGAAAACCTTCGGCGCCTTTGGTTTGTTTTATAGATGAAACCTTTGGAAAGCAATTCACAATGCGTAATGCATAATTAAGAATTGCTATCTTGATTTAAGATCTGTGAAGCACATTTTGATATTAATTTAAGAACTATAAAAACACAAGAAAAATGGCACATGAAGAAAAACATGAGAGTGCATTGCACCTCGCATTTGATATCGCAAAATTAGCACTTAAAGTAGCAACCGTAGCAGCCGCATTCTGCGCTGTAAAGGAGATACATAATGTGCACCGCGCAATAGAAAGAAGACGCGAAGAAAAGAAGTAATTATTGAAATATGACCCAAAATGTAGGGACGCACCGAGATGTGTGTCCCTTTTCTTTTCGACATATATAACATATAAAAGGGAGGCTGAAAAGCCTCCCTCCTATAGATACGAGATGATTTGAGGGGAGGCTGAAAGCCTCCTCTCCATGGATTATTTCATGTCGAGGTATTTGATTTCATCTTTGTCGTTGTAGTTGAGGTTTTCGCCTCCCATGCCCCAGATGAACATGTAGTTGGATGTGCCTGCAGCAGCGTGGATGCTCCATTCCGGGCTCATGATAGCTTGCTCATTGTGGAGCCATACTACGCGTGTCTCTTGAGGTTCGCCCATGAGGTGGCAGATAGCGTTGCCTTCGGGTACGTTGAAGTAGAAGTAAGCTTCTACGCGACGGTCGTGGGTGTGAGCCGGCATTGTGTTCCATACGCTTCCTGGCATGAGCTCGGTGAGACCCATCTGAAGTTGACAAGGACCTTCTTCAAGCACATTGTTTGTGATGAGCTGGTTGATGATTCGGTCGTTGCTCTCTTCGAGCGATCCGAGATGCATACGGTTGGCCGGTATAGTGCCCTTGCGGCCATCGATAGTGATGAGCTGAGTCTTATACTGCTTGTAGGCAGGAGTGGAGTTGAGGTAGAAGCGCGCAGGGTTTGCATCATTTTTGCTGCGGAAAGTGACGTTTTTGTTGCCACAACCTACATAGAGGGCATCCTTGAAGTGGAGTTCGTAGTCTTTGCCGTCGACGTTTACAATGCCGTCGCCGCCTACGTTGATGACTCCGAGTTCACGGCGATCGAGGAAGTAGTCAGCCTTGAGAGGATCGATGGTCTCGAGGGTGATAGTCTTTCCAACAGGAACAACACCGCCGAAAATCACACGATCATACATTGAGTAGGTGAGATTGATTTTGTTTTCTTCCATCACCTTTTCCATACAGAATCGGTCGCGGAGCTGTGTTGTGTCATATTCCTTTACGTCGTCCGGGTGGCAGGCGCGTTGGATCTTATATTCTGTCTGGGCTGAGAGGGAGAAGGCTGCGGCTATGGCAGCGAGGGAAAATAGGAGTTTTTTCATTTTAATATTATTATGAATTTATTGGAAATTGGGTGGAGACTGAGCAGAGCTCATGGCGGAAACGGCTTCGCGAGGATCGGAAAGCCCCCCATATTAGATGTTTTGTTGGAGGTCGTCGGAATTTTTGGCGATCATTTCGCGCTGGTTGCGGGCTATATGCACGCGGTTCCACCACATCATGCCGCAGGCAATGATCACGAGGATACCGGCTCCAATCCATTTGAGATTGACTGTGCACTGATAGAGAGCCCAGCAGAGAGGTGATGATGCAAAGTCGAGAGCACCACCTTCGAAACCCTCAGGGATGGCAACAGCAGAGTCGCCGGTGGCAATAAATACGTCGTGGGCAGCCAATGTGAAAGCAGGAGCAATGTTAGTGACCATGTATAGGCCTGCAGTGATGATGATTACACCGATGATAAAAGTCTTGAGCACATTTCCCTTGGTGAATGGGAGCACGAGTGGGAAAAGATAGAACATACCGGCGAGTGAGGCGAGAGGGAGGAACTGGTTGCCGGGAAGGATTACAGCCAAAAGAAGCGTCACCGGGATAAGGAGAAGAGAAACCACGAGGGTAGTGGGGTGTCCGATGACAAGTGCCGGAGACATACCGATGCTCAGGCCGTCGGCATTTTTAAACTTTCTGGCAATAAGAGCTCGAGTGGCATCAGAGATTGGTTTCAATCCTTCGATGAAGAGAACTGTGACGCGCGGGATGAGTTCCATGACAGCGCCCATCTTAATGCCAAGAGAGAGGATACGTGGGATACTGTCGACGATTTCAGTCCATGAAGTGCATGTGAGGCATCCTATGCCTACGCCGACTACGACACCCAGGAAGAGGGGCTCGCCCATTATGCCGAATTTCTTCTTCATGCCTTCGGCATCGATCTCAATCTTATTTAGACCGGGGATTTTGTCAAGCCCCTTATTGATGATCCAGGCAAATGGAGCGAAGCCGGCACAGAAAGGCTGGGGGATGGATATGCCTTCCATGTCTTTGTAGAAGTGTTGGAACTTGTAGGCAGTCATATCAGCAAGCACGAGAGTGACTATATAGCATATTACAGCACCGAAGAAGCCCCAAGCGAGCGACTCTGTAGCGAAGTAGATTACTGCGCCGATGAATGCAAAATGCCAGTAGTTCCAGAGGTCGATGTTGACTGTGCGGGTGGTTTTGGTCAGGAGCATCAGTAGGTTTACACCGAGACATACCGGGATGATGAAAGCACCGACGGCAGTGTTGTAAGCCACAGAAGCAGCTGCGGGCCAACCCATATCGAATACTTTTAGCTGAAGGTTGTAGATTTCTACCACTTTTTGGAGGGCGGGACCCAGGGCAGAAGTAAGAAGAGCAGTTACGATGGAGAGTCCAATGAAGCCGACTCCGACTTTCAGACCACTCTTGAGTGCATCTCCGAATTTAATTCCGATGCAGACTCCGAGGATTGTGAAGATGACAGGCATCATCACAGCGGCACCGAGGCCGATGATATACGCGAATACCTGTTCCATTAGAATGAATAGTTTAGCATGATTATATTTTAGTTAGTTCTTTTTTAGCTTAAGGGCTTTAGGTCGGTTAAAGGCTTTAAAGTCATTATGTGCTCTTTGGAATGCAAAGATAATAAAAATTTTTGGGATAAAGGGATTTTTATTCCGAAAAAGATTTTCTATCTCAAGAATGTGAGGGAGATAGCACAATGGAAAGAGATTATTGGGGGCGTTTATGTCGCCAGCGGTTGTGGGTCCAAAGCCAGAAGGGAGGATTTTTGCGGATAGATATCTCCAGCATAGAGAAATATTGGTCGGTGGTTTGGTCAGTGGGAGTGGAGGCGACGTCGGGGGTTATTTTGACGAATCTTCCTACATATTTATTGCGTTCGGGTCGACGCATTTCAAGGTAATAGGCGGCAGCGTGTATCTTACGGCTTATTTTTTCAGCGCCGGTGAAGACAGAGGTGTCGTGGTGGAGGAATGGAATCCAATGGTGGATGGCACGCCATGACGGAGTCTGGTCGGCTATGTATCCAGTGATGGTCGGAATCCCCTTTGCCGACATCTCCATCAGAGTCTTTGCAGAGGTGGCCATAGGAAGGTTGGTAGCACCGAAACGGGTTCGAATGGCACCGAACACCTCGTCGGCAGCCACATTGGAGAGGGGATGATATATTTGGCAAGGGACAGTTCCTGTAGAGAGGTCGAGCCAAAGGGGCATGGAAGAGACCCATTCCCAGTTGCAGAAATGACCGAGAAACACACTGACGTTGTGGCCAGCCCGGAGATCATCGTTGACTTCCTCGATATTCTCAAATTTCATCCTTTCTTGCATCTCATCGGCGCTCATGGTGCCGAGTTTGAGGGTTTCGATGAAATAATCAGCGAGAAACCGATAGAAACCCTTTACGGTCTCATTCACTTCCTTCTCAGACATTTCCGGGAAAGAACTACTGATATTCTCGCGACATAATCGTATGCGATATCTGACAATACGATGTGCGAGGAATGCGATTACTGAGGATAACCCTCTTAGAATAGGCCATGGCAACGCGCCCAGCCCCCGGAAAATACCGGAGAGCAGGGCGCGATTGATAGCGATAACAGTCTTATTATTACTGTGTCTTCCCATCAGATAGACAATCTGCGGAGCGTATTAAGCTTTTCGCGGTTTACAGTCTTTTCTTTTGTGATAGCCTTCACAAATGGCACGTAGACAATCTCATCGTTGCGAATGCCGATCATTACGTTGCGTTGGTCGTCGAGAAGAGCATCTACTGCAGCTGCACCCATGCGGGAAGCAAGGATTCGGTCGAGAGCAGTAGGGCTTCCACCACGCTGTAGGTGACCAAGGATGGAGACACGCACGTCGTAGTTAGGATACTCCTCTTTCACGCGCTGAGCCAGACCCATGGCGCCACCGGTGATTGGGGATTCAGCCACGAGCACAATAGAAGAGTTCTTAGACTTTCGGAAACCATTCTGGATGAGCTCTGCGAGCTGGTCGACGTCAGTAGAAATTTCTGGAATGATAGCAGCCTCCGCACCGGAAGCTATTGCGCTGTTGAGGGCGAGGAATCCGGCATTGCGTCCCATCACCTCGATGAAGAAAAGGCGTTCGTGGCTGGTAGCTGTGTCGCGGATTTTATCGACGCACTCCATGATGGTGTTAAGGGCAGTGTCGTATCCGATAGTCCAGTCAGTTCCGTATAAGTCATTGTCGATAGTGCCGGGGAGACCTACTATTGGAAACTGGAATTCATTGGCGAAGATGCGGGCGCCTGTAAGGGATCCGTCGCCTCCTATGACGCAGAGAGAGTCGATTTCGTGGCGCTTAAGCACGTCGTAGGCGCATTGGCGACCTTCCGGAGTCTCAAACTCCTTACAGCGGGCAGTCTTCAGGATAGTGCCACCACGCTGAATGATATTAGATACGTTTTGGGTAGAGAACTCTTCGATTTCGTCAGAAATAAGGCCTTTGTAGCCGCGATAAATACCGTAAACTTTGAATCCGGAAGTGATGCCGGCACGAGTGACGGCGCGGATTGCAGCGTTCATGCCGGGGGCGTCGCCTCCGGAAGTGAGGATGCCGATGCTTTTGATGTTGCTCATAATTAGTTTTGAAGTTGTGAGGTTTTGAAGTTTTGAGGTTTTGAGGTTGTGAGGTTTTGAGGTTTTGAGGTTTTGAAGTTGTGAGGTTTTGAAGTTGTGAGGTTTTTGGGGTTTCGGTTTGAGCCGAAAACCGTAAAAATTTTGTTGTGTTTAGTGGGCTTCGAGCCAGTTTGCTCCTACGCCGGCTGAGGCAGTTAGTGGGACTTTGCCGTTCCAAGCAGCTTGCATGCGACGCTCTACGATCTCCTGAAGCACCCCTTCTTCGCCCGGGACAACGTCGAAGTTCAATTCGTCGTGTACTTGCATGATCATCTTAGACTTCATCTGCTTTTCCTGCATTTCTTGCCAGATACTCACCATTGCGATTTTCATCACGTCGGCTGCAGTGCCTTGCACTGGGGCATTGATGGCGTTGCGTTCGGCATAACCACGGACTACGGGATTCTTGCTGTTGATGTCGGGGAGACGGCGTTTGCGACCCATTTGAGTTATGGCATAGCCATGTTCGCGAGCTTCTTCCACGCTTTGGCTCATATATCGGTGGATTGAAGGGAAAGTGGCAAAGTAGCCGTCGATGAGATCCTTGGCTTCTTGGCGAGGGATTTGCAATCTGGAAGCGAGCCCGAATGCAGTGATGCCATAGAGGATGCCGAAGTTGGCAGTCTTTGCTTTGCGGCGTTCATCGGGGGTGACGTCTTCGAGAGGGACATGATTGATCTTGGCAGCCGTGATGGCATGAATGTCATCGCCATTGCGGAAAGCCTCTATCATTGTCTCGTCTTTTGCAAAGTCAGCCACAAGCCGGAGCTCGATTTGGCTATAGTCGGCAGATAGGAAAATGTGTCCAGGGTCAGGGATGAAAGCACGTCGGATGTCGCGTCCCATTTCATCGCGGACAGGTATATTCTGAAGATTTGGAGAGGATGACGAGAGTCGCCCGGTCGATGTCACGGTCTGGTTGTAGTTGGTATGGATCTTACCGGTGTCTTTATTGATGACTTCCGGGAGAGCGTTGAGATAGGTGTTAAGAAGTTTCTTAATCTGTCGGTATTCAAGGATTTTGCCAATAATAGGGCTCTTCCAGGCTATTTTTTCGAGTATCTCTTCCGAGGTGGAATATTGTCCGGTCTTCGTCTTCTTAGCTTTGGGATCGAGTTGCATTTTGCCGAAAAGGATTTCACCTACCTGGGCAGGACTTCCCACATTGAATTTTTCACCTGCTATTTCGTAGATCTCTTCGCAAAGTTGATTTGACCGCTCCTCCATGCCCTTGGCAGCAGCCGTAAGAGCATTGGTATCTATGCGCACACCGGAATACTCCATGTCGGCAAGTACAGGGACGAGAGGAAGCTCGATGTCAGACATGAGGGAAGTCATTTTCTCAGATTCGAGAGCCGGCTCGAAGATGTCTTTAAGTTTGAGGTTGAGAGCCGCGATTTCAGCAGGATGCGCGTTGGGACTTATAGAATACCCGAGATATTTTTCGGCAAGGATTTCTGGAGTATGGCGCATCTCAGGCTCCAGGAGGTAGTGGGCAATAGTGACGTCGTAGAAATTACGAATGCTCATAGGATTTGAGTCTCGGTCTGTGCGCCGGCGTCGGGCTATGACCATGTCGCGTTTGGATGCGGCAGAGACTTTTAGGATTTCAGGGTCGGCAAGAATATCGAGAATAGCCTCGTTGCCACCCGGGAGAGACGAATCCACTATCCATGAGCGACCGTCGGGAAGGGCTAAGGCAGTGCTCACCCAAGAAGCCTCCATGTCGTTTTCCCCTTCTGTCTTCATGTATACACCCACATTATGAGCTGCCTTCACAGCTTCTGTCATTTCCTTGAGCATAGTGGCGTCGCTGACTTGCAGACAATCGGCACCCAAAGATCCAGGTGAAGGGGTATCTGTGGCAGGAGGGATTATTTCAGCTTCTTCCACATCAAAATCGAAAAGAGATAGTTGGGATGATGCAGTCGCTGTCTTAGTCTTTGAATTAGCTCCCGATTTGCTTCCGGCAGGGGTTGTCGGAGATTTTTCAGCCATTATCCGACGTCCAACACGGTCGATGAGAGTCTTGAATTCGAGCTCCTTGAAAATGGCGAACAGCTTCTCTTTGTCCACTTCGCCAATGGCGAGACTGTCGGGAGTGGCGTCTATCGGCACGTCGGTGCGTATAGTAGCGAGATCTTTAGACAGCATAATGAGAGCTGCATTCTCTTCGATTTTCTTCTTAAGAGCACCTTTTAATTCTGAAGATCGGGCAATGACATCTTCCGCCGAGCCGAAATCAGCAATGAGTTTTTGGGCCGTCTTTTCGCCTACTCCGGGGCATCCCGGAATGTTGTCGATCTTGTCTCCCATAAGAGCAAGCAGATCGATTACTTGACTCGTGCGTTGTATGCCATAGCGTTCGCAAACCTCTTTTTCTCCACGGAGTTCGAAGTCCTGTCCTCGATAAGCAGGCTTATATTGGATCACGTCAGGCCCTACGAGCTGTCCGAAATCTTTGTCGGGAGTCATCATAAATGTGGTGAAGCCCTGCTTGGAAGCACGGGTAGCCATAGTTCCGATCACGTCGTCGGCCTCATATCCCGGAGATTCAAGTATTGGAATTCCGTATGATTTAATGATCTCCTTTATTATGGGTATTGAACGCTTTATATCCTCAGGGGTGTCTGGTCGGTCTCCTTTATAAGAATCGAGCAGTTCAGAACGGAATGTAGGGCCTTTGGGATCGAAGCAAACCGCAATATGGGTGGGCTTTTCCTTGCGGAGCACTTCCTCGAGCGTATTGACAAAGCCGAAGATGGCGGAAGTATTGAATCCGTCAGACGTCATCCGCGGCATTTTTATTAGAGCGTAGTAAGCACGGAATATCAGTGCGTATGCATCGAGAAGAAAAAGTCTCTTTTCTGACATGACAAATGGTTATAGAGCGTTGAAAATATGTCTATGGGTGTGAAAAAGGGCAAAAAAACACTTCTTCACTACAAAATTAATAAATAATATGGATAGTAGTGCTGAAATTGGAAAAATATTTTGTAATTTTGTGGTGAAAAAGGATCGAATAAGATTTTTGACCTATCTGATCAGAGAAAATGTCGAAGACAACAATCGAGAAAATACGGCAACAATTAGGAGCGGAGCTTGATGAAATGAACGACATCATCCGCACCAGTCTTTTCACATCTGACCCGTTGATGGGCCGGGTAGTGGAACAATATTTACGCACAAAAGGAAAGCAGATCCGCCCTCTATTGGTGCTACTTAGCGCGCGTCTTTTTGGTGATATCAATGACTCGACGCTTCATGCCGCTGCTTCACTTGAGATGCTGCATAATGCAACTCTGATACATGATGATGTAGTGGATAATGCCGACTACAGACGCAGGACACCGACACTTAACAAAGAGTTTGACAATAGGATAGCAGTGCTTGTGGGTGATTTCTTTGTGAGTACAGCGCTTCAGGAAGCAATACGTACGAAAGATATGAAGGCTGTGGTCTCAGTAGCTGAGTTGGGCAAGGAGCTTTCACTTGGAGAAATAGATCAGATTTCGAATGCAAGGGACTGTGCAATCGACGAGGAGCGATATTTTGAAGTGATCAGGAAGAAGACCGCGTCTTTATTTATGAAATGCGTAAAGATGGGTGCAGAGACAACGGATGCTACCGACGAGGAAATTGGAAATCTTGTGGAGTATGCCCGGCTGCTTGGCATGTGTTTCCAGATAAAGGATGATATATTCGACTACTATGAGGATAAAGAAGTAGGAAAACCTACCGGGAATGATCTGAGAGAGAATAAAGTAAGCTTGCCACTTATATATGCAGTGAATACATGTGCAGGATCAGAATGCGACGCTATGCGTACCCTTTTGGAACGCGGCAATCTTACGGATGGTGAGATTCAGGTGCTCATAGAGTTTGCAAAGGAAAAAGGAGGGATAGAATATTCTTATTCAGTGATGGAGAAAATGCGCGAGGAAGCGGATATGCTTTTGGGGTCGCTACCTGATAATAAGTGGCGTGATATGTTTGTAGAGCTTTTTGAGTTTACAATACGTCGGGAGTCGTAGTCAACGATTAACGATCAACGATTAACGATCAACGATGAGTTATAAACAATGAACAATAAACAATAAGTGATAAACAATAAACAATAAGTAAAGGACGCACTTGGGGGTGCGTCCTTATTTTATGTTCGATATATGTTCGATTTATTCTTAATTTATGTTCGATTTATTATCCGAAGAGGCCAGCAAGGGCTAAGGGGAGATAGAGGGTGTTGGAGAGGACTCCGAGTACAAATGAGATTATAATCCAGATTTCAGCGTTGTGGGAAGCGCGGCGTGCTCCGTCGAAGTCGCCTTCATAGTATTTTGAACTTACTTTTGCAGAGAATATAATTGCGACGATGCCCGGAATTGTGCAGCAAAGGATAGTCATGATGATTGACCATACAAGATATGTTGGAGGCATCTGCTCTGATTGTAATGTCAGACTTTTCTGTCCCATTGGAGCGTTAGGAGCTGTATGATATGCAGGACCGTTAGGAGTCGTATGGCTTGCAGTACCCGTAGGATTCACATTAGGAGGAGTCTGACTGCTGAACTGAGTTTGTGTAGCGTTAGGGATGGGTGGGACGTTGTTCGGTATTCCCAGGGTCTCAGCCCAGGCATCGTCTACACTTTTGGGGATTTCCGGAGGAGTTGCAGAGTTGCTTTCAGATGGAGTCTGATTGTTAAAAGCAGCGACGGTCTTCATCACAGCCTCAGGGAAAATCAGATATTCCACTTCGTGCACTTTTGCTTCAAGCGACTCAGGAGTGTCGTCCGGAAGGACAGCGACTTCACGCTGAACGACAATAGGACCGGCATCCAAGTCGTTGGTGACCAAATGGACTGTGGCACCGCTTTTAGTCTCACCGGCTTCGATGACAGCCTTGTGAACATTGCCTCCGTGCATCCCTTTGCCACCGTAAGCGGGGAGAAGAGATGGGTGGATATTTAAAATGCGACCTTCATATTCATTTATTATCTCCTCTTTTATGAAAGAAAGGAATCCGGCAAGGGCTATTATTTTAATGTCGTGGCTTTTGAGCACATCGAGGATGGTTTGGGGATTTTCTTTCCAAACCGAGCGCGGAAAATAGATAGTCTCAACTCCGAGTTCCCGCATCTTTTCTATGACAGGTATATCTTCACGGTCAGTGAGACAGATGGCAACGTGTATGCGATTGCCGGAATTGAATGCTTTGACTAAGTTTACGGCGTTTGAGCCGGTGCCGGAGGCGAATACTGCTATGTTGGTCATTTTTGGGCTTGATTTATCTTGTTTTATCATGATTAATCATGGTTTATCATGGTTAGTCATGGTTTATCATGGTCAGTTTTGTTTTGGTCAGGAGGAGAGGGCGTGGAGGCGGGCGTATTGACCGTCGAGGGCGAGGAGGTCGGAGTGGGTGCCGGTCTCAATGATCTTGCCGTCTTTCATCACGCAGATCATATCAGCGTTGACGATTGTGGAGAGTCGGTGGGCAATTACAATAGTGGTTCGATCAGACATCAGTCGGTCAAGTGCTTCTTGCACAAGACGTTCGCTTTCGTTGTCGAGAGCCGAGGTGGCTTCGTCGAGGATGAGAATGTCAGGATTCTTGAGAATGGATCGAGCGATGCTGATGCGCTGGCGTTCACCGCCAGAGAGCCGACATCCACGGTCGCCAAGGAGAGTGTCGTAGCCTTCCGGGGTAGCCATAATGAAGTCGTGGGCATTGGCGATCTTAGCAGCACGCACCACTTCTTCCATTGTGGCATTTTCATTTCCAAAAGCTATGTTGTTGCGGAATGTGTCGTTGAAAAGTATTGCCTCTTGGTTGACATTGCCCATAAGTCCTCGAAGGTCGGTGACCTTAACGTCGCGCACATCGCACCCTTTGACTTTTACAGACCCTTTAGTCACGTCATAGAATCGGGGGATAAGATCTACGAGAGTGGATTTGCCGGAACCGGACTGTCCGACAATAGCCACAGTGTGACCTTTCGGCACTTTCAGGTTGATATTGTCGAGTACGATGCGGTCGCCATCATCATATTTGAAGGATACGTCCTTGAATTCTATTGCAGGGGTATTTTGTAGATCTACAGGGAGAGGCTCGGGATGTGCAGGATCCTTTATGGGGTTGTCGGCATCAAGAATCTTATCTATTCTTGCGAGTGCAGCCATACCTTTTGAGACTGCATATCCGGTCTTGGAAAGATCTTTTGCAGGATTGATGATGCTATAGAAGATCGTCATATAGAAGATGAAGGATGCCGCATCGATAGTGGATGTGCCAGAGAGTATCAGAGTGCCTCCAAACCAAAGCACCACCATTACGGCGATAGTGCCCAGAAACTCGCTCATAGGGTGAGCGAGCGACTGGCGTCGCAGCATAGCGTTGGCTGACTTCACGTAGCTCTGAGTCTCATTGCGGAATCTGGTATCCATCTGCTTTTCGGCGTTGAATGCCTTAATAATGCGCAGACCGCCAAGACTCTCTTCGATAGTGGATAGAATTTGTCCGCCTATCTGCATGGTGCGAAGACCTTGCGCCTTAAGTTTTTTACCGACAGTGCCCATCACCCATCCCATCACCGGGAGCAGGATGAATACAAAGAGAGTAAGCCTCCAGCTTAGGGCAATCATCGTAGCGAGATAAATTATAATGAGAATAGGATAGCGGAAGAGAGCATAAAGAGAGGACATCACTGAAGCTTCGACCTCTGTCACATCGCCGCTCATACGCGACATGATGTCGCCCTTCTTCTCGTTGCTGAAATATCCAATGGGAAGAGAGAGGATCTTGGCATACATAGTATTGCGGATATCCCGCACCACGCCGTTGCGCATCGGGATGGTGAAATACTCGCTCATATATCCTGTCATCACCTTTACGAATGTCATGATGACGAAAATTCCACCGAGAAAAGCCAGGGCTTTCGATTCGCCCTGAGTTTGGATCACGTGTCCGGTGAAATAGTAGAAATTGTTGGTGATTGTGTGGACAAGGTCATGTGATGTCCAAGGGATGAAATGGTATTCTTCTCTTTGCAGACCAAATATCACCTGCAGGATAGGGATTATGAATGCAAAGGAGAAGACAGTCATCAAGCCATTGAGCAGATTGAAAAATACACTCAATGCGAGAGTCCCTATATATGGACGGGCAAACCGGCGAAGGAATCGTATGAAGTCGTTCATTTCGGTTATTTCTTAGCAGGAATCTTTAGTTCGGCACCGGCACGGATGGCATCGCTCTTCATTCCATTAGCTTTCTTAATATCATCGACAGTAACACCGTATCTCTTGGCAATGCGGCCGAGATTTTCACCGCTCTTGATGGTATGTGTTGTGGTCTTCGATCTTTTTGCAGTGTTTTTAGCAGTAGTCTTTGCAGTCTCTTTTTTCTTGGTGCTTTTTGAAGTATTGGCTGCTGCAGTTGCAGTCTCTTTTTTCTTTTGAGTCTGAGTTTGCCTTTGTGGCGTTGAGTTGTCTTGAGCCTCTATTCCACCCATCTCTTTCTGCTCCTTGGCATTGGCGGCAGCAAGCATATTGGCAGTGGCTTCTTCGCGAGCCACTGCAGCCTTTTCCGGCGCGACATTATTGATTGTGAGCACTTGTCCGACTCTTACAGCATTTCTGCGAAGATTGTTAGCGCTGCGTATATCGGCAGGCTGCACCCCATATTTCGCCGCGATAGATGTCAGGGTTTCTCCTGAGACAACTTTATGAGATACAGTAGTGGCGTTAGCCGGCGCTGTCGGGAGCTGATCTATCTCGTCCTGGCTTGCTTCTTCGGAAGCAAGGAGTGGTTGTTCTTCAGTAGCCTTGCCGGGTTGCACGGTAGTGCGGCGGCGATACTTGTCGGCTTGATAAGCTACGATTTGGTCGTGGCTCATCAGATAAGCATGAATTTGCTTTGAAGGAAGCACAAGCATATAAGTATGGTCCGGCGAACCCGGGATGATGTCTTCGCGATATTGAGGGTTAAGGATGCGGAGCTCATCTTTAGGGATTGCAAGGACCGCCTCAATCTGATCGAAGTGGATGCGTTCAGACACTCCGACAGTGTCGGTGATTATAGGCTTTGTAGGGAGTACCGGGCTTATGTTATGCTTTGGATAGTATGTCATTACATAGTTTGCAGCGATAAACATTGGTACATATCCACGAGTTTCTTCCGGAAGATAAGGGTAAACTTTCCAGAAGTCAGCTTTGGAAGGATCGCCTCCGGCACGACGTATTGCTTTGTTGACTGTGCTTGGTCCGCAGTTGTAGGCTGCAATAGCAAGGCTCCAGTCGCCGTAAGTGTCATAAAGTTGCTTAAGAAGATCAGCGGCAGCTTTTGAAGAAGCGTAAGGGTCGCGGCGTTCGTCGACAAGGCTATTACATTCAAGTCCGAGCCCTTTGCCAGTGGCGAGCATCAGTTGCCAAAGTCCGGTGGCACCATGCTTGCTCACAGCGTTTGGATCGAGAGCTGACTCGATGACCGGAAGATACTTCAGTTCCTGGGGGAGTCCACGCTCTTCAAGAGACTGCTCGAAAATAGGATTGTAGTATAATCCCAAACCGAGGATGGCAGCCACCTGAGCCCTACCATTTTTAGTGTATCGGTCGATGTATTGGCGCACGATGGAATTGAAAGGCATCTCGATAACGGTAGGCATTGAAGCGAGACGCTGTATGATGACTTCATCAGAAGTGTTGACATCTTTCTTAGAAGAGTAGCTGTCGTCGGTGGCAGTATAATTGCGTAGGAACCAGCCTTCGAGCAGTTTTTGAGTGTCTTGCTCAAAAGTCTCAGGGAATACTACAGCATCGTCGGTGATGGAATTCTTGAGATTCATCACATTGGGATTTGCAGCGAAGGAATTCGCCACAGAAGAGGAGAGTAAAGCTAAAGTGAGAAGTATGGTTTTGCGCATAATATAAATAATTCATAATTCATAATGCATAATTCATAATTAACGTCGGTAATCTAAGGCGAGTCAGAAGTCATCCGGGGGTATGCTAATATGATTATACATTATGGCTATATTTAGAAAGTAAAGGCCCAATTTAGACCTATGGAATATTTTCGGGTGACGGGTTCGGTGGAGAATCCGGGACTTATATCTAAGGAGAGGTCGGGACTAATGTCGAAATGAGCGAGTTGGGCATCGACGTAAGCATCAACGATGGCTATCAGATATACACCTACCATGCATATTATGCAAAGGTCACGGTTGCGGCGGTAGAAGTTTTTTCGGGTCTGGAATACAGACTTAAGCCAGTTTTTGTCGAGTGACTCTACGTCGGTGTTGGGAGGGAAGAAATTCATATACGAATTTTTGTTAGGGTCGTCGCTCATGAGGTCCATATACCCGTTAGAGTAGTCTTGATATTGGGTATTGTTCCAGCTCATGCCATAGCCAAGCCCCATGAATCCGGCTACAACAATTGGGAGTTTCCAATATCTGCGGTTGTAGATCTGTCCGAGTCCCGGGAAAAGAGCAGACATCCATACTGCGCGTGTTGGGTCCGGGTTGAAAATCTTTTTTCCGTTGAGACCGTAAGGATAGTCGTCGGCAACCACAACCGTGTGTCCATCTTCCTCCGTCAGATCCGCTTCGATAGGAGTCCTGACAAGAAGCTCAGCATCAACGATAGAGTCATTTGGGAGCGGCAGTGGGTCGGGGTCTTGCGCATAGGCAACGCCGAGACCCCACAGCGCTGACAGCACTGTGAATATCAGGAAGCGTATGTTGCATACGGTGCACTTCATTTCTTGATGTTCTCAAAAGCGCCGACGAGTTGCATGAGCTGTTCGTCGTTGTCAAATTTCAGAGTTATGCTTCCTTTCCCGTTCGCACTTCGTGAGAATTTTACAGGAGTAGGGAAGTATTGTTGTAGATCGCGTACGAAGAAATCATAGTCATGATTTTGAGAAGGAGTGTTCTTCTTCGGAGTCATGTCTAAATCATTGGCATCAGCCGCTTGCCGGGCGAGTTGCTCTACCATACGCACGCTTAACCCTTCTTTAAGGATCTGCTTGAAAATCTTCAATTGCAGCTTTGCATCGTCGATAGAAAGGAGGGCTCTTGCATGTCCCATATCGAGTTTGCGGTCGCGAAGAGCAATCTGGATTTCAGCCGGGAGCTTGAGGAGACGGAGATGGTTTGTGATTACAGTGCGCGACTTGCCTACGCGTTCGCTTAGGCGTTCTTGAGTCATACTATAAGTGTCGAGCAGCTTTTTGAAGGCGAGTGCAACTTCGATTGCGTTCAGGTCTTCACGCTGTATATTCTCAATAAGCGCCATTTCGGTCACTTCCGAGTCGGAAGCTGTGCGGACGTAAGCGGGCACTGTAAGCAGTCCAGCGCGAAGGGCAGCGCGCCAACGACGTTCGCCGGCAATAATCTGGTATTTACCGTCTTGAGCATCACGCAGGGATAGGGGTTGAATGATGCCGAGTTCGCGTATAGAAGCAGCCAGTTCGTCGAGTCCTTCATCGGAGAATGAACGTCGAGGCTGGTCAGGATTTGGAGAAATTAAGTCTATGTTGATTTCGGATATTGCACTACTTCCATCGGTTCTCACTTCAGAGATTCCGATTAGGGAGTCGAGGCCGCGTCCGAGAGCATTGCGTCGTATTGCCATTGTAAAATAAATCAGGAGTGTTGTTGATTTTTCTTGCGGTTTCGCGCTATCAGTTCCTTTGCGAGCTGTATATAAGCAATCGCTCCGCGTGAGTCGGGGTCATATAGAATGACGGGGAGACCGTGGCTTGGGGATTCAGAGAGCTTGATATTGCGTGGTATCACAGTGCTGAATACCATGTCTCCGAAATGCCCTTTCAGCTCCTCGAAGATCTGGTTGGCGAGACGAAGGCGAGCGTCATACATGGTCAGCAAGAATCCTTCTATTTCAAGAGTTGGTTTCAGTCGGCTCTTAATGATTCGAATGGTGTTGAGCAGCTGAGAAATTCCTTCGAGGGCGAAATATTCCGATTGTACAGGAATAATCACAGAGTCTGCTGCAGTTAGCGCATTGACAGTTATGATACCGAGAGAAGGGGAACAGTCGATAAGGATGTAGTCGTATTGGTCTTTGATTGGAGCTAAGACGCGGAAAAGGGCTTTTTCGCGTTCTCGGCGGTTCATAAGCTCGACTTCTGCCCCTACAAGGTCAATTCGAGAGCATATAACGTCGAGGCCTTCGATGTCAGACTTGACGATGCTGTCGAGGATCGGATAGTCGTCGACGATGCATTCATATATAGAAGCCGGGGCTTGGTTCCCGTCAAGTCCGAGACCTGAAGTGGCGTTAGCCTGAGGGTCAGCGTCAACGAGAAGCACTTTTTTCCCATCGACGGCGAGGCATGCACCGAGGTTGAAGGCGGTGGTGGTCTTTCCTACTCCACCTTTCTGGTTTGCTATTGCAATTATCTTACCCATTGTAGTAATATATAAGCATAGAGGCCGGCTGCCGAGCAGTCGGATCCTTAGGAAATGCAAAATAAACAAAAATTACCGAAATATCCCAATTTTCTTTGCGGTTTTTACAACCATTAACATTTCATTAAGTGGGAATTCATAATGCATAATGCATAATTCATAATTGTATGTCGATGAAATTCTGATGGACTATGAATTATGAACGATTGACGATCAATGATCCTATTGTGGTGTGAGTGGGGAGCATTTTTTTTTCTTAGGGGTCGATGGTGAGGTTGGAGGATTTTGGGAGATTGCTGTGGTAGGTGTTTTTTTAGGGTTAAGATGTGGCAAAATTGGGGAGTCTGTGCGTGGGTTGGCGGATTAGATTGGATGTGATACGTGAGAGAACATTGCGGTTACGGATTTGAATGTTTTGTGTACGTACATATATGTGTAGGTGCCAGAGTTTTGTTAATTTTGTAATATGAAAACTGTCGGATTCAAGCGTCAGATTTAATACACAATTAGAATGATTTTTTCATAAGAGAAATGATAGGTAAACTATAGATGTCTAATCCTATACCATGTTTAACACGTAGAGCCGCGCCAATAGAGCGCGGCTTGTTTTTTGCAAGGTAATTAGGTGATTTTTGAAAAAAAGTATTAACTTTGCATTTAGTTGTGGGGTTGTGGGGTTGTGGAGTTGTGGAGTTGTGGGGTTTTGGGGTTTTTGGTTAAATGGCTTAATAATATTATAAAGATAGATTATGAGGAATTTTACAGTATGTGCGGTTTTTGCCGCTTTGAGTCTTACTGCTTCGGCAGGGCGTCAGTCGATGCTTAGCCCTCGGTATGCGCTTTTCAATATGGAATCTGCTGCCAGAAGCATGTCGATTTCGAATCGTGTCGATATAGGGTGCGCTCGTATAGGGGTGCATCCTCGGACTATGACAAAGATGATTGCTCCAAAGAAGCATACATCTATGCATAAAGTAGCAGATCCTGAGAAGATAAAAGCCTCGAAGGTGCAGACTTTCGGTTGGGAAGGCGACAGTTGGGTGAAAGATGACCTTTATGAGTATACATTTGACCGAGCAGGAAACGTGACAGTGGAATTGTCGCAGGATGCGGAGGGCGACATAGCGCGTACAGTAAGGGAATACAATGACAACGGAAAAGTGACCTTCGAGGAAACAAAAATCTCGTCGGACGGAGTCAATTACAACAATCACCGGAAGTCAGAGATAGATTACGACCCCATCCTGACAGACGTGATCATCAGGAAAGACCAGTGGGCGTGGATTAATGGCGAATGGATGCCTGGAGACTGCTACAAACGGAATATTACACGAGATGAGAAAGGCAATATCACCAGTGTTGAAATTGCAGTCCTTTTCAACGGCATCTACGATCCGACGCAGCGTCTGACTATCACATACGGCTCTGATGGAAAGGCAACAGAGATCTCCGAGTCAATACTGAACTATGATTACAGCAAAAGAGAATACTTCTGGGAGCAGGGTCCGAAATATACAAATATCGTATGGGACCGCACTGACGGCCAAATTTACGACATAGAAGATATATTCATTGGAGAAAACCGGATCAAATCGGGAATCTATGAGGAGTCTGAGGAGGTACAGATGGAAGTCAGTGTAGATTATGACGGCGACAGCGATGGTTATGTAGTGACAATGTTGGTGGAGGAAGAAGGGGTCATGATGACCGCTACCACGGAGTATACTCCACTTGAAAACGACGGCTACATAGTGGAGATGAAGGCCGAAATGATGGGCTTCATAATCATGAGCATGAAGGAGGAGATACGTTTTGACGAATGGGGTCTCATGACACTTCAGGAACTGACTACAGAGGCTTACGGCCAAGGGAGCGGGTATGACACTGTGACCGGAGTCGTGGAGTATGATGCAGAGGGGAAACCGGTGGTCTATACTATATCTGAGGAGTCTTCGGAAGTAGGAAATGACCAGGTCTATACTGAAAACGTGATTCGGGCGGAATATTCCGACTATGTGGATGTGACGGCTTCAGTGAAGGATTTGAATGTTTCGGGTGAAGCAGAAGAATGCTATGACTTGAATGGTCTGCGACTGAATGAGCCTGCATCCGGGAAAATCGTGGTCACTAAGTCAGGGAAGAAGATTAGATATTAAAGATAAAAGATAAAAGATTAAATATTAAAGTTGGCTTTGACGCGCGAGGACGCGCACGGAGTGAGATTGGATAAGGGAGGCTGGAAAGCCTCCCTTCCATAATCAGACGAGGTGGGAGATCAGTGATTCGCGGTCGCCCGGGAGAAGGTCGATGACCGGGATTTCGATCATAGTGTATGCTCCGGGAGCAAGACGCATTGCAGCGCGAGCCACGCCTACGAGGAGCTGTGCAGTGAGGGCAGGGTTGTTGATCGACATGTTGAACTCAAAACGCTGGTTTTGGGTCTTGCCGGATACTCCTTTGCGCACCATGTGGACACCGTGACCCATATCCTTTACAGCGTCAACACTTTCCACAGCCATCACGTGAGTTTCGTCAGAAGCGAAGTAGGGATCTTCTTTCACAGCTTTAGCCACATCTTCAAGTTTGGCGCCATCTTCGAGTTCTACATATACCATGCGTCGGTGCATGCCGTCGCCTTTTGGCATAGTCATTGAGAGGGCATTCTTGACTCCGGGTTTGGATTTTACGCAAACGGTGTGACCCATGCTCATACCGGGACCGAAATTGGTGTGGGTAAGACCTTTCGGAGCTGCAGCCTCCATTAGTGTGCGTACGATAGAGTCGCTACCCGGGTCCCAGCCGGCGGAGATGACCGACACTTTTCCGGCCTTCTTGGCTGCTGCATCGAGAGAGCGGCGAAGGTCGAGGATTGAGGTATGGATATCGAAACTGTCTACGGTATTGATACCCATTGCAAGATACTGAAGGGCGTATTTCTCTACTTCGCGGGTGGGGGTGCAGAGAATAGCTACATCGACCGGAACAAGATCCTTTATGTCGGTGACGACCTTGTATGGTTTCAATTCAGCCGGTATGTCAGTCACGTTGCGGCGTACAACGCCTGCTATTTCAAAATCGGGAGCAGCTTCGAGAGCTTCCACTGTAAAGTGTCCGATATTGCCGTAGCCTACTACGGCGGCGCGGATTTTTGTCATATTATGGGGTTTTGGGGTTTTTGAGTTGTGGAGTTGTGGGGTTGTGGAGTTGTGGGGTTGTGGGGTTGTGGGG
>JAIDTL010000044.1 GCA_029060725.1 Muribaculaceae bacterium | reverse complement strand
ATTCATCGCAAATACGATAACAATGATAAGGTCACATTAGCCTGTAGCATGCCATCCATAGAATATTGGCTGCTTCTACATTTTGAGAATACGAATCGGTACTTCGGTTCTTCAGCA
Source organism: Muribaculaceae bacterium (assembly GCA_029060725.1). GTDB lineage: Bacteria > Bacteroidota > Bacteroidia > Bacteroidales > Muribaculaceae > Lepagella. Next base: position 46,677 of record JAIDTL010000044.1, on the reverse strand, counting down.
AAAGTAATTGAGGCTTTAAGAAAACATCTAATTGGATTTGATAAAAATGAACGATATCTAAGACAGGAGAAATGGGTTGATACTATTCTTGCCGACAATCGACAGGAGACTGCATATATTCGTGCAAAATCTTTAGGACATTCGGGAGAGTCTTACTCTGATACATGGAAAGCTATTGATAAGTTTAATGAAAAATAAGTATTTCTAAGATTTAGAATGCATAAGTTGTAGAAATCTCTTGTATATTCATCATTTTGTTTTATCCACGAAACGATATTTGCCAAATATTGTTTTGTCGACAAAACGATATTCGCATAGATGGAGACTCAATCGAAGTTATGCCGGCATGGAAATTCTTGCTTACTTAGATTTTTCGATCAAGGGAAGAAGGATTTTCTCAAAATTATCGCGTGAGATTATTCTGTAATGGAAATGGACGGAGTCGTTGAAGCGACGGCTGTGATGGACGATATAGTTGCCTTCGGTAAACTGATCGGCAAGAGATTTCCTGTCGATATCCTCATCCGGAAAGTGCATACCTTTAGCGATAATCACACTGTCGATTAGATTCCATGTCTTCATCCATTCTTCTCCCGACGGAGGAATAATGCCCTGCACACTCTCCACAAAGACAGGAAAGAATGTTTCGTACGAAACAATACCGTCTTTGATAAGGGAAAGATTCACACGGTAGAAATTACCCTTGAACCCGGTCTTTTCATAGAGAGGTCCGTCAAATGGACCATCATCAGCGAGTTCCTGGCGTAAGTAACGTCCGGATGCAGCAGTGTCGGCAAGGATATGACCCGGTCCGAAGAAATCCTGCATGAAGTTTTTGTAGACGTCACGGTATTGAGATGATGGGTAGTGAGTCAACTGATAGTCTAATGCTTCTGCGATGGAATCGGTAACAAGTGGAGTAGCCAATATTTCACCATCAATCGTCTTAGACGATTTGTTGCTACAAGCCGTCATTAACAAAATACAAGCTGATATGATCAAAATCTTATTATTCATAAATATATTCTTAATATTGGAACGCACTATGAAATACGAATTAAATAAAAATACTTAACTCCTTTCAGCCAATGCGGGACGCGCACGGAGTGCGCTAACTACACTGATTCTTTCGGAAGAAGATAAGCCACATCAGCATAACAACGAAAGCATACGCTGCAAATATGCTCCAAGGATAAATCCACTCACCCATGAAAAGGCGCATCGGCGCTCCTGAGCCGGAGACACTGACCATCTCCCAATGACACCATTTGTTTACGATAGATCCAGCAGCGATAGTGCCGAACGTGGCTCCGATGCCATTGCTCATGAACATCATCAGTCCCTGGGCGAATCCTTTCATATTGGAAGGAGCAACCTGCTGGATATACAAATGTCCGGCTATCGTAATGAAGTTAAAGGCTATACCATACACAAGCATCGAGCCAATTAGCAACCAAAGGCCATCACCGGGATTGCCGACACCAAGCATAAAGAACCTTAAAGCCCAAGCAAACAGTCCTACTGCATATACATATCTGATACCTTTCCATTTGAGGGAGATACCCACAAGCAATATGCATACAGCTTCCGAAATCTGAGAAAGAGAGAAAAGCATAGTGGCATTTCCTGAGGCAAATGACGCCACATATTCCGCAACTCCACTGAAATGAGTAATGAATGGAGTGACAAAACCGTTAGAAATTTGAAGGCAGACACCGGAGAAAATGACGAAAACAAGAAATATAGCAATTTCTCGTTTGCTGAACATCATCTTTAGAGAATCTTTAAAAGGTATCTTATCAGATGTGGTAAGTTCAGAATCTCTCTGTTGAGACTTCAATGATGGAAGAGAAAATGAATAAAGTGAAGTCAAAATTCCCATTATGCTGCTACATAAAAGCTGCATGGCATTATACTGAAAACGTAAATGCCCTACGATTCCCTCTTCACTGAATGAAAAACCTAAAGAACCGTCATTCCAATAGGCACAATTCACAAACCACATTGCAGCAACGAAACCCACAGTACCCCAAATACGTATTGAGGGAAATGAAGTCACAGTATTGTGTCCACTCTGAGTCAACAAGCCGAATGTAGCTGTATTTGCGAGCGCCATTGTCGGCATATACACAGCAAGAAAAAGAAGATATAACGGATAAAATACACTGAAGTCAAGTTGAGTGTGTGTCATGCCGTATCTCCACATCGCAAACATTACAATTGCAGCCAAAAGATGACAAAGTCCTAAAAGTCTCTCAGGACGTCCCGTCCGATCAGCGAGACGTCCTAAGAGCGATGGGGTGATGATTGACACGAGACCGATAGCAGCGTAGAACCATGCAATCTTGCTGCCGATTCCTCCGGATCCAAGGAATTGTCCGAAACTCGTGAGATAGCATCCCCAAACTCCAAACTGGAGAAAATATAGCAATGAAAGACGGGCTTTCATCTTATCTTTAATCTTTATAATTAATCTTTAAAACTTGAACTCCACACCACCCATTATAGTGGTGCCCGGCATTGGGCAACCGTAGATAATCTGATACTGCGAGTTTGTAATATTATCTACCTTAACCGAGAGGGTGACAGGGACTGCAGATTCAGAGCCAAGTGTATAGGCAGCCCTGAAATTAACAAGAGTATAATTCACTGTAGATCCATCCGGATTGCCATTTTTCATGCTCCAAATGCTCTGATCCTCCAAAGTGAAGCTGAAATCACCGGGAGAATAAGTAAGATCAGCGCATAGTTTATTTTTTGGAGAATAGAGATTGTTGGAATTTGTGTGCAGATATGACCAAGATGCACTTGCTTGAAGATTAGACAGGATACGATAGGCTGCTTCTATCTCAAAACCTTTATTTTTGAATTTGCCGGTATTAACGTTGTGTGGACGTCCGTCGACGCGTACAGTCTGGATCATATTCCTACCGTCTATGTAAAACAGTGCAGCCCCAAGCATCAGGTTGTAGTCAAGGAAATGTTGACGATAGCTGATCTCGTAATTGAGCATATATTCAGGTTTGAGGTCCGGATTTGCCGGCGGATAGAGATATAGCTCGCGGATATTCGGCGCACGGAATCCTTTGCTGAATGAAGCCTTAATCTGAGAAGCATGTCCTGGCTTCACAATGACACCTGCCTGAGGTACCCAAACATTGCCGTATGTAGAACCGTTCTGCAGACGCACTCCCCCATTGATATTCAATATATCGTTGAAGAAACCTTGCTGCATCATTACGTATCCCGCAATCTCATTGACGTGATGTGTTGCCTCTGATGAGCGGATCGATTCATCTTCCTTATTGGTATTCCAGATATGTCCTCCCCAGTGCTGGAAATCAATACCGGCAGAAAGGACATTGGCATTCCATAAATAGAATGATTCGTATGCAGTGACTCCCATATTGTAGTCGGTAGAATGGAAAAGATAGTCACGTGGAGTAGCTCCGGGAGCATTGCCGTCGTCAAGATTATGACGACCCCAATTTATATATCCTTGCACTCCTCCGTCGCATTTATCATATATATTCTTGACATACAGTCCACCTGTACCTCTGAAAATATCAGTCCACATATTCTCCAATGGATCCTGAAGTGTGCCCGGGTTATTGGCATGGCTTTGGGTCATATCAAGCATACCCGCTACATTCCAGTGATTTGAAGCAGCATATTTAAGCTGTGCAAATTCATTGGCAAGCCAAAAGGCACTTCCTGCTCGGTTGCCATTGCTTCTGTCGAGCTGACCTGAAAGAGTAGCAGAAAACTTATTCTTCTTATAGCCGGAAGAAAGTGCGAATTTCTGAGTATAGAACGATCCGAACATAGCACGGGCACGTCCGGTAAGGCCATCCTTCTTTTGGGTTTGTGTGACAATATTGATCGAACCGCCCATTGCATTAGAACCATATAGGAGTGATGAAGGACCTTTCACTACTTCCACTTTCTCAACGCCATTAGCAACGTAAGTATCGGCAAGACTATGACCGAACACTCCCGCCCACTGCGGCTGACCATCAATCATAAAAAGAACCTTATTGCCCTGTCCTACACCACGGATATTGACTTCTCCGGCGCTGCCTCCGGAAACTCCATACCCGGCAAAACCTCGTTCTGTGACAAACAGACCGGGAACTTTGTTAACGAGTATCGGGAGCAAAGAGCTCTCCCCTGATTTCTCAATTTCAGCGGCATCTACCTGAGTGACATTAAGCGGAATCAAATCCACATCGGTTTTCAGAGGAGCAGTGACTACAACCTCATGAAGACTGACAGTATCACGCCTAATTTCAGACGCATTCATGACACCGGTTGTCACCAAGAGAGGAAGTAAATACAGTTTTTGACTCTTCATAATTGAGTGAAATTTTAGTTAGATTATTATTTGGATGCAAAATTAATAAATATTTTTGATAATTCAGCAAATTTTAGTTAACTTTGCAATAAAATTCACAAAACAATCACTTAATCAAAGATGAATCAATCTGAAATAGACTTTTTTGATGCTCTGGCTCCGTCATGGGATGAGAATGAAATTCGATCCACTCCAGAAAGAGTGAAAAATATTCTCAACAAATTGTCAATCTCAAAGGGAATGGATGTGCTTGACCTTGGCACCGGCACCGGAGTTTTACTTCCGTATCTGAGTGACATTGTAGGACCAGAAGGACATGTGACAGCCATTGACCTATCTGAAGGAATGCTTTCAATCGCCCTCAAGAAATATGGACATCTTGAGAATGTGGAGTTTCTGAAATTAGATTTTGAAGAAGAGCAAATTCCCGGGAAATATGACATCGCAATGCTCTACTCTGTTTATCCCCATCTGCATGCTCCTGCAGATACCCTGGAATGGCTTTTCAAGATGAATATGAAGCCAAACGGAAGAATAGTGATTGCTTTTCCTTCAGATGAAGTGTTTATCAACAATATCCATCATGAAAGAAAAGCGGAGCATGACCATCTGCCAACAGCACATACTTTGGCTGAGATGATACGAAATTGGGGATTCAGAGCTGAAGTATTGGCTGCTACACCAGACGAGTATATAGTTGAAATTAAATTTTGATAAAAGTATAAAAGGACGCACGGCTCGTGCGTCCCCACAATATCATTAGAGCTTATTTAGTATTGAATGCCGTTTTTTATCAGGAGTTCCTTTAGACGGAGATTTTCTTCGCGTAAGGAATCAACCTCATCGCGAAGGTCGTCAACTCGCTCTGAAAGGCGGTCGTTTCGCTTGGTAAGGAACTCTATTCTTGCCACATTGTCTGCATCCTGTCCGGAATGCTCTCGCTCACGCTGATGGGCAAGATCATGGAAATGATTGAGAAGCTGGGCAAGTGTGTCGTTTTGATCCATTACATGAGTGTGCGGAGGCACAGTCTGCTCCGCGTGCTCCTCCACCATATAGTCATCCAGATTATCGAGTTCGAATATCTCCTTAATCTTGTCGAGTTTCTCTTCCGGCATACGGCTTTTTCCGTTTTCTATAGCAGAGAGGAAACTGGGACGTACCTGAAGAAGATCAGCCAATTCACGCTGACTCATGCCAGCTCTTTTACGGAGTCTTACAAAATCAATTCTTTTCATGACATTCTTTTGATTTACGACACAGATTCAACTTTTTGAAATATAATAAGCTGTCACTGACACAGCAGTACCTAAAACCATCGTCATCAGCAGAACTATAAACACAAGCACAACATAGACGAGCCAACGTCTTGATATATGCTTTTTGAGCCAACGCATGATAACCGGAAGGATAAGGGTCTCCACTCCGGCTATCAGAATACTGAAAACGACATCACTCATATCAGTTCTTCTTAGCTGGATCGCAAGTGAGACTGATTCCGAGTTTCTTGAATATCTTATGGTCTACTTCTCCGAGCATTACAGTAGAATGTGCTTGGCATCCATCCAGTTCAGGAAGAGTCTCGAGGGCTTTCTTACACTTTTCATCATGAGTGCTAAGTACGGATAAGGCTACCAGCACCTCGTCGCTATGCAGACGCGGATTGTGCCCTTTGAGATATGTGGTCTTGGTATGCTGAATCGGTTCGATCATCTCCTGAGGTATCAGTTTGAGTTCATGATCTATTCCTGCAAGATGTTTGACTACATTGAGGATAAGAGCTGAACTTGGACCAAGCAATTCACTCTGTTCAGCGGTGATGATTGTCCCATCGGAAAGTTCAATAGCACTGCACGGCAATCCACTCTTTTCCGATCGCTCACGTGCCGCACCTATACATGGGCGATATGAAGCATCAATCTTTGCCTGCTTAAGCAAAAGAGCTATCTTATTTACCTCCGACTCATTGTCGTCACCTTTAGCCATATTATTCAGTGCAGTAAAGTAGCGACGGATAATCTCATTATTGGAGGCATGACAACACACTGCATCATCACTGATACAAAATCCTACCATGTTTACTCCCATATCCGTGGGAGACTTATATGGATTCTTGCCGTAGATACCTTCAAAAAGAGTATTTAGGACGGGGAAAATCTCTATATCTCTGTTATAGTTGATAGCAGTCTTTCCATAAGCCTCAAGATGGAAAGGATCGATCATATTGACATCGTTGAGATCTGCGGTGGCTGCTTCGTATGCAATGTTGACCGGATGTTTTAATGGTAGATTCCACACAGGGAAAGTCTCAAATTTAGCATACCCTGCTGTCACACCATGCTTATTCTCATTGTAAAGCTGACTGAGACAAACTGCCATCTTACCACTGCCGGGACCGGGAGCGGTCACAATCACAAGAGGACGAGTAGTCTTAATGTAGTCATTATGTCCGAAACCTTCATCGGAAGCAATCAGATCTACATTTGTAGGATATCCCTCTATGATATAATGATAATAGACAGTAATACCCATTCGCTCAAGTTTCGCACGGAATTTGTCGGCACTTCTCTGCCCATTATAATGAGTCACACAGACAGAGCCAACATAGAAACCAAGGTTCTGGAATTCCTTGCGCAGACGGATTACGTCCATATCGTATGTGATGCCTAAGTCACCACGCATCTTATTGCGTTCGATGTCAAGAGCGCTGATTACTATCACTATTTCAGCCTGATCTTTCAGCTTCTGAAACATACGAAGCTTGCTGTCGGGTTGGAAACCCGGAAGCACATGACTGGCGTGATAGTCGTCAAAAAGTTTACCACCAAGCTCAAGATAGAGCTTATTACCGAAATGAGCGATTCTCTCCTGAATATGTTCAGATTGAATCTTAAGATACTTATCGTTGTCGAATCCTTTAACCATAACGGGATACAAAATTAATATTTTTTTTGCAAAAAACATCATTTTTTTTGTAAAAAAGTCGTCGGTCAAATAATTTGACCGACGACTCGAATGTAATTCAACAGTTTATAATTTTATATTGGACGACCGTAATAGTATAGAGTCCATGCATCGCGAGCATAACCATTAGGAAGGATCTCAAATGTCGCAGGATCGGCACCTGGAAGGACACGCCCAAGGTAATATACATTCCATGCATCGCGAGCATAACCATAGTCAAGGACTTGGAAGGTGGGGATGTTTACGGTGTTCATAATTAAGCCATTGAAGACCACATTAGCAGCTCCTATGACGTATGCTAAGTTCGGGTTTGGAATTGGCGGAACGTATGGTCTCTGGACTCTTGGTGGAACAGGGCGAAGGTGCGGAGGCGGCGGAGTCGGACGGTTAGCAGGACGGAAGCCTGCACCTGCCCCGGGACGAGGTGCGCTATATCCCGGATTTCCCGGACGATAGTCGTTGTGATGGCCATTGTTTCCCGGACGATAGTTATTGTTCGGCTTATTGTTTCCGGGACGATAATTATTATTTGGTTTACTATTGTTACCGGGGCGGTTATTACCATTGGGGTTGCCATTGTTACCGGGGCGGTTATTGCCATTGTTGCCCGGGCGCGAACCTTTGTTCTGCTCGGTTTTATTTCCACCTCGATTGTTACCACGATGGTTGCCGTCAGCGTTAATATTTCCTATTCCTAAAGAGAGGGAGAGAGCCACGACAAGTAAAATTTTCTTCATAACTCTGTAGGTATTGTGGAAGCTTGGCTTTTGCCTAAGCCATCCTGTTAATGATTGTTTACTATATAGAGCAGATTGGCAGCAAAAAGTTTAATTAAGATAATATCTTTAACAAATATTTAGAAATCGTCCATTCTCGATAGACTGGACATTGGATGTCCTCATTAACTAAGGAAATCCGGCACCCACATAAAAGTGGAAGCCGGATTTCGAAAAGATAAGTTAGTGGGTTATATTTAGTCTTCAGTCTGAGACTCTGCGTAAGCCTTGAGAAGTTTCTCCTGTACGTCGCCAGGCACGAGTTCGTAGCCGGCAAACTCCATAGAGAATGAGCCACGTCCACCTGTAATTGAACTGAGAGCTGTGCTGTAGCTTGCCATTTCCTTTAGAGGCACTTTAGCTTGAAGCTTCTGGATACCATGTTCTGCATCCATACCCATAATGATGGCACGGCGACCCTGAAGTTCGCTCATCACATCACCAAGATAATCATCCGGCACGAGAACTTCTACGTCATAGATAGGTTCAAGAATTTTCGGGTTAGCTTCACGGAATGCCTGGGAGAATGCATTGCGACCAGCAAGACGGAATGAAATTTCGTTGGAATCCACAGGGTGCATCTTGCCATCGTAGATCATCACGCGCACGTCGCGAGCATAACTACCGGTGAGAGGACCTTGCTCCATTCGGTCCATAAGACCCTTGACGATAGCCGGGATAAAACGAGCATCGATTGCTCCACCAACTATACAGTTGTAGACAACGATCTTACCACCCCAATCAAGAGGAATCTCTTGCTTGTCGCGAACATTCATCTTGTATTCCTGGCTTCCAAACTTATAGCTGTCGGGTTCAGGCATGCCTTCAGTATAGGGCTCGATGATCAAGTGAACTTCACCAAACTGACCGCTACCACCAGACTGCTTCTTATGGCGATAGTCAGCGCGAGCAGCCTTAGTGATGGTCTCACGATATGGAATCTTTTGCTCTTCGAAGACGATAGGAAGCTTCTCATTATTTTCAATTCTCCACTTAAGAGTGCGGAGGTGGAATTCGCCTTGACCCTTTACAAGAGTTTGCTTCAACTCCTTGCTCTGCTCCACAACCCATGTTGGATCTTCTTCATGCATTCGGGTAAGAATACCTGCAAGTTTTTCTGCATCACTCTCTGTGACGGGCTTGATGGCACGGGTATATTTTGGAGCCGGGTATTTGATAAAGTTGAACTTGTATTCGCAACCTTTTTCGTCGAGGGTATTACCTGTGCGGACATCTTTAAGCTTCACAGCTGCACCTATATCTCCGGCTTCAAGAGCATCAATCGGAGTGCGTATCTGACCACAAACTGTGAATATCTGAGCAAGACGCTCTTTTCCACCTCTGTCAATGTTTTCGAGATCTGCACCTGCCTTAAGCGTACCGCTCATGACCTTGAAATATGAAACTTCACCGATGTGTGGTTCTACGGAAGTCTTAAAGAAGAATACACTGAGCGGACCATTAGGATCAGGAGCAACAGGCACACCGTCAACAGTCTCAGGCGCCGGCATATCGTCGACGAAAGGACATACGTTGCCAAGGAATTCCATCATTCGGCGCACGCCCATATCCTTACCTGCACTTACGCATATAACCGGGAAAATCGAACGCTCGATAAGTCCTTTTCTAATACCCATACGGAGATCATCCTCTGTAAGCGGTTCATCACCGAAAAATTTATCCATGAGGCCTTCGTCGTTAGCAGCAGCTGCTTCCACGAGGATTCCGTTGAGTTCTTTAGCTTTTTCCAACTGATCAGCCGGAATGTCAGAGATAGTAGGCACTCCACCGTCGGGACCCCACTCATACTTCTTCATCAGAAGCACGTCAATAATAGCATTGAAACCGGGACCGGCATTGATAGGATACTGTATGGCTACGACATTATTGCCGAAGTGCTCGCGAAGCTGCTCCATCACATTGTCATAGTCCACTTTTTCGCCATCCATCTTATTGAGGGCGAATATTACCGGCTTATGCAGCTTAGCTGTAGTCCTGACTATATTTTCAGTGCCGACTTCGACACCATACTCAGCATCAACAGTCACCACTCCTATGTCAGTGACACCAAGAGCAGTGTAAGCATTGCCAACAAAGTCATCAGCTCCCGGGCAGTCGATGATGTTTAATTTTTTGTTATTGAACTCTGCGGCAAACACTGTAGAGAAAACAGAATAGCCGTATTCTTTTTCTACCGGAAAGTAATCGGAGACAGTGTTGCCGCCGGCGACAGTGCCGCGACGCTTAATCACACCACACTCGAAAAGCATAGACTCGGCAAGGGTGGTCTTACCTGACCCCTTGGAGCCAAGGAGCGCTATGTTTTTGATTTCGTTAGTTTTGTAGACCTTCATGGATAAAAATTTTATAGGTTTCTGTGTGGAGAAGAGTGGCAAATCACGACTCTCTCGTGTTTGCGGACGCAATTTAGCAATAATTTTGCAATTATGAGCAATTTTCTGATATGTTTTAAAGCATATTTCTTGTTTAAATGAGATTTTTTAATTGAGATTTTAGTATTTACAATATAAAAGGCATCCCGGCTTATTTGCAGCCGGGATGCCTTTTATTATATTGAAGTGGAATTTCTTAGAGCCAGCGTACGTAGGCGAAGTCCATGCGGTGAGGGAGCATCGGATTTTTCGGATACATACGGAGTGCATAGCGATAAGTTGCAGCATCTGTAAGTTTCTCATCGAGTTCGTAGCTAACGATTGAGCCGTTATGAGCTACCACCTTCAGCTGCTTAGTTCCAGCGAAATCAGAGACTCCGTCATGCTCCTTGTAGCTGACGAGTTCTACGCCGATTGAATCGCCGAGACCCTTAGTGTCGAGTGTGCACTTCACGGTGAAGTCGCTGCCGGTATGGTAAGTATTGTTGACGCTCTCGTTGTAATCTACTGCGAGCACTTCAATCTGATCCCATTTGGAAGCTACAGTCTCTTTCCATGCAACGATCTCACGAGCCTTTGCGAAATCATGAGCCTTCAATTCAGCTGCACGCTTAGCTTCCGGCTCGTAGAAACGAGAGATGTAGTCGTCAAGCTGACGCTTCATAGTGAAGTGAGGAGCGATGTTGCCGATAGAGCGCTTGATATACTGGATCCATTCCGGAGAGTATCCCTTGTAGTTCTTGTCATAGTAGAGAGGGATAATCTCGTTTTCAAGCATAGAGTAGATAGTAGCGGCATCAAGTTTATCCTGCTGAGCTTGATCGGTGAAAGTACGCTTTTCAGTAAGCGCCCAACCTGCCTGCTCATCAAACTTATATCCTTCATACCACCATCCATCGAGCACTGAGAAGTTGAGCACACCATTCATCTCAGCCTTTTCGCCAGAAGTACCGGAAGCCTCGAGCGGACGAGTCGGGAAGTTTAGCCATACGTCGACACCGGTCACAAGGCGCTTAGCCACGATCATATTGTAGTCTTCGAGGAAGATAATCTTTCCGAGGAACTGAGGCATACGGCTGATCTCCATGATATGCTTGATCAAGCCCTGTCCTGCTCCGTCGGCAGGGTGAGCCTTACCGGAGAATATGAACTGCACGGGGCGCTGTTCGTTGTTGACAATCTTAGCCAGACGATCGAGGTCGTTGAAAAGAAGGTGAGCACGCTTATATGTAGCGAAACGACGAGCGAAACCAAAGATAAGTGCGTTTGGATTGATCTTATCCATAATCTGCATTACTGCAGATGGATCACCCTGATTGCGTAGCCACTTTTCGCGGAAGTCCTTACGAACGAAGTTGATAAACTTGTTCTTAAGAGTCATACGCATATTCCAGATCTCGTCATCACCAACTTTGAAGATACCCTTCCATGCTTCCGGGTTGCTCTGGTCTTCAAACACTTGCTGACCGAGTTTCTCGCCATAGAACTCCTTCCATTCAGTAGCAGCCCAAGTTGGCATGTGCACTCCGTTGGTCACATAACCTACATGGCTCTCTGCCGGATCATATCCTTTCCAAACACCGGCGAACATCTTCTTGGAAACTTCTCCATGCAGCCAGCTTACGCCGTTGGCTTCCTGACAAGTATTGAGAGCAAACACGCTCATGGAGAATTTTTCGTTGCTGTCCGGATTTTCGCGACCCATATTCATAAGATCCTGCCAAGAAATACCAAGTTTTGCAGGATACTCACCCATATACTTGCCGAAGAGACCTTCATCGAAATAGTCGTGGCCGGCAGGAACCGGTGTGTGAACAGTATAAAGGGAGCTTGCGCGCACCACTTCGAGAGCTACGTTGAATGGAAGATGATCGTTCTGAACATATTCCACAAGACGCTGTAGGTTGAGAAGCGCAGCGTGACCCTCATTGGCGTGATAAATATCAGTGTGGATGCCAAGTTTATTGAGCATATAGATACCACCGATACCGAGAAGATACTCTTGTTTGATACGGTTTTCCCAGTCACCGCCATAGAGCTTGTGAGTGATAGGGCGATCAAACTCAGAATTCATATCGAAGTCAGTGTCGAGAAGGTAAAGCTTCATGCGACCAACATTTACACGCCAAACGTGGCAGTAGATGATACGACCTGGATATGGGACTTCGAGTATCATTGGCTGGCCATCCTCTCCGAGCACAGCCTCAATTGGGAGTTGATCAAAGTTCTGGGGTTCGTAGTTAGCGATCTGTTGGCCATCGATACTGAGGCTCTGCTGGAAATAGCCATAACGATAAAGGAAGCCGACCGCAGTCATGTTGATACGGGAGTCTGAAGCCTGCTTGATGTAGTCGCCGGCGAGCACACCAAGACCGCCCGAATAAATTTTGAGGCAAGAGCAAAGACCATATTCCATAGAGAAATAAGATATAGAAGGAAGGTCGTTGCGCATAGGCTGCTTCATATAGTCCTGGAAAGACTTATATACCATTTCGATACGGTCTAACCATTGCTTATCATTTTGAATTTCCTGCAATCTTTCGTAGCTGAGCTGCTGCAGGAGCATTACAGGGTTCTCACCTGTGTTGCGCCATAGATCATGGTCAAGGTCGCGGAAGAGGTTTTTGCCCTCGCTGTTCCAAACCCACCAGAGGTTTTTGGAGAGTTCCTCAAGTGGACGAAGCTTCTTGGGGAGAGAATTAGATACCACCATATTGTGCCACTGGGGCTGGTTGGTGTTGCTTACTTGAAGTTTCATAAATATTATCTATTTAGTTTTATTTCTTTCTTATTTTATCTTATTAGTTTTAGTCTAATTAGTCCGATTAGTCTAATTAGTCAAATAAGTCTAATTTTCTTTTAGTCTTTTATTGCGGTTATGCTCTGCTATATGAAAAGCCTCATCATATTTTGAGATGAAAAGTTTCCAATCTGCGAGAGCTGCGGTAGCGGAAGCTGCATTTGAGCAAGCCTCTACTGTCTTCTTGTCAGCACCGGAGAAAGCCTCAATAGTGTGGGCGATAGCCTTTACAGTGTCCCAATAGCTATTGTCGTTGCGAGGAGCGACTACTACACCGGACTTAGTCAGAGATTCTATTGGGGAGTCAATCTTTTGGCACGCTACATCCGATTCTACCCATTGACCAAAACCGGACTTGTCGGTTGTGACTGTCGGGACTCCGAAAGCTATGCTTTCAAGTGGAGTGTAACCCCATGGTTCGTAGTAGGATGCAAACACTGTTATATCAAGGGCTGGAAGGATATCGTAGTAAGAAATGTTGACAATTCCGTCAGCACCATCAAGATAACAAGGAATGAATATAGTCTTTACTTGGCCATTACCCGCCAACTGACCATCCCATTGGAGTTGACCAATGCGACGACAAGCAGGATCAGAATCCTCATTGTTGAGGCGATGAGTAAGATAGTCGGGGTTGACATTTAGTTCACCGCTCTGATACATATCTATAAGGAGTTCTCCATTAGGCTCCTTTACCCAAGCCGGCACGAGCACGAGGGAGAGGATATCACGGCGAGCGGCAGCCCCGGTCCTTGATAGTTCTGCCATACTGTCGAGAAACACGTCAAGACCCTTGTTTCGGTATTCATTTCTTCCTGATGTAGCAATGATCAGAGTGTCTTCGCTCCATTTCTTTCCCGTCATCTTCTCAGCTATATCGAGAAGGCGTCTTCTTCCGGCATTGCGGAGCATGGTGTAAGTGCGTTTTGAGGGCACAAAGTCCGGTTCAAAGCCATTGGGAGTAACAACTTCCGGACGTTTGTCAAGGAGTTGAGCACATTCATCGGCTGTAAGGGAGCTGACAGCCGTGAAGCAGTCGGCATTAATAGCTGCAGCCTTCTCCACGGAGTGCTTAGCCTCCATGTTGAGTTCGCGCGCCATCTGGTCGCCATTATATCCGGTGAAATACTCATATAGATTCTTGCCGTTGCCACAGATGGAACGCCCTATAGATGTAGCATGAGTAGTGAAAAGGCTGGCTGCTTCAGGCATAATCTTGCGTAGCCAAAGAAGACCCATTCCTGTAGTCCACTCATTGAAATGAGCGAGGACATTTGTGTCTTCGGCACCAAGATGATTGGACAGAGCCTCCATAGTGATTGCCGCAGCCACTCCGAAAGCACACCCCTCAGGATAATCGCCGTAGCAATGAAGGGAATCAACGCCAAACATGCGCCACATTTCACCATAAATATCATTGAGGAGCGGATAGATACCGTCAAATTTGATTAGCACTACAATAGGGGAACCAGGAATATCCCAACGCCCTACACGCATTGAGATTCCATGAGGGAGAGTAAGTTTATGTGCAGACTTCAGAAGAGTCTTTGATTCTTTAAAATAGGGGGATGGAGTCTCATCAGTCCAAACATCGGGACCAATGAATATCAGATTATCGCCAAACTGCTCTTTAAGGACGCGAGCTTTTGTGGAAAGAACGGTATATATACCGCCGATTTTATTGCAAACTTCCCAACTTGTCTCGAAAAGCAATTTGCTGGGAAAGCCATCACATGGCTCATTCACAGTCTTTTTACCTTTACCTTTCACTGGCTTGTCGGCAGCTTTGGCAGCCTTGACAGCCTTTTTTGAGGAGAGTGACTTTTGTTCTTTTTTCATATCGCATGCATATTCCCGGGATAGTACATAAACCGGGGTATTTCCTTTGTGGGTGCAAAATTACAAAAAAAATGGGTACTATGCAAATAAATCGGTTTATGATAGCAGAATTTTAGAAGATTTAAGAGATTTTCAAAATAATTCTTTAAAGAATGTAGAAAAGGATAATTTTGAGGAGAGAGGTAGAGTCAGTCAAGTTTGAGCACGGCAAGGAAGGCTTTTTGTGGCACCTCTACCCTACCGATCTGCTTCATACGTTTTTTACCTTCTTTCTGTTTTTCGAGGAGCTTGCGCTTACGGCTTATGTCGCCGCCATAGCACTTGGCAGTCACATCCTTGCGGACAGCTTTCACTGTCTCACGCGCTATGACCTTTGTGCCGATTGCTGCTTGAATAGCTATGTCAAATTGCTGGCGCGGTATGAGCTCCTTGAGTTTTTCACACATTCTTCTTCCAAACTTAACGGAATTGTCTGCATGAGTTAAAGTAGAGAGTGCATCGACACTCTCGCCATTCAGAAGGATGTCGAGTTTTACAAGATTCGATGGGCGAAAATCGTGGATATGATAGTCAAAGCTGGCATATCCTTTTGAGATTGACTTTAATTTGTCGTAGAAGTCAATCACGATTTCGCCGAGCGGCATATCGAAAGTGATCTCCATTCGATTGCCGGAGATATACTCTTGTTTGATGAGTTCACCTCTTTTTCCAAGACATAGAGTCATAATAGGACCGATAAACTCAGCTGCAGTGATGACAGTAGCTCGTATATATGGTTCTTCGATATGGTCAATAAGTGTTGGGTCTGGAAGACCGGACGGATTATGCACCTCAATCTTATTGCCCTTCTTGTCATAGACAAAATAGGATACGTTGGGGACGGTGGTGATGACATCCATATTAAACTCTCTGCCAAGACGCTCTTGAATAATCTCCATGTGAAGCAGACCGAGGAATCCGCAGCGGAAACCGAAACCGAGAGCAGCCGATGATTCCGGTTGGAATGTAAGGGAAGCATCATTGAGCTGGAGTTTTTCGAGCGAAGCTCTAAGATTTTCGAAATCTTCAGGATCAATTGGATATACACCGGCGAATACCATAGGTTTTACTTCCTCAAAACCTTCAATTGCCTTATCACAAGGACGATTGACATGAGTGATTGTATCTCCTACCTTTACTTCCTTCGAAGTTTTTATGCCCGAAATTATGTATCCCACATTGCCTGCCGAAAGTTCTTTACGCGGAGAAAGATCAAGCTTCAACACTCCGATCTCATCAGCGTGATACTCCTTGCCGGTGCTGACAAACTTCACAAAATCATCAGTATGAATAGTGCCGTTTACTATCTTGAAGTAAGCAATGATTCCGCGGAATGGATTGAAGACGGAGTCAAAGATGAGGGCCTGTAGAGGAGCCTCGGGATCTCCCTTGGGAGCAGGGACACGTTCTACTATAGCCTTTAGAATTTCATCCACCCCCATACCGGTCTTTCCGGAAGCACGTATGATCTCTGAGCGGTCGCAACCGAGAAGGTCGACAATCTGATCTTCCACTTCATCCGGATTGGCGCTTTCAAGGTCGCACTTGTTGATGACGGGAATAATCTCCAGATTATTGTCGATCGCCATATATAGGTTTGAAATTGTCTGTGCCTGAATGCCCTGACTTCCATCTACGATGAGAAGCGCCCCTTCACAAGCAGCAATGGAGCGAGAAACTTCGTAGGAGAAATCCACGTGTCCCGGGGTATCAATAAGATTTAGAGTATAGTGTTCGCCATCCAGATTATAGTCCATCTGGATAGCGTGACTTTTGATTGTGATGCCGCGTTCGCGTTCGAGATCCATGTCGTCGAGCACCTGTGCCTCCATGTCTTTGGCAGCTATTGTATTAGTGCGTTCGAGGAGTCGGTCGGCAAGGGTAGATTTGCCGTGGTCGATATGAGCTATGATGCAGAAATTGCGGATATTTTTCATATTAAAATGCGAATTAGCCACAAAATTACGAAAAAAATCTCAGATTGCGAATTAATCTTGCTTCATTTTTGAAAAAAACTTAGGGATTTACTCTTTGTGTCCAATCGAGAGTATTGTAGTATGTCTCCGCCTTAGCATTGGAGGATCCGGGGAAATGGCAAGACAGTCCGGAATAAATGGAGGGATCGAAGGCATTGTTGGTACCATTGAAATTCTTTGTTGAACAGCCGGCATAGAGAGTGATGTCAGCGAGTGCATTGTCAAGAGCATCTGAGAGTTCTTTTGACTTTGGATCAGACATGTCAAGATATTTCTTTGTGAACTGACCGAAATCATACATGCCGGTGCTGAGACGGCTGTAGTTTTGTAGACCTTGTACGGATTTGGGACGAGTGCCATATTCATAAATATCTGCAGCAGCCTGAGCTAAATTCTCAAGACCATCCGTTTTCATGACTGTCACGGTCACAGCCAATCTTTGATCGTTGTAATAGTCATAGAAAGCCTTTCCTACCCCCACAAGATTAGGGGTGGGAGCTGCAAGCATCGGGAGTGTAGTCTCATAATTCATGCCGGGGCTCCAGTCTTCCGTAGGATAACCTCCTATATAATCACATTTATTTCGGAGTTGATAGACCACCTCCACCCCCATCATGTAGCAGAGGTCAAACCAAACATAATCAAACATGCGGTCCGGAATTGCACTGGAAAGTTCATCAATGTCGCAATAGTCAGTGACACCTTGATACTTATCAAGCCCATAGCTTTTCTGCAATCCTTGTGGCACCACGTGTTCGGTGAAATTGGGGACCCATCCGGTGCCGTGCGACCAAAGGATAAGTCCATAATTCTCTGCCTCTGCTTCTTTGCGCAGATCACTGAAGACTTCGTTCATCCTGACAGGGTCTGTTGAAAAAGTATTGCGGTCATAGCTTTTAATCTCAACAAAATCCCAGTTGCCGGAAGAATCTTGAGCAAGCTCGGCAAGAGTTGCCTCTGTAGCCGACTGGGAAGCCACACTATAGAGTAAAATCCTAACATCCTTGCCAAGTCCGGCAACGTCAGGAGCCGCCTGAATCATCTCATTCTTATCAGCTATAAGATATGAAGAAAGATTATTGGAAGCCACCGCATATATCAGCACCGTTCGCTTCGTCTTATGAGCATCCGGTTCTTTGAATTTATTATCGTCGCATGAAGAGAAAGCAAAGATAAAGATAGTAGCAAAGAGTAAATTTAGTATTTTATTCATATATTATATTTAGTCTCGCAAAGTATGACTTAGATTATGGAGTTACAAAATTATAGGTTGTTTTTTATATACCCATAAAAGTTTAACGAAAAAAATCAATATTTATTGCAAATGCCTAATAGATGTACATTTTTTCATTTACATAGATAGACACTGGGGAGTATAGGGATATCGGTAAAGATTTTCGGTAGCTATTTTGGAGGGGAATTGAACTCTTGGAGGGGCGAGAGTGTTAATTTTTTGAAAAATCTGAAATAGACATTAAAATTTATGAAAAAATCTATAATTTGGCTTCTGACAATAGTGATGGGTATCACGTTCTGCTCTTTGCTATATTTTCAGATCACGTATCTGGAAAATATGGTGAAGATGCGTGAGTCCCAGTTTTCCGAAGGAGTCATGCGGTCAATATATGGCACTGCCGGTCTGCTTGAACGCAGGGAGACCATGCATTTCCTGGAGCAGGACATCAAGATGCTAAATTCTTACGATGATGACAATGATGAGGCTTCTGAGTTTCTCACGACTGAAGAATTATTCCCTATCCCTCAGCCGGGGAAGAAACCAGCAATATCCTTCAGGCATCCTACCGACAAGATAGAAAAACGCTATCAGCAACTACAGGAAGCTATTTGGGAACAATACGTCTATCAGCGAGGACTTTTGAACGAAGTCATTCTTTCGATACTTTATGACGGAGCCCGAAGACCGGTATTGGAAAGAGCCGATGCTGACACGATTCGAAAAGTGCTGACAGTAGAATTGGCCAACAATGGACTCGATGTGCCATTCAGTTTTGCCGTAACTGACAACAACACCATAATATATTCTACACCGGATTATGATCCTGACATCGCTGAAAAACATATATACTCAGCAAGAATCTTCCCGAATTCAAGCACGCACTATGAATTGAAAGTGGAGTTTCCGACCAAAGCAAACTATATTTACTCTTCAGTGAGATTCGTGATCCCGACTTTGGCACTGACAATCCTGCTTCTTGCTATCTTCATATTCACTATGATCTTGGCATTCAGACAGAAGAAAATCGGGGAAATGAAGACCGACTTCATCAACAACATGACTCACGAGCTCAAGACTCCTATTTCTACAATCTCACTTGCCGCCCAAATGCTCAATGACGACTCTGTGAGAAAATCACCCGAGACGCTGCATCACATATCGGAAGTGATCAATACAGAGTCAAAGCGACTGCGCTTTCAGGTGGAGAAAGTGCTTCAGATGTCGGTGTTTGAAAACAACAGCAACAGTGCGCTAAACTTCAAGCTTGTAGATGCCAACAAAACTATAGCGAGCGTTGTGTCGACATTCAAGTTGAAGGTAGAGAGATTTGGTGGAAGCTTAAGCTTTATCAACGATGCAGACGAAGCGTTGGTATATGTAGATGAGATGCAATTCACCAATGTAATATTCAATCTCCTTGACAACGCCGTGAAATACCGAAACGAAGATGTAGAACAGGAATTGACTGTGAAGACAACCGACATTGATGGCAATCGCCTGAGAATCCAAATCCGCGACAACGGCATTGGTATGAAAAAAGAAGACTTGAAGAAGATATTCGAAAAATTCTATAGAGTGCATACCGGCAACCGCCACGATGTCAAAGGATTCGGACTCGGACTGGCATACGTACACAGGATGGTGACAGCCTTCAAAGGCACTATAAGCGTAGAGTCAGAACTCGGTAAAGGGTCGGAATTTACCATAGAATTGCCACTTGCAAAAAAGCCTGACGATGAAGAAGATTAAAAAAAATTGACATATCGAAAGGAAAAATTGCAGTTCATGCGTTAATATTATATAGTCGCGTGAGACTAATAAGAATAATTTGAAATAACTAAAAAATAAATAAAATTTTAATTTAATACTTAAATAAAAATAAGCCATGGAAGAAAAAATTAAAATACTGCTTTGTGAAGACGACGAAAACCTTGGAATGCTCCTGAGAGAGTTTCTCCAGGCGAAAGGATTTAATGCCGACCTTTTCCCTGATGGAGAAAAGGGCTACAAAGCCTTCCTTAAAGGAAAGTACGACCTGTGTGTGCTCGATGTCATGATGCCGAAGAAAGACGGTTTCACATTAGCTCAGGAGATCAGAAACGTAAATGGAGAAGTGCCCATCGTATTCCTTACAGCCAAGAATTTGAAAGATGATGTCCTCGAAGGATTCAAGATAGGAGCTGACGACTATATCACCAAACCCTTCTCGATGGAGGAACTCGTAGTGCGCATAGATGCTATCCTTCGTAGAGTAAAAGGGAAAAAAGAGCGCGAAGTGACACTCTTCCGAATAGGAAAGTTTACTTTCGACACCCAAAAGCAAGTGCTTGTATCAGGCGATTCAACCCAAAAGCTGACTACCAAGGAATCAGAACTCCTTGCTCTTCTTTGCTCGCATGTCAATGACATTCTGGAGAGAAACTATGCTCTGAAGACGATATGGGTAGACGACAACTACTTCAATGCCCGATCAATGGACGTCTATATCACCAAACTCCGCAAACTCCTCAAAGGGGATCCGAGCATCGAGATCATCAACATACATGGCAAAGGATATAAACTGATTGCCCCGACGCCTGAAGAGTAAAAATAAATTTAGAATTTTGATCTGCAATTCTATTGAAAGATGATAGTGCTTTATAGAATCTATCAGTGGCTGATTGCTGCGCCAATATTTTTGGTGGCTACTTTAATAGCCGCAATCGTCACCATAATCGGATGTTCGTTGGGAAAATCGGAAGTATGGGGTTATTGGCCGGCTCACTATTGGAGTAGATTCTGCTGCGCTATAGCTGGGGTGAGAGTAAAGGTGGTAGGCAGAGAAAACATAGATAAGAACACTTCTTACGTCTTTACCGCCAATCATCAAGGAGCCTTCGATATATGGTCGATATATGGATATCTGAACCATAAATTCATCTGGATGATGAAAAAGGAATTGGAGGATATCTTTATGGTGGGCTGGGCATGCAAGAAGGCTGGACACGTTTTCGTTGACGACCAAAGCATTTCCAATATCCGTCATACTATTGAGGAGACTGAAAAGAAACTTCAGAGCGGGCGTTCGCTGGTGATTTTTCCGGAAGGAAGCCGCTCATGGGATGGAAAGATGATCCCTTTCAAGCGAGGCGCTTTCATGCTTGCAGCTGAGTTCAGACTCCCTGTAGTGCCGATCACAATCGATGGTTCTTTCAAGGCAATGCCTCGGTATACTTATAATATCCGCCCCACAAAGATTACAATCACAATTCATCCTCCTATCATGCCGGGAGAAAAGGGTTTCAATACTAAGGTGCTCATGGCACAATGTCGCGAAGCCATTGAGTCTTCCCTTCCTGAAGAGGACAAGGGGATGAGCAGTGAACAACGATTAACGATCAACGATTAACGATTAACGATTATAACCTTAAATTTAATACTTATGTTGCAATATATTACCGACAACGCTGCTAAACGCAGCGTAGAAGATCAGATCAAGGAGGTGCTTTCAGCCGGAGGAAATTGGATTACTATTGACCCTACCGGAATGACAGATGAGGATGTGAAGGCACTGGTGGAGAAAGTGATGCCGACATGTCTGGAGAAGCAGGCTTTTCTTATCCTTAAGGACAAAGTGGAGCTCGCAAAAGAAATAAACATGGGAGGCGTACAGCTCAGTCAGGGAAGTGAATTCCCTTCACACGCACGTATGGCTCTGGGTGCAGCAGCAGTGGTGGGTGTTGAAGTGTCTACCAAAGACCAGATAGCTGCTCTTCAGGGACTCGATGTGGATTATGTAGTGCTGACGCCTTATAAAGACGCTGAGAATTCCCTTGGAATTGATGGCATAAAAGAGCTATGCCAATACATGGAAGAAAAGCAGATGGAACTCCCACGCGTAGCAGCCGGGGGCATAACCTACGATGATATTGCTCTCCTTATGGATGCAGGATGCAACGGAGTAGCTATGTCTGAAGCTATAGCAGATGCCGCTGATATCCCTGCTGAAACTGAAAAAGCAAATGCCTTGCTAAAAAAATACGAGGAAAAAGAGCAGGCAAGGATCAACGATTAACGATCAACGATTAACGATCAACGATTAACGATTAACGATCAACGATCAACTATTAACTATCATGATGGATCTTGATAAAACATGATAAATCTTGATTCATCATGATGAATCAAGATAATAACCCCAAATTAACCTTTTAACCTTTATAAACTCTTAGACACTATGGTGACACAACCAAAACTTCCTTATTCCCCAGATGCTTTGGCGCCTTTCATTTCAGAAAGGACTGTCAGCATTCATTTCGGCAAACATACAAAAGCTTATTTTGACACTACAAACTCTCTTATCAAGGGAACAGAGTATGAGGAAATGCCTCTCGACGAAATAGTAGTGAAAAGCGATGGAGTACTATTTAACAATGCTTCTCAGGCCTGGAATCATATCTTCTATTTCTTCACATTTGATCCGGAAGGACAACATGAACCGGATGGAGCTTTCAGAAAGAAGATCGAGGAGACTTTTGAAAGCGTCGAGAATCTTAAAGAAACTATGAAGGAGGCTGGAAAGACACTCTTCGGCAGCGGATGGGTATGGCTTTCTGCTGATGCTGACGGCAAACTCATCATCACCCAGGGCCGCAATGCCGAGTCTCCTCTGAAAGATGGACTCACTCCCCTACTCTGTATCGACGTATGGGAACATGCCTACTATCTCGACTATGAAAATCGCCGTCCGGACTACATTGACCAGCAATGGCACATCGTAGACTGGCGAATAGTTGGCCAACGCTATGACAATATCTTTGAGTCATAAAAGTCATATAAGGCAAAGATAGATTTGAGCCACGAAAAAGTTTTTGTAATCAAATTGGCTTGATATTTGTTATAATTAGGGAGAGTGTTGCATCAAATGTATGCAATGCCCCCTAATTTTTATATTAAGAACATATATATCAGGATGATAAAAGAAATAATAGAAGCAATACAGGATAAGAAAGGTTTTGCCATTACCATTCTCGATCTTGCGAAAGTGGACGGCGCGCCAACCGGAAAATTTGTGATCTGTACGGGAAAATCGACTACCCAGGTCAGTTCAATAGCCGACAGCGTTCGTGAAGAAGTGCAAAAAAAGACCGGTGAGAAGCCCATTAATTACGATGGCTACCGCAACAGTCAATGGATAGTGATAGATTACGGTGACACGATGGTGCATATCTTTTTGCCCGAGACGCGTGAATTCTACCGTCTTGAAGAGCTATGGAGCGATGCGGAGACCACGCTTATTCCAGACCTTGATTAATTATGAATAACTGACAACTCAATAGAAATGGGAATACTTCCAAGCAATAAAAACGGAGGCTCCAACAAGCGTCCGATGTTCGGGATGTACTGGATGTACATCTTAATAGTGGCGTGCCTTATCGGCCTCTACTATTTCCAAGACAGCAGCCAGACTAAAAGCGTAGACTGGACAGAATTTGAAGATGCCGCTAAAGCCGGTGAAATCTCTAAGATTGAGGTTGTGCCGGAATCAGGCATTGCCATTGGTGTGCTGACCAAAGAAGGCGCAAAGAAGCAGAATATGCACGATGATGTGCAGGGCGTTGATGCTGAGAAAAGACTCAAGACCAACATACCAAGCACCAACAAGATCCAGGATAAAATCGACGCATGGAACGAACAACTGGCTTCCGAAGGAAAACCTGAGTTGACAGTTAAATATGAAAAAGGGAGCGACTTGATGAAGTTCTTCTGGTATTTCGGTCCCTTCATCCTCATTGCTTTCTTCATCTTCTATATGCAAAAACGCATGAGCGGTGGCGGCAGCGGTGGCGGTGGTATCTTCAGCGTCGGCAAGTCGAAGGCCAGGATATTCGACAAGAATAACGGCACTGACGTCACATTCAAAGATGTAGCCGGACTTGCAGAAGCAAAAGTAGAAATAGAAGAAATAGTGGAATTCTTGAAAAATCCACAACGCTATACTGAACTGGGAGCAAAGATACCTCGAGGAGCTCTCTTGGTTGGCCCTCCGGGAACCGGTAAGACTCTTCTTGCCAAAGCTGTAGCAGGCGAGGCAGGAGTACCTTTCCTTTCGCTTTCCGGCTCAGACTTCGTAGAGATGTTCGTAGGTGTCGGAGCAGCACGAGTACGTGACCTTTTCAAGCAGGCTAAAGATAAAGCTCCATGCATCGTCTTTATCGATGAGATTGATGCAGTAGGTCGTGCCCGAGGCAAAAACCCGAATATGGGAAGCAACGACGAACGCGAGAACACTCTCAACCAGATGCTTACGGAGATGGACGGTTTTGGATCAAACAATGGAGTAATCGTGCTTGCGGCAACCAACCGTGCAGATATGCTCGACAAAGCTCTGCTCCGTCCGGGACGTTTCGACCGCCAGATATATGTAGACCTTCCGGAACTATCAGATCGAGTAGAAATCTTCAATGTGCACCTGAGAAGGATTAAGACAAACTCCCATCTTGACGTAGAACAGCTTGCTCGCCAGACCCAGGGATTCTCCGGAGCTGATATCGCCAATGTCTGCAACGAAGCTGCGCTTATAGCAGCCCGCAACAACAAACAGGCTGTAGACTGGGACGACTTTATGGCAGCAATCGACAGGATCGTTGGTGGTCTTGAAAAACGTTCCCGCGTAATTACAGACGATGAGAAATTCGCAATCGCAACTCATGAAGCCGGACATGCCACCATCAGTTGGATGACAGAATTTGGCAATCCTCTTGTAAAAGTCACCATTGTACCGCGTGGTAGAGCATTGGGAGCTGCATGGTATGCTCCGGAAGCTCGCCAGATTATTCCTACCCAAGCGCTTCTTGACACAATGTGCGGCATGCTTGCCGGCAGGGCGGCTGAAGAAGTTTTCCTCGGCAAGATTGGCACCGGAGCTTCTGACGATCTTGAAAAGACCACCAAATTGGCTCGCTCCATGGTGATGGTATATGGTATGAGCGATAAACTCCCCAACGTCAACTATAATGACTCTACGGGGCAGGACTATGGATTCACAAAGCCCTACTCTGAAGAGACTGCAAAACTGATAGACGATGAAGTAATACGCCTGATCAACGAACAATATGAGCGTGCTAAATCAATATTAAGAGAGTATGCAGCCCAACATAATCAGATAAGGGATCTTCTCGTGAAGAAGGAAGTGATCTACAACGAAGATGTAAAGGCAATTCTTGGTCCGCGCAAATGGAAGAGCAGAACAGATGAGATCATAGAAATCAATAAGAAGGAGGAAGAAAACCGCAAAGGAATAGAATTAAAGAAACCTGACTCTGAAGATGACTCTGATCCGGGTACACCCCCACCGTTTAATAAAACGAATAACGAACAATGATCAGCGATAAATGATCAATTATAGCGAGATTCGGCAAATGCCGAATCTCGTCTTTTTTTTACAAAAAAGGTCTAAAATATCGAAATTTTTATAAATTCAAGCAAAATTCTTTTTCTATATGAAAATAATTTACTAATTTTGCACCCGATTTTAACAAACCAACAAAATAAACCGCTGTAAAACAGAAAATGCACATGAAGAAAAATTTACTAATTCGTGCTTTCGCAGTCGTAGCAATGCTACTTCTTGGAGTCTCAGCGGTCCTGGCTGAACAAGCCCGCATGGTCATCATCACGAAGACCGGCATCGAGGCACAATTTCCACTCGACGAAAGTCCTGTCATCACCTATCAAGACAATATTCTTGTAGTTGAGACAATGCGTATGGAAATCTCTGTGCCGGCAGAAGATGTCAAAAGTTTTGACTTTGTGTCTTCAAATGGATCAGGCGTCGACGAAATCAAAGTCGAAGGATCTACACTAAGCGGACTCCTCCCGGGTACACCTGTAGATGTGTACACAATCGAAGGTCAACACGTAGCTTCTTTCAAAGCTGACGAGACGACAACCGTCACTTTAGAACTAAACGACCTTGCTCCGGGCTACTACATTGTCCGCACTCCAAACAATTCATTCAAAATTAAAAAGTAACAATCAACATTCAGACTACGAAATGAAAAAGACAATATCAGCAACTGCAGCCATTGCTCTTGCAACAATTCTTCCATTCAATGGATTCGCTCAGGATGAAACTGAATACAACATGGTGATCACTCTCCAGAATGGAACTACTATCACACTTGGACATAATGACATCAAAAACATTACCTTCAACGGTGACGAAATAGGTATTGAAGGCAATGCTGTCACTTCAATCGTTGAAAATGCTCAATATATTCAGGAACTCTATCAGCAGCTTGAGCAGACTCAGCAGTTTGTAACTCAAGTGCTCCACCAGTGTGAAGAGTCAAATACTGAGGTCAACAACGAAATCGAGCAGATCTATATGCAGATCGAAGAGACTAAAGAGATGCTTTCTCAAGTGCTTAACGCAAACAAGGGTGAGCTCGAAGAAGTTGCCAACAACTGCCAAGAACTTTGGGAAGCAGTATATGGCGATAATGGCCTGACTACTCAAATGTCTCAGATCTATACCGCAAATAAGGAAGAGATAGATGAAGTAGCAAAATCAAGCAAAGAACTCTGGGAAGCTATCTATGGAGACAATGGTCTGACTACTCAAATGTCTCAGATATATACTGCTAATAAGGATGCTATCGATGAAGTAGCTGCTTCAAATCAAGAGCTTTGGGAGGCATTAAACGGTGAAGGCGGCTATACTACTCAGATGTCGCAATACTACACAGCCAACAAGAATGCTATCGATGAAGTAGCCGCCTCAAATCAAGAGCTTTGGGAATCTGTATATGGCGATAATGGTCTGACCACTCAAATGTCGCAATACTACACAGCTAATAAGACTGAAATCGAAGAAGTAGCTAAGTCAAATGAAGAGCTTTGGGCTGAAGTAAAGGGCGAAGGCGGCCTTTCTGACCAGATGTCTCAGTACTACACCGCCAACAAGGAAGCTGCTGAAGAAGCTCAGAAGTCAGTTGATGAGCTTTGGGCTGAAGTTAAGGGCGAAGGCGGTCTTTCTGACCAGATGTCTCAGTACTATACAGCCAACAAGGAAGCTGCTGAAGAAGCTCAGAAGTCAGTCAATGAGCTTTGGGCTGAAGTAAAGGGCGAAGGTGGTCTTTCCGACCAGATGTCTCAGTACTATAATGACAACAAGGCTGAAATCCAAGATACCAACAATGAAATTGAGCAGCTTTATATGCAACTTACAGAGGCTAAGGAAATGATCTCTCAAGTGTTGAATACAAGCAATACTCAAATTGAAGAACTTAAGGGAGAAATCGAAGCACTCAAGGCAAAGTTAGCAGAACTTGAAAAATAAAACAACCATAATATAATATAGAAAAGGGTGTGTCGGATGATACACCTTTTTTAATATTATCTAAAAGACTGCTTAACAATAATTAACTTAAAAAAATAGCTTAAAGTCTAATAATTTACTGGAAATTCCGTAACTTTGTAGGCTATTCTGTGCTTTTTTACTAACAATAATTGTACAGGCACAGAACAAAGAACTAATCAAGCATAACATTTAAACTATAACTATTTTAGAATGAGCAAAAAATTACAAAGAACGCTATTGGGAGCAGCCCTTGTTGCTACCCTGAGCTCATCAGCTGCGACTTACCAAGCTCCTTCATTCAGAGACAAAGAGACCGCACCGCTGAGCAGAATGCGTAAAGCCAACCCAACACAAAGATGGTCGGGACTGAATAAATTAGAAAATAGGCAATCCAGAATCGCCCCCCATTTTACTTCTCCGGCAAGCGATGATTTCCAATATCTTTATGGTCCTGACGGTTCGCAATGGTATGCTATATGCAATTATGACACTGAAGACGTAGAGCTTGAAGGTGGCTATGCTACGGATCACCTCAAAAAGGGTTTCACTTATACTATCTACGACAGCAAATTCAATGAAATAGGCAAAGTACGTGATGAAATAAAGTTTGAAGGAAACGAGATTCGTTGTGCACAAGTAGAGCTTTCTGAAACAGTCACAAAGAAATTTTTCAGAAGCGACGACAAGTATGAGGTGATGGTGTCAGTGAGCATGAACACCCCGGAGCATGTCAACAACGAACGCACATACATCTATGCCATTGAGAATTTGAATGATGGAGAGTATTCCGAAGTCTTAAATGTATTACCCGGCTATCCCGTGGATGCTATAGATGTATCCAAAGACAGATGGGGAGAAGACTTCTACATAACATTTCTCACTGAGAAGCAAGCGGATCCGAATAAAGACTATCCATCATACATAGATTTCTTGGCTGAATACAAACACGTGCTTACCACCTACACAAAAGGAGGCTACAACAGTGACCCGAAAGTATTTTTCGAGCATGAAATAAGGAATCTTGATCTTCCGGGCGACGGAATGACATCGCCTATGATGCTTTGTAAGAAAATCAATGGCAAGCTTGCTCTTATTTACGCCCACTATGAAAAATCATTCTTCGTTGACCCATCCGGTATGGGAGGAAATGAAGCCATAACGCCGGACAACCGACTCATCATCGACGTGTATCAGATGAATGACAAATATCCTGCAGAGATGGAGCTTATCAATTCGACAAAGATTGAGACCATACAAAATACCGACAATCCAAACGTATATTGCACATACTATGGCATCGGCACGCTGTCTTGGGATGCAGACGTGGATTATGAAGGGCACTACACGAATGCCGGGCAACCTGCTTTCGTCATCACAACCGATGATTATCTCTTCAGTGATGATGATCACTACAATTCATCCTACTATGTGTATGATGCAGACGGCAACCGAATCAAGACAATAGCAGAGAATACATTCGACTACGTCAAGATGTCGGATATTCCGGGCTATGAACCACAGACAATGTTTGTCTATACAGGCGATGAAATGGGATTCAAATTTATCGATCTCTATTCTTGCCAGATTATAACTGAGACTGATCTAACCATTAAAGAATACGGTCTCTCTACATCGCTCGACCGAGTAGCAACAGCCGACGGCTATGTATATGCCAGTGCCCTTTCTACAGGACTTCCGGGTGATGATGACGACAGCACATACGCCCCTGTAATATGGTTTGATACTGACGGCGAGATGATCAGGCTTGATAAAATCCCGACAGGCAAAGGAATAGAACTCGCTCAAATCTACATATCATCATTTGCCCTTTCTCCCTACGTCTTCAATACAGACAAGGAGATCGAATATATGCTCCTTGTCAAGCGCAATCTTGGCAACTCCTCCCCTCTACAAGAAGAATTGCTGATTGCTACTCCGGAAAAAGGAGCCATATATACGTTTACTCCCGACAAGGAGAAGGGAGAAATCAGGATGGTATATCTGATGGAAGGAAAGAATCCTGAACTCGTAATAGTCTACCTTAATGACAATAAGTTTATTGCTGACTCTTACACCCTTCCCTTCACCAAATTTGCCGGAGGCAATGGCACAGCAGAAGATCCCTACCTGATAGCTACAGCCGGCGACCTTCAGCAGATAAAGAGCGCTCCATCATCATATTTCAAGATCATATCAGATATTGATTGCAGTGGAGTTTCCTTCTCTCAAATAGAGAATTTCTCCGGAGTGTTAGATGGCGACGGACACGTAGTGAGCAACTTGCTTTTGTCATCAAGCAGTCAGGCAAGCATGTTTAAATTTTGTGATGGAGCCACCATCAAAAACATCAACTTCTACAACACCAAAATGCTTCTGGATGGAGACAGTGAGGCTGCCATCCTGGCATCAACTTCATCCAAAACGACATTCGACAATATCCATGTACGCAGACTGACAGCAAGAGGTGAAAATTATGGAGGCATCTTCGGAGGCATCTGCGCAAAAAGCTGGACTTATACCAACTTTACAGGATGTGAAGTTTCAGGAGCAGACATTTATCTTCCTAAATGTAACGGTGCAGGTGGCATTGTAGGTGATATCAGAACAAGCACGACCATTACCGCATGTTCTTTCTCAGGAAATATGCTTGCCAACAACACCGTAGGCGGCATTGTGGGAACGACTACTACCGGTGATGAAGTGATTTCCAATTGCCATGTCGATGCCAACCTTAAGGCGGAGAATACAATCGGAGGTATAGTAGGCTTCCTTGATCGTTCGAAAGTGAAGAGCAATTATGTAGAAGGCACAATAGAAGCTACAAAGGCTTCAAAATGGACAAATGCAATATCTCTCGGATGTATCGCCGGAGAGCTTGAAGGCGACTGGCAAGGAAATGGAGATGTACCTGTAGTCAACAACCTAATAGGTGTCTCTTCTCTTAAATATCCGGATCAGAGTGACATCACAGAAAAATATCCCCATCAGCTTGCTACTGTTCACCGCGTGGTAGGACGTTCAAGCTACAATGCAGAACCGGAATATGATGATGTAGACTCTGAAGGGAATCCAATCTATAAGAACAAAGTAAGATATGAAGAGGGTATTCTCAACAATATAGTAGTGTCTGATCTTGCAGTCATTGACAATGACTTTGCAGAGAAAACACTTGAAGGCACCACAGTCGACAAGGATGAAGTAGACTCTGATATGCTGACAAAGACACTTGAATTTGAATACGGCACATCTATTTCAGCTCCTTGGAATCTTCAGTCTTGGTATGCATACGATCCGAATCTTTATTATGAGAATGTAGTCTTTATCCCGACTCCGGAACTCACAGTAAAAAAAGATGCTGTCTTCAATATCGAAGTGGCTGTGCTGACACGTGAGACACTCACGGAAGAATTAGTAATTGAAGACTTCATGTGTGAGTTTTCTGAAGATCTACTTGAGATGACAGGCAATATGACTTTCGACGGCAAGGCAATGAATGTAGAATTTAAGGCAATCAAAGAAGGAGATGCAAAAATTTCAGTCTCCATTCTTGGAGGCACATCAACATGCAATGTCAAAGTAGTCAACGATCAAAATGCTGTAGAAAACGTATCAGCAGTCTCCGGAGCTCTCAGCTATACTTCCGGAATATTATCTGCAGCCGGATGTGTGATCAAAGTATTCGACATGAATGGCAAACTAATGCTTGCCGGCAGTGACCTTCTTGACGCAAGCTCACTCAGTGCGGGAGTATATGTAGCAACTGCTATGGATGCAGATGGAAATAAGGCTGCTATCAAATTTGTCAAATAAATCATCTAATTCACAATAAAGTTCGCGTTGAGAGCTTACAGATAAGGGCATCGGAATATTTCCGACGCCCTTTTTATTGTCCTTTTTTTCCTTTTTGTGGATATCTATGCGTAATTATTCTTTTTAATTTGTTGTAATTTTAAGACCCTGTCTTAACTCTATCTCACAGGTAAAACGATTCCTTTTGATAAAACACATATATAAAATATGAAACAGAATCTAACAACAATCGCAGTCTGCTCTCTCCTAATCTCAGGAAGCGGACTGTCCTTGACTTCATGCAAGGGCGACAGCAATGCTCAGCAACAACAGGCAGCTCCAACACTCGCTACCCTAAAAGTGACAGAATCTGATGCTGACCTTAACACCAATTATCCGGCCACACTCCATGGCAAGAACGATGTGGAGATTCGTCCGCAAATATCAGGCTTCCTTACCAAGGTACACGTGCAGGAAGGTCAGAAAGTAGCAGCCGGACAACTTCTCTTCACTATTGATCAAGTACAGCTCCAGGCAGCTGTAGATGCAGCTAAAGCAGCTGTGGCAGTAGCTCAAGCAAGTGTAAACACAGCGCAGACAAATGCTGACAATAATAAGATACTTCTTGATAAAAATATTATATCCGCATCAGCATATCAGACAAGTGTAGATCAATTGAATGCAGCAAAGGCTCAGCTGGGACAGGCTCAAGCCAACCTGACTTCTGCACAGAAGAACCTTTCCTATACTCTTGTAAAAGCACCGGTAGCCGGCGTAGTAGGCACCATCGACAACAAGGAAGGTGCTCTCGTATCTCCCTCTACCCTACTCACTATTCTCTCTGACAACGGGCAGATGGAAGCATACTTCTCAATGACCGAAAAAGAAATACTTACTCTTACCGACAATGGTCGTAAGAGCATAACACAAGTGCTTGATTCCCTCCCGGGAGTGGAACTTAAACTTGCGAATGGAGAAATATACAGCCAGCCCGGCAGAATCATCTCAATATCGGGAGTGCTTGATCCTTCTACAGGAAGCGCCACAGTAAAGGCTGCCTTCCCGAATCCGGACGGTATGCTGCGCAGCGGCAATACCGGCCAGGTGCTCCTTCCTCAGATCAACCGTGGAGTCATAACAATCCCACAGAAAGCCACATTTGAAATTCAGGATATGAAATTTGTCTATGTAGTTGGCGACAGTTCGAAAGTACATCAGTCTCCGATCATCATTGATTCTAAAAACGATGGCGTCAATTACATTGTGACTAAAGGCTTGAATCCCGGTGACGTAATCGTAATAGAAGGCGTCGGCTCGACAGTGAAAGACGGAATGGTCATCACACCCAAGAACTAATCCTACGACAATAACAATAGAGAGAAATGAAACTTGACAGATTTATAAACAAACCGGTGCTCTCGACGGTGATCTCAATCTTCATCGTCATCTTCGGTATCCTTGGCCTTAACGGCTTAGCCATAGAGCAATATCCGGATATAGCACCTCCTACTATTTCTGTAACCACTACCTACACCGGAGCATCCGCACAAGCAGTGCTTAACTCCGTGATTGCACCTCTTGAAGAGCAAATCAACGGTGCTGAAAACATGGACTACATGGTTTCATCCGCATCTAACAACGGCTCTGCTACCATTCAAGTATATTTCAAGCAGGGCATGGACCCCGACATGGCAGCGGTAGATGTGCAAAACCGTGTGGCAAAAGCCGCCGCGTTCCTCCCATCAGAAGTAAACCAGGTAGGTGTCATCACTCAGAAGCGTCAGAGCTCTATGCTTATGGTTATGGCTCTCTTTGACGAGACCGACACCTATACAAGCCAGTTTATTGACAACTACATGTCTATAAACATCATACCGGAAATCAAGCGTGTACCCGGCGTTGGAGAGGCAATGGCATTCGGTGCAGACTACTCTATGCGTATATGGCTGAAACCGGACGTAATGGCACAATATGGACTTATGCCGACCGATATCACTGCTGCGCTTGCAGAGCAGAATATCGAGGCTGCTCCGGGTAGCTTCGGCGACCAGGGCAACCAGACATTCCAATATACGATGCGCTATAAGGGCAGACTTCAGGATGAGTCAGAATTTGAAGATATCGTCATCCGCGCTACAAAGGATGGAGAGATACTTCGCCTCGGAGACGTAGCAGAAGTGGAACTCGGCAAACTTAGCTACGGCTTTGCCAACCGCGATAACGGCCACCTCGGCTCGGCAGCCATAATCTTCCAGTCGGCAGGATCCAACGCAACTGAAGTCATCAAGAATATTGAAAAACTTCAAGACACTTGGAGGAAGGACTTACCGAAAGGTCTCGTGATTGAAACCACGATGAGCGTCAACGACTTCCTTTTTGCTTCAATACATGAGGTAGTAAAGACTCTTATTGAGGCATTTATCCTTGTGTTCTTAGTCGTGTTCATCTTCCTTCAGGATTTCCGGTCTACGCTTATCCCGATGATAGCAATTCCTGTGGCACTTATCGGTACGTTCTTCCTACTCTATATATTTGGCTTCACCATCAACCTTCTGACCCTCTCTGCACTCGTGCTTGCGATTGCAATTGTGGTCGACGATGCAATAGTGGTGGTGGAGGCTGTGCATGCCAAGCTTGACCAAGGCTACAAATCAGCACGTAAGGCCTCCATCGACGCAATGAGCGAAATTGGATCCGCTCTCGTATCCATCACACTTGTGATGATGCTCGTGTTTATACCGGTGTCATTCTTAGGAGGCACGTCCGGTATATTCTACCGCCAGTTTGGTATGACTATGGCAATGGCAATCGGACTCTCGGCAATCAATGCGCTTACCCTCTCGCCGGCACTTTGCGCCCTCTTCTTGAAGCCTCACAAAGTGGACGAAGGAGATGAAGATCCTCTTGGAGGCTATGATGTAGAAAGCCCAAAGAAAGAGAAGAAGGAAAAGATGAACTTCATGAAGAGATTCTTCTACTGGTTTAACGTTGGGTTTGACGCACTTCTCTCTAAATATAAGAAGGCTGTGACATGGTTTATCAATCACAAGCTTGTATCTTTTGCCACAGTAGCAGCATCTATCGGAGTCCTTGTATGGCTTATGAACATCACACCAACCGGACTTGTGCCGACAGAAGACACCGGTACGATCATGGGTGCTGTCACAATGCCCCCGGCTACATCACAGGAACGCACTCAGGCAGTCATGAACAAGATGGACTCTATCATTGGTTCGATACCGGAAGTGAAGAGCCGCACTGCCATCACCGGCTACTCATTTATCGGCGGTCAGGGTAACACTTACGGCTCATTCATCATCAAGCTAAAGCCTTGGGACGAACGCAAGAAACCGGGACAGTCAGCAGCCGGAGTTGTGCAGATGCTTTACGGCAAGGCTGCCACAATAAAGGATGCCAACATAATGTTCTTCCAGCCGCCAATGATCTCCGGTTATTCAGCTACCAACGGTTTTGAGCTCAAGCTTGAAGACAAGACCGGCGGATCACTCGACGACTTCTTTGCCATTTATCAGAAATTTATCGGAGTGCTTAATGCACAGCCCGAAATCCAGAT
This sequence comes from Muribaculaceae bacterium, assembly GCA_029060725.1. Lineage (GTDB taxonomy): Bacteria > Bacteroidota > Bacteroidia > Bacteroidales > Muribaculaceae > Lepagella. The sequence goes on along the minus strand of JAIDTL010000044.1, from coordinate 11,593 downwards.
GGCATACTCTACATTTAATCCTACATTCCCGCAATATCTCGTAGAGATCGACGTGCCGAAGGTGAAGCAAGCAGGTTTGACTCAGAATGCTATTCTTTCTACTCTCCAGGGCTACTACGGAGGTATGTATATCTCCAACTTCAACTCATACGGCAAGCTCTACCGAGTGATGATGCAGGCTTCGCCCGACGCTCGCGTAAGCCCGGAGACATTGAAGCAGATCAAAGTCAGAAACGGCAATGAGATGGCACCTATCGACAACTTCGTGCATCTTAAGCGCATCTATGGCCCGGATATCATCAACCGCTTCAATATGTTTACCTCAATTCAAGTGACAGGTACTCCGGCTGCCGGCTATTCATCAGGTCAGGCTCTGCAGGCGATAGAAAGAGTAGCTCAGGAGACTCTTCCCCGTGGCTATGACTTCGAATATTCAGGTATGAGCCGTGAAGAAGCTTCAGGCAGCAGCGGTAGCACAGGAATGATCTTCGTGCTGATCCTCATGTTTGTATATCTTATCCTCTCCGCTCAGTATGAAAGCTACCTACTCCCATGGGCTGTAATCCTGTCAGTTCCATTCGGACTTATGGGCACCTTCATATTCGCTCACTTCCGTGATATCGCCAACAACATCTATTTGCAGATCGCGCTTATCATGCTTATCGGTCTTCTTGCTAAGAATGCCATTCTTATAGTAGAGTTTGCTCTCGATCGCCGACGCACCGGCATGAGCATATTGAAGGCAGCTATCCAGGGCGCCGAAGCTCGTTTGCGACCGATCCTCATGACTTCACTTGCCCTCATCATCGGTCTTCTACCGCTTATGTATGCTACAGGAGCCGGGGCAAACGGAAACCAAGCTCTTGGCACAGGCGCCGTAGGCGGAATGCTCATCGGTATGATTCTCCAGGTTCTCGTGGTGCCAACGCTCTTCGTGGCATTCCAGACACTCCAGGAGAAATTCACACCTCAGAAATGGAGCGACAAAGACAATTCGAAGATCAAGAGCGAGCTCGAACAATATACCTTTAACAGAGAATAACGCGATGAATAAGATCATTAAGATAACATGCATGTCGGCACTTGCCATTATGATGAGCAGCTGCCACATCTACAATAAATACCAGCTACCGCAAGACAATGCGGTGGCAGCCGACTATCGTCAGGCCGTGGAGAACCAAGACTCCACGGGCCTGGCCTATATGGGATGGCGTGAGATATTTACCGATCCCCTACTCCAGGGCTACATTGAGCAGGCTCTTGCCAACAATACAAATCTTGACAATGCTCGCCTTAACGTAGAGATCGCAAAAGCTCAACTTCAGGGAGCAAAACTCTCCTATTTCCCCTCACTTGCCTTTAATCCTAATGGCGGCACAGCCTCCTACGGAGGAAGCCATGCGAATTGGAGCTATACACTCCCCTTGGCAGCCAACTGGGAAATCGACGCATTTGGCAAGATATTGAACAGAAAACGTGGAGCTAAAGTAAGCGTTGAGCAAACCCAAGCATACGAGCAAGCTGCGCGTTCGCAGATTGTCACCGGAGTTGCCTCTACCTACTATTCACTTGTGCTTTTACATCAGCAACTTGATCTTTCAAAGCGTACTGCTGAAATATGGAAAGACCAAGTGTCGACAATGGAGCAACTGAAGCAAGCCGGAAGCACGACGGAAGCCGCAGTAGTGCAGAGTCGAGCAAATTACTATAATATCCTCGCATCAATTCCTGATCTGGAACAGCAGATAACAGTGGTCAACAATACTCTCTCGGTGCTTCTCAATACTTATCCCAAAGATTGGGAAGTGAGCAACAATCTTGACATCTCACTTCCAAAGGAGGCAATCAATGGAGTGCCTATGAGCTATTTGGCTACCCGCCCTGATGTAGCAGCTGCAGAAAGAGGTTTGGCTGCAGCTTTCTATACTGTTAGTTCTGCTCACGCCAACTTCTACCCATCCATATCAATTTCTGCTCAGGGTGGCTTCACAAATCTTCTTGGCTCGATGATATCAAATCCAGGCAAATGGTTTATACAACTTGCCGGACAGCTTGCTGCTCCAATTTTCTCAAGAGGACAGAATATAGCCCAATTGAAAGTGGCAAAAGCACAGCAAGAACAGGCTATGAATAATTTTGAAAACACCGTAATGTCTGCCGCTTCGGACGTAAGTGATGCCCTGGTAAAGATCGACAAGAGTGCTGAAAAGAAACGTCTTGTCGACCTGCAGGTGAAGGAACTTGAAAAATCGGTAGAATACACCAACGAGCTCTTCATCCTCAACCATCAGACAAGTTATCTCGAAGTGCTTACTGCGCGCAGCAGCTTGCTTCAAGCTCAGCTTGCAAGCCTCAGCAGTTGGCATGCCCGCACAGCGGCCCTAATAAGCCTATATCAGGCTGTAGGAGGCGGCAAATAATAAATATCAGTTGGTCTAATTAGTCTAATAACACATATTAGACTAATTAGACTAATATGACTAATTAGACCAATATGACTAATTAGACTAATATGACTAATTAGACCAATATGACTAATTAGACTAATATGACTAATTAGACCAATTATCACTAATTCTGAAAAACTCAAAAAATATGAATAATATTTCACCTTTGGCTTTCGTGCATCCGGAAGCAAAGCTTGGCGATAACATTACCGTCGGAGCATTCGTCTATATCGACCGGAATGTTGAAATTGGCGACAACTGCTTCATACATTCCCACTCCAGTATTCTTTCCGGCGCAAAGATTGGCAAGAACAATAGAATCTATGAGAGTGCCATCATAGCAGCCACTCCCCAGGATTTCCGATGGAAGGGAGAGGCTTCATACGTAGTGATTGGCGATGACAACGTCATAAGAGAACAAGTCATCATCAATCGCAGTATATATGAAGGGAAAGCGACGATTGTGGGCAATGGGACATGCATCATGGCACAGTCGCATATAGGACATGATTCGAAGATTGGCAACCAATGTGTACTTGGCAATGGAGTGAAGATTGCCGGCAACTGCAAGATTGGGGATTGCTGCATTTTCTCATCCGGAGCATTAGTACACGAAGGATATGAAGTAGGCGATTATGTGCTCGTCAAGGGTGGATGCCGTGTGAATGGCAATGTTCCTCCATACGTAGTGATGGCACACAACCCCATTTCATACTTCGGTGTGAATTCATTCATCCTTGGACGTGCAGGATTTTCAGATGAAAAGATAGACGATATTGCAAAGTGCTATCGACACATCTATCAGTCGCAGATTGCACTTCACCATGCTTGCAAACGTATAAAAGAGGATGTAGATGACGGCAAGGAGCGAGAAAACATTATTTCATTCTTAAAACGCAACAACTACGATATTGCGGCAAAGATGAATTTTGAAGAGTTTGAATGATTGACTGAAAAAAGACCGAGGATTTATTGCTCTCGGTCTTTTTTTTGAAGTTTTTGGCAAAAAAATTTGCAGATGTTTGCGATTTTGAGTAATTTTGGAGACTTAATTACAAACAACGACAACAGTAGATGGAAATAGATGGTAAAATAATACTCGACCTCGGCATGCAGTCGGGCATGTCAAAGGCAGGACGCGAATGGAAGAAAAAGGAATGGGTGCTCGAGACTTTCGGCCAGTATCCTCGCAAGGTGAAGTTTCATGTTTTCGGCGACAAGGCAGACACAATCGGAATAGAGGTAGGCAACTCTTATACGCTTTCAGTTGATTTGGAAAGCCGCGAGTTTAACGACCGCTGGTATACAGATGTAAGCTGCTATGCTGCCCGCCCATACGTACCCGGAGGAATGCCCCAGGGAGCTTATCCCCAGCAACCCGGGTATCCGCAACAACCATACGGACAGCAACCATACGCTCCGCAGCAACCATACGCACCTCAACAGCCATACGCTCCTCAACAACAATATGCACCCGGACCACAGACACAGCAGCCTGGAGCGCCTGAGCCTTTCGGAGGAAATGCTTTTCCCCCAGCCCCTACTCCTGACGGGTATGACACAGACTCTACCGATGATCTGCCATTCTAAAGCATAAAACCTCGCCTTCGGTGAGGTTTTTTTTATATAGCAAAAGTAGACTCAAAAAAATCATATTAAAATTCGCATTTTTTTGCATTTTTTTTTGTAACTTTGGGACGATATTGGTGTCTATACAAAAAAATGGGAGATACAATATTAGCATTTTATCTTTCGTTTATTAAAATAGGCAATATTTTACCAACAACAATAACTAAAAAAAAGTATATGTTTAAGAAACTTCTACTTTCCGCTGCATTGTTAGCAGGAGCATTCTCAGCTTCGGCTGCGCTACCTCAAGTGCAACTCCGCGACATGAACGGCAATTCTGTCGATACATCTACCCTGAGCAATGATGGCAAACCATTCGTAATTGATTTTTGGGCTACCTGGTGTAAACCTTGTGTACGCGAACTCAAAGCTATAGCTGATGTATATGACGAATGGGTTGAAGAAACAGGTGTGAAAATTTACGCCGTAAGTCTTGACGAAGCCCAGAATGAGCAGCGTGTGAAACCATTCGTAGAAAACAAGGGTTGGGAATACGAAGTGCTTCTTGATCCTAACGGAGACTTCAAGCGCCAGCTTGGAGTAAGCGATCCTCCTCACGTATTTGTAGTGGATGGGGAAGGCAATATAGTTTGGAACCATCAAGGATACGTTGACGGCGCAGAAGAGGAAATACTCGAGGCTGTCAAGAAAGCGATCAAATAAAAATCGAACCAACCTAAAAAGATGAAACGAATAGTCATTCCATTCTGTACTTTATTGCTTGGGACGGCTTGGGGACACGCTGAAGAATCAGTCTCCTCATTATCTGCTGAACAAGATAAGGATATCAACACATATATAGAAGGAGATACCAAGTTCCCCTCTACCTACGTAGAGGGGAACTCAAAACTTACCTCTACATATATATATCAGCCTTCGGAAAAGAAGAATGATTCTTGGTGGAGCAAAATCAGAGCAAACGGTTCAATACAATCTGAATTTCTAATCCCATTTGATTTCAAGGGCAACAAGACGGGAGAGTATGAAAAGGATGTGCTCAACAATACGTATTTCGATCTGACTGTCAATGCACCTTACGTCTCGATTGGAGCTCGATTCCAATGGGCAAAATGGCCACTTCCGGGATATGATAAAGGTTTTGGAGGATGGGGTGTACCCTATATCTGGGCTACGGGAGGCTACAAATGTTGGCAAGCTACTGTAGGTGATTTCTATGAGCAATTTGGATCCGGTCTGATACTTCGCACATATCAGGAGCGCTCATTAGGTGTAGACAACGCCATCCGTGGCGCCAGAGTCAAAGTGAATCCGGCTCCCGGTGTCCACCTCACTGCTCTTGGAGGCAAGCAGCGCAGATATTGGGAATGGAACGCTTCATGGCTATGGGGAGCCGATGCAGAATGGAGTCTGAATGAAACTTTCAAAGACAAATTCAAAAGAAATACAGGTGTGACTCTTGGTTTCTCATACGTCGGGAAGCATGACAAAGATGAGCAAATTATCGTGACTCCTTCCGGCAGCATTGTGCCGAAACCTGAACCGGGATATAATTATTACCTGAATTTTCCACAGAATATCGCAGCTTTCGACGGACGCGTGAAGGTGCGTGCCAACGACTTCAACTTCTTGTTTGAATACGCTACTAAAAACAACGACCCGAACTCACTCAACAACTTCACCTACCGCCGAGGAGAGGCGTTCCTTCTATCAGGGACATATTCAAAAAGTGGATTTTCTGCACTTCTTCAGGCTAAGAGAAGCGACAATATGGATTTCCGCTCCAAGCGAGTGATCGATGCTGAATATTTGTTGAGTTCTACAGTCAATCATTTGCCTGCATTTACCCTCACTCAGACTTACGCCTTGGCAGCCATGTATCCATACGCTACACAGGCTGATGGGGAATGGGCATTCCAAGCAGACTTAAGGTACTTATTTAAGAAGAAGACAACTCTTGGAGGTAAATATGGCACGAACATCCGACTCAGCGCGAGCTATATTTCCGGCCTTTATTACAACAAACCTGCCGGAGCAACCGCAATCGACCGCGAACCGGGCACAAACCAATACGGGGCGCCTTTCTGGAAAATCGGAGATCTCTATTACGCAGACCTGAACTTTGAGTTGAATAAAAAACTCTCGAGGACTTATCAGATGACATTCTTCTATATGTTCCAAAAATACAACCAGACAATCGTAGAAGGGCACGGCGGAATGGTGACAAGCAACATCTTCATCTATGAAGGACAATGGAAGATGGCAAAGAAGACTCAGCTTCGTTTCGAGGCCCAATACTTGCAGACCAAACAAGATAAGGGAGACTGGTTGGCAGGACTCGTGGAGGTTTCGTTTGCTCCACACTGGATGGTGACTCTGACAGACACTTGGAACACTACACACAATGATAACTATTATTCATTTCTTGTGACCTACAATCTAAAGGCCAACCGCTTTACATTCGGATATGGACGTGTAAAAGAAGGCTACAACTGCTCTGGCGGAGTATGCCGATGGGTGCCTGAGACAAAAGGTTTCAATCTAACATATAATTATACTTTCTGATGAAAGCTTCTTATCTTACAATAGGACTTTTTCTTCTCGCTGCATTTGCCACCGGATGCGACAACATCAGCGAGGATGACCGATATATTAAGGTGGAGAAACCTGTCATCGACAATCCTCGGAATCTTCTCATAATGGAGTTTACCGGCAATAGCTGTGCTAATTGTCCGACAGGAGCCACTATAGTAGAGCAATTAAAGGAGGAGAACGCTCCGGGAAGGGTGATATCAGTGGGACTTCATCCTGAAGGAGTTCATTATACAGAACCTGTTAAAAGTATATACACAGCTCCCCTAAAGCAAGATCTCAGGTGTGGCGTCGCCACTGCATATTACAAATTTTACAATCCGGCCGGTTTTCCCTGCGCTGTATTCAATGGTCTCAAATCCTCAATGTCTACAAGCACAGGCTATTGGAAGTCGATAGCAACTGATGCATTGAAATCTTCTACGGTTATGAATATCGATGCAAAATCTAATTATGATGAAACTACCCGTACAATTACAGTTGATTATTCTGTTGATTTCCTCGACTATGTCAATAATCAATTGAATGTCAGCGTTTGGCTTGTCGAAAACAAGATAATGGGTACGCAGACAATGCCTGACGGAAAAACGAATCTCAACTATGAGCACAACCATGTGCTTCGCGCATCACTCAACGGAGATTGGGGAGAAGAACTCGGAAAATCATTCGTTGATGGAGAAAAGAAAGAAGGGACAGCTTCGATGACTCTTAAAGAAGATTGGGTTGCAGAAAATTGTGATGTCGTAGTCTTTGTGTATGGAGACGACAACAAAGAAGTGGAACAAGCTATTTCCATTCCATTGTATGAGAATTGACATTTTCAAAATTTGAGTATTATTTAATTGAGAATTTATAATTAGATTTTATGAAGAGGCTTACACTTTCTCTATTTGTAGCTCTTTATGCTGTGATTTTAGGAGTTTCCGGATTTGCAGCTGATGCAGTGAAGTGGGATATAAAACTTGTTGGAGACGGTACGGACTCTCCAAAAGTTGTAGCCACAGCTACAATTGAACCCGGCTACCACCTTTATTCAATTGATAATCCGGCAGGAGGATCAAATCCACTCGTGTTCTATTTCGATACCAAGGGATGCGAGACTGTTGGAGCTCCGACAGCCGACCATCCTTATACAAAAGAATTTGATGATACTTTTGAAGTAGACCAACATTTCTATTCCAATAAAGTAACATTTACTCAGAAACTGAAACCAACTGCCGCCAACTACTCGGTAGACGTAGAAATAAAAGGTCAAGCTTGTAATGATACCGGATGTACGCAAGTGTATGGAGGAAAGAGTCTTTCCGGAAAGGCACCTGTCTCCACTGTTTCAGAAGTCAAGGATCTGCCGGCTCCCCTCCCCTCTGCCGCAGAGGTTTCTACCGAAGAAAAAGCTGAAGCAATAGCTGAGGCAGTAGATTCATTGCATCAGGCAGACGGACCTCTTGTTCCGGGAGTCCTGTCAAATGGAGATGTGACTAAAGAAGGATGGTGGACTAATGTGGAAGCTGAACTGCGTGCATTTGAAGAGGATGCTCCTGAAGCTACAAGCAGTCTGCTCTATATCTTCATAGCAGGTTTCCTCGGCGGACTAATTGCTCTCGTCACTCCATGCGTTTGGCCTATGATTCCAATGACGGTATCATTCTTCCTTAAGCAGAATAAGAAAAGCCGCAAGAAGGCGATCAGCGCTGCTGCCACGTATGGAGGTTCGATCATAGTGATTTATGTTCTGCTCGGATTAGCTGTGACTATCATCTTCGGAGCATCCGCGCTAAACAATCTTGCTACAAACGCCATCTTCAATATAATCTTCTTCCTTCTTCTTGTGGTGTTCGCCATCTCTTTTATGGGTGGTTTCGAACTTACACTGCCTGCAAGTTGGACTAATAAGATGGACTCTAAGGTAGATGCTACGACAGGAATGCTCTCCATTTTCTTCATGGCGTTTACACTTGTGCTCGTATCATTCAGCTGCACGGGTCCGATCATCGGTACTCTTCTTGTGGAAGCTGCCTCAACAAGTAATTTCGTTTCTCCGGCAGTCGGCATGTTCGGATTCGCACTTGCCCTCGCCCTCCCCTTCACTCTTTTTGCCATGTTCCCGACAATGCTCAACAGCATGCCGAAGAGCGGAGGATGGATGAACACTGTGAAAGTAGTGCTTGGCTTCCTTGAGCTTGCTTTAGCTCTGAAGTTCCTTTCAGTTGCAGACCTTGCCTACGGATGGAGAATACTTGACCGTGAGGTTTTCGTAAGCCTCTGGATAGTCATCTTCGCGCTTCTTGGCGTATACCTTCTTGGTAAAATTACGTTCCCTCATGATGACAAAGTGGAGAAGACAGGTGTGACACGTTTTATGCTCGCTTGCATCTCCTTTGCATTCGCCATCTATATGCTACCGGGACTCTGGGGTGCTCCTCTGAAAGCCATCAGCGCATTCGCACCTCCTACATACACTCAGGATTTCTCTCTCTATGAAGGCGACGTGCATGCTGTGGTAGATGACTATGAAGAGGGTATGGAACTTGGTCGTAAACTTGGGAAACCGGTAATGCTTGACTTCTCCGGCTATGGATGTGTCAACTGCCGCAAGATGGAGGCAGCCGTATGGACAGACCCGGAAATAAAAGCTACCATCGACAACGACTATGTACTTGTGACTCTCATGGTAGATGAGAAAAAAGCTCTTCCGGAGCCTATCAAGGTAACTGAAAAAGATGGGACTCAACGCACCCTTCGCACATACGGCGACAAGTGGAGCTATTTACAAAGATCTAAGTTTGGTGCTAATGCACAGCCATTCCATGTTCTCGTAGACAATAACGGCAATCCGTTGGCTCCGGCATTCGTATATGAAGAAGACATTCCGGGCTATAAGCGCTTCCTGAAGCAAGGTCTTGACAATTACTCTAAAAGGAATTGAGAATTTAGAATGATTTGAAGTTTAGATGTATTTCCATTAGTCAGTTCTAAACTATAGGCTATATAATATTCATGAAAAGAATTGTCGTTTTAACAACAATATTTTTTGGGGCGGCTTGCGCAATGGCGCAGGCCGCTTCTTCAACGCAAAGTATTATCGGGGCGAATGACACCCCTAAATACAGACGATATCTCGAGCTTGCTGACTCTGCACAATATTACATCGGGAAAGAAAACTGGAGCGAAGCAGCGCGATGTACCAGAGAGGCGTTGCGTCTTGACCCTGCAAACGTGGGGAATGTGATGCTTTTCAACAACCTCGGTCTTGCATCAGGAATGGAAGGGAAGTATGGAGAAGCAATGCAATGCTTTGACATTGCTCTCGGACGAGCCCCAAAGAGTTTACCCGTGCTTACATCAAAGGCTAAGATTCAGATAAAGTCTTCAGATACTGCAGGTGCTATGGAGACACTTGAAACCATTCTTTCCATAGATAGCATTGCAGAATGGCCCTTGCAGACAAGAGGACTTTTGAGAATGCGCAACGCAGACTATAAAGGTGCGTTTGACGACTTCTCAAGACTTACCAAACTATATCCTAACAATACATGGGGCCCCGGAGGACTTGCAAAGTGCATGGAGATGCAGGGATACCTATCGGAGGCGGCAGGATACTATGCCGATGCACTAAAGCGGACTTTGCCTGACGATGAAGACCGGGTAGAATTCCAGTTAGGACTGATAGAAAATCTTGGACATACCGGAAAACTGAGCGAAGCATTGGATACAGCAAAGGATGCAATCAGCGAGCATCCGCACGATGGCAGGCTCTATCTTTTGAGGGGCTGGATAAAGAAACTCCTACTTATCTACAGGGAAGCAGAAGCAGATAAAAAACTTGCAATTGACTATGGCGTTGATTACCAAACTGTTGAACGATTTTTCCCGGAAAAACGATGAAAAAGATATTGACACCCCCTTTTCGACATCGGATTTTTTTATTAATTTTGCAATCGCAAACTGGGAGCGACTTTATGCAATTGCAAATTGCATGAACAAGACTCCAGATTAACACATAAATTTCAATAAAATAACAACGATGGACATACTTCCTCTTCATATTGAATATCTGCTTACGCGCCATGACTGCGTCATTGTGCCTGGAATCGGAGCCTTCATAGCTACCGAAACGGAAGCATTTATCGATCTTGAAAACGGTGTCATCCGGCCTCGCCGGCGCGAAATAAGCTTTAACAGTAGCGTTGTGACCGACGACGGACTCCTCGCCCACTCCATCGCCCGACATGAAGGCATTTCATACGAAGAGGCTCGTCGCACTCTTTCATCCTTGATTGAAAGAATGACATCCGACTTGAACGACGAAGGGGAAGTTTCTGTAGGAATGATTGGTCGTCTTCTAAAAGATGCAGAAGGATTGATTAGCTTCCAGCCCAGATTGTCAACAGTAGAATCGGATCTTTTACCTGAAATCAAACTTACTGAAAAGAAGGTAGAATCAGCTGAGATTACGACAATTGACAATGAAATGCTTGAAGAGCCTGAAGTTGAGGATAAAAATGTCCGCATTATCAGGGTTCCCGCCGACAGATATGTCTTTACTATCAGCAAGCGAGCAGTACATGCCGCAGCAATGCTGATTACGATTTTCACAATAGGACTCTCCCTTATGATTCCCAACAACCTTGACAATGAGCAGAAAGCATCTGTGATTTCTATTGAGGGGTTCTTTCATCATAAAGTAAATGTAGACAACCTTACCGACTCAAAAAATTCAACAATAGAAAATGCAGATTCCACAGCTGTAACTCTAAATCAGCCAAAACTTTAAGCGATATTGCCAAAAAATAAACATTAATAAGAAAGAAATTTTTTTCAAAAAAAATTTGCACAGTTCAGAAAAAAGCAGTAACTTTGCATCGCAAAAACGGGGGACACCCCTCCAAAACTGCGAAAATAGCTCAGTTGGTAGAGCACGACCTTGCCAAGGTCGGGGTCGCGGGTTCGAGTCCCGTTTTTCGCTC
>JAIDTL010000043.1 GCA_029060725.1 Muribaculaceae bacterium | reverse complement strand
TACTGCTCTACTTGAGCCTGATATGTAGTTTCATCCGGATTCAACTCAGTGAAGTATGCATATATTACTTCCATAAGTGTGCCAAAATCCTTTACACTTGAACCGCCTTCAAGAACATCAGTGTAATTATTGACAGCATATCCTAAAGAAACAGTCTTACCGGCAAGATATTTCTTCATCGTGTTGATGTCGAATTTACCAAGCTTTGAAAGTTCCACGGCAAGCGGCATGAGAAGAACGTCGGCAGCTTGATCCTTGGAATAAGCTTGCTTACCACCTTTACGGAAAGCTGTCACACCAATTTCGTCAGCCTTGAAATCAGTAGTCTTAAGGATAACTTTCACTCCATTAGAAAGGACAAACTCAGTTGTCCCCATGGCTTCATTCTTAGATGTAGACTTGATGGAGCCGGGAGCGGGAAGCTTTTCGATCAATGGATCTGTGATCACCTCGTCTACGTATGCTTCGTAGGGTGCATTGATTGTGGCTTCGAGCGCAGCAATAACTTCCTCTTCTTTAAGGATATTTGTGTTGTCATTAAGAGGCTGGCTCACTACAATCACTTGATTTTCTGCAGTAAGCATCTGAGCAGCAATCTGATTGTAAGCTTCCACAGGAATCATCGGAAGCATCTGCTTGGCAAGCTGGAGCTCAGTTTCAATGCCCGGAGTCGGCTCATTATCAATGAAATGACGGATAAGTTCACGAGCGTATGTGCTATTGTAAGTCTTATCTTTTTCATTGAATGTCTTTTCATAACCATTCAAGAGAACAGAAGTGGCACGTTCAAGTTCGGTCTGTGTGAAACCGGTCTTACAAGCTCTTGCCACAATGCTCATTGCTGCATTATAGGCAGAAAGAATGTCGCCGGATGGAACTACATATATCGCAAATGCATCTTTTGTGGCGGCTACAAGGAAATTATCGATCATCACCTGTGCAGCTGCGTATGGACATTCAGGATTTGTAGAATATTCATCAAGTCGATCTTGAATCATTTTTACGAGAACTGTCTGAATCAAAGCTTCAGTCATATATCCTTCCACTGAATTTCGCATTTCCCAAGGCATCTTGTCTTGCTTGAAGAAAGTCATCACCGTGGTATTTCTCAATTCGGGATCTTCAAAATGAACATAAATAGGCTTTTCGTTGTCGCTTACTACTACATATTCACGTGGAGATGCATTTTCAGGCATGACTACCGAAGAGAAAAGATCTTTCACTTTCTTTTCCATCTCATCAGCATCGAAATCACCCACAATAAAGATACCCTGTTGATCAGGACGATACCATTTCTTATAGTAAGCTCTCAGAGTTTCCGGCTTGAAGTTCATCACAACTTCCATCTTGCCGATAGGCATCTGCTGATACTGATATTCCTTGAATATCTGAGGAAGGATAGCAGTATACATACGATTCTGAGCATCGCTGCGAGAGCGCCATTCCTCATTGATGACACCACGCTCTGCTTCGATCTCAGACTCTTCGAGAAGAATACCGTCACACCAGTCGCGAATCACGAGAAGCACACTGTCCATAAGCGGCTTGTCAGTAGTGATTACATTGTCGATGTTGTAGACAGTCTCGTCGAAAGATGTGTAGGCATTGATATCATAACCGAAACGGATACCTTTGCTCTGAAGATAGTTGAGCATATTTTTTCCGGGATAGTGGGTGGTGCCATTAAATGCCATGTGCTCAAGGAAGTGGGCAAGACCAAGCTGCTCCTGAGTCTCAAGAGTGCTTCCTACCTTCTGTGCAATGTAGAAGTTTGCTCGATCTTTAGGCTGTTCGTTGTGTAGAATGTAATAGGTCAGTCCATTGGGAAGAACCCCTGACTTAACCTCTGGTTTGAGAGGCAGCGGAGTGATTTGCATCTGCTGCGCAAAGGCAACCACAAACATCAGAATGAGGGTTGCCAGACTGGTAAGTCTTTTCATGCTGTTATTGTTATTTGATTGATATTGTTTTATAAGATTTATAAGACTTATAAGATTTATATCAGTATAAATCCCATAAGTCTTATATTAGAATAGACGCAAAAACATCGAAAAAATTACATTTTTATCACGGTTTTTTGCGTAATAATCATATCCATTGCCACATCGTGCGGCTCAGAAGGTATGCTGTCGAAGAGTTGGAACTCATATCCAACTCCGATTTTAGTCGCTTTTGATGTAGCCAGTAGCCTGTCGTAGAATCCTTTGCCACGTCCAAGTCTATTTCCTTTCCGATCGAATGCCACAGCCGGGATTATCATCAGCTCCATATCTTCTACATTGGCATAATTGTCGCCTGTGGGTTCTTCGATATGAAACGAACCAAGCTCGAGCCTCGACTCTTCGTATGGAAGGATATCAAGGTTTACTCCATTTACCCTTGGAAGAAAGAAATTCTTTCTATCTCTCCATTTCCTGAGGAATTTCAAAGTCTGCAATTCATCCGGCAATGAATGATACATAAGTATATTCTCAGCCATTATGAAAGCGGCTGTCTTTTCCAATTGCGAGAATACTTCTTCCGCAGCACTCTCTTTTTCTCTCTCCAACAGCATCATGCGGAGATTCTTTATCTTTCTGCGTATTTCTGATTTCTCCATATCTCTGAATTGTCGTATGTTTTAAATAGATTAAATTTATCATTTATCAAATCCGAGCCAACATCTTTATTAGGAACTAAAGAGACTGCGGATTTACCTTCCTGAAGCATTTCCAATGCCTTCTTCACAGTGACATCATCTTGATTAAGCATTTCAATCAAGCCATTGTATCCAAGCACATTACGCGCAATCTGAGCTTTCAATAGATTAAGTATAAGCCTTCTGCTTCTATTGATGTAGTACCAACGCGCAGGAACACCATTCTGTGCAGCAAAATCTACAAAGCCCTCAAGCAGGGTCTGATCGCGCGGGATCACTCTTTCAAGCTCTTCTATAGTCTTGACATTTTGAGTTACGGAACGATACTTCTCAGCTACCTGGAAAGCATATTTTGTAATGAGTCCCTTATTGCTTACATTGACATAGTAAGAAGAGAAACCGGTAGTGTCTTCGGGTACGAATACATCAGGCATAATGCCACCCCCTCCGTACACTTTTCTACCTCCCTTAGTGAGGAAGAGCTTGCTCTTGTCAAGCTTGATGCTATCGGCATTATAGAACTCGCCATGTTCGAAACGATCTACGATATCCATTATATACTTTCCGTCTGCACCCCTTTCGTATGGCTTCTGAATGCAACGACCTGATGGAGTATAATATCGAGCTACAGTCAATCGCAATGCACTGCTATCCGGAAGTTCAATCTGATGTTGCACGAGTCCCTTACCAAATGAACGTCGACCTATTACAAGTCCTCTGTCATTATCTTGAATTGCACCTGCGAATATTTCTGATGCAGAAGCAGAGTATTCGTCGATCAAAACTGCAATTGGCATATCTTGGAAGTGACCGCTTCCATCACTCATTGCAATACTGCGGTTATCGCTCAATTTGCCATTTGTACTGACAATAATCCTATCGTCAGGAAGGAATTCATTTGCCATGAGAATCACCTGGTCGAGGAAACCTCCGGAATTGCCTCTTAGGTCAATGACGAAGCTCTTAGCCCCTTGGGCTGCAAGCTGAAGAAGCGCCATATAGAACTCTTCGTATGTATTACGCCCGAATTTTGACACTTTAAGGTATCCTATTCCTTTTTCTTTGTCAGCTACGTAAACGGCATCTACACTATTTACCGGAATATCATCGCGCACGACATCGAAATCAAGAAGCTTTTCAGAATTAGAACGTTTTACTTTTAGAGCAACCTTAGTACCCTTTTCACCACGAAGCTTTTTGAATACATTATCGTTTGTCGCCTTTTTTCCGGTAAGCGAAGAATCGTTTGCCTCAACTATTTTATCACCGTTAAGAATTCCGACTTTTTCAGCCGGTCCGCCGGCAATGACATCTACAACGACTACAGTGTCATTGACAATCTGAAACGACACTCCTACTCCGGAGAAATGACCTTCCATGTCTTCATTGGTCGACTTCAATTCCTCCGGCGTGAAATAAACCGAATGTGGATCAAGACCGGCAAGAAGATCCGGGACTACAGATGAGAGCAACGAATCTACATCAATTTTATCGACGTATTCATTCTCTATCAAGTCCAAGATTGTGCGCAGTTTTGCCTCTGCCGGGGTCACCCTGCTCACCGAAAGATACTTACCTATAAAGACACCACCTGCAAGGCCAAGTGCCAATACAAGCGGTATCAATATGAATCCTATGTTTCTATTTTTATTCATTACTTTTAATCTTAACCCGGAATCTTCTTACCATTGAACATGAGACCCTTACTTTCTAATGCGAAAGAAAAATTATATAGGCATGTGCACTACTTCTATACCTGCCTTTTTCAGTAGATTCAAGCCATCTTGTATCCTATAAAGATCAGAAAACACAACCCTTTTGATGCCTGCCTGAATGATAAGTTTGCTACATTCCATGCAGGGAGACGCAGTGACATAGAGAGTCGACCCCTCACTTGAGTTGTTGCTTCGAGCCACCTTTGTTATTGCATTTGCTTCAGCATGAAGCACGTATGGGAAGGTAACATCATTTTCTTCGCAAACATTAGCAAAACCTGATGGGGTGCCATTGAAACCGTCTGAAATGATCATATTGTCTCTGACTATCAAAGCTCCTACTTTCCTTCGCACACAATATGAATTCTCACTCCAGATTTGAGCCATCCTAAGATATCGCTCATCAAGCTGCCGCTGCTTTGCTTCAGGATAAGATCTATTTTCTGAATCCATGGAATGAAATTTTATAGTTCGGAGTGTTCTGTAAGGAAATGCTCAGCATCGAGAGCTGCCTTAGCGCCACTTCCAGCTGCCACTATAGCCTGACGATAACGAGGATCAGCTACATCTCCGGCAGCAAACACGCCTTCAACACTTGTCTCGGTAGTGTCTCCTTTCACCTTGATATAACCTTGTTCGTCAAGTTCAAGCTGACCATTGAGAAATTTTGTATTAGGATTATGTCCGATACCAAGGAAGAATCCATCAATCTTGATATCGAAATGATCTTCCTGATCTGTACCTGCTGCACGAACTACATGTGCTCCTTCTACCACTTCGTCTCCAAAAAGACCGGTGACATTGCATTCAAACAAAATCTCAATATTGGGAGTATTAACCACTCTTTTACGCATTACATCACTTGCCCTGAGGTAAGACTTGCGTACGATAAGATATACCTTATTGCAAAGTGAAGAAAGGTATAAAGCCTCCTCACATGCTGTGTCGCCACCTCCTACTACGGCAACGTCTTTCTTACGATAGAAGAAACCGTCGCAGACAGCACATGCACTCACGCCCATTCCCTGATATTTGATTTCGTCTGGAATTCCAAGGTATTTTGCGCTTGCTCCAGTGCTGATAATTACTGTGTTGGCAACTATTTCGTCGCCATGATCGTCGATGGCGACAAACGGACGCTTTGAGAGATCTACGCTCTCAATATTACGAGAGCGAACCACTGCACCAAATCTCTCAGCTTGCTTGCGAAGCTGATCCATCATTTCCATGCCTCCGACACCTTCCGGATAGCCGGGGAAATTCTCTATCTCTGTGGTTTGTGTGAGTTGACCACCAGGTTGATTACCTTCATAAATTAGTGGTTCAAGATTTGCTCTGCCGGCATAAATTCCGGCTGTATATCCGGCTGGTCCGGATCCTATGACAAGTACTTTTACAGTTGACATAATTACTTAATTTTCTAATATAGCCATAATAAAATAAAAAAGAATATTATTAATATGGCATGTTAATATTTATTATCTTAACTTATAACAAATAAAAACAATTTTTTTTCAATTAATTCACTCATTTTTTCAAAAATCATTCATCTCAAGTCGACAATCTCAACTTTTGGATACTTCGATTTAGGATATATAAAAGAAGAATCCGGCAATTTAGGTACACTTTTTACTTGAGTAATCGTAACGGTAACTTTTTGTCCGTTGATTGGGACCACCACAAGTTTGGAGGGAAAGACAGATCCATCAGGAATAGTCACATGCACACTTTTATATCCCATCTGCTTAGACTTAGGAGTCAATATGATTGTCTTACTTCCCTTAGCCTGTCCCTTTGCAAAGGCTGCTGTAAAGTTGGAAGAATAAGAATTGACTATCGAGAGGGGATTAGCCTCAGCCACTTCTTGGGCTGTCGGATTCATCAGAGTCGTCTCTGCATTTTTTGCATTGTAGGTCCACATGTTCTTGCCATCATACCAAGTAGAAGAGGATGATGTCTGCAAAGTAAACTTCTTCCCGGCTGCCTTCATTGTTCCTGACACTTTCTGCGACCCGTAGTCAAGGGTGAAAGATGCCGTCAGCCCAGCCGACCCACTGATCTTAGCGGCTGCTTTCTTCAGCAATCCATCAGCTGTCTCTGCAGCAGTTGCTGATGAAGAAATCCCCAAAATCACTATGCTAAGTATAAATAATATTTTCCGTATCATCAAATGGGTTATCGTTTAGAGTTAATATTTTATAATTAATAGTTTATAGTTGATCTTCA
>JAIDTL010000042.1 GCA_029060725.1 Muribaculaceae bacterium | reverse complement strand
GTATCGGATAGGTTCGATCTTTCTGTCCCATTTCAAAGAGCTATAGCCGAAAAGGCTCTGTTCATATCCTATCAAAAGGGGCTGGGTGCTGTAGGCGGTTGTCTTATTCTGAAATTCATCAAGGCGATTGAGCGAGCTTTTCAAGAAGAAACTGCCTCCGGTTAGGCTTATATTCTGATTTACCTTTAAAGTCACATCTGCCCCGAATTGATCCTGGCGGATAAACATTGCCGAGCCGTCGGATTGGGTGATCTTATTCATCTCCTTATTAATATAGGGCGAGGATGTCAGAGTGACTGATGGAAGATAGTTTGCTTTGTAATATCGATAGTTCCAATAAGCAGCAAGAAAGGTGTTTCTCGCGCTCTGAGCCGACGGCGACTGCTTGTGGGCAATGCCTATGACATCTTTCAGGCTCAAATTAAGAGTATCAGCCTGGCTTGCCATCACATTATCAGCAATCAATGTCAATAGAATTACGAACAAAATCTTCCTCATAAAATTCTAAATTTTACTAAAATATAAATTTAGAGACACGTGATAGTGTTAAAACAAGATTCAAAATCTACTACTATCATTGCGCTTTCAGCAGGTCGGAGACCTGCGATTATGCTGAAACCTCAGGCTTCAGCCTGAGGTAATCGGACAAAAGCACAGTAGCCTCGGAGAGGCGCTTTATTGTTAAGAATCAAGTTTGACGCAAAGATAAGTTAAAGCCCTGAATCGACAATGAATTCTGACTCCACAAAATGCATTTTGTATGAAAATCATACACAATTTTGTATGATTTTCATACACTTTTGTTCATTCGTATTGAAAAATAGCATAAAAACTATGTTTTCATAATAAAAAATGATTATCTTTGCATCCGCTCCTCAAGCATTAGAGTAGTTACAACATAAAGAAACTTAATTGTGCTTTATGATTAAGCATTAACCAAAGACTATGAATTATTCTAAAACATACGGTACAATATTGGTCGTAGACGACAACCCGGCTATTCTTACTGCCGTAAAAATATGTCTCGGTAATGTGTTTGAGCGTATCATTACCCTCTCTTCGCCTGAATCAATCTTGGTTACCCTCGGTCAGGAAGAAGTGGATGTAGTCCTTCTCGACATGAATTTTTCACTTGGAGTAAATTCCGGTCAAGATGGATTGTTTTGGCTGTCTGCAATCAGAAAGAAGTACCCGGATCTGCCCGTTGTTCTTGTCACAGCATACGCTGATGTCAGGTTGGCAGTAAAGGGGCTTAAGAATGGGGCAGTGGATTTTGTCACCAAACCATGGGACAATGACGAGCTGATTAGAGTACTTAAAGATGCTATAGACAAGACTAAAGAAGTGATACCGCTTCAAGACGTAGAGCGTGAACATATAAAGATGGTAGTA
Organism: Muribaculaceae bacterium; assembly: GCA_029060725.1. Taxonomy (GTDB): domain Bacteria; phylum Bacteroidota; class Bacteroidia; order Bacteroidales; family Muribaculaceae; genus Lepagella. The sequence continues at coordinate 8,068 of JAIDTL010000042.1, read as the reverse complement.
GACAAATGTAACGGGAATATGAGTAAAGCTGCCGAATTGCTCGGAATCACTCGACAGACATTATACCGAAAATATCAGCCATGACTATTGCGATAGCTGCCACGGTCTTCTTGGTGATTATCTCCATTTTGATTTGGAATTACAGGCATCAATGTTTGCTTAGAGACAGGGCAAGATTGATGCGTGATGCCATGCGCCATCGTGACTTCTCTTTCCGTCTTCCTACAAAAGGTTTGCTTTTTGGTGAAAAAGCATTACAGAACGCCTTAAATGACATGGGGCACGAGATTGAAAAGCTTGTGGCACATAATGAAGTGGAATCATGGCAACGTCTGACCCGCGTATTGACACATGAGATTATGAATGCCACCACACCTATACGCAGCATCAGTCAGGCATATTTAGCTCTTCCAGATATAAAGGATTCTCCATACGAAGAGGGAATACGTGCTATATATGACACCAGTACCGGACTCGCGACATTCGTAAACAGTTATAGAAAGATGACTCAGCTTCAGGAGCCGGTTTTTAAAGAACTTGAAGTAGCCAATTTCTGCAGGAGCATTGCATCTCTATATTCTGATTTGAAGTGGGAGATTAAGGTCCCTCCGTCTATGAAATTGCGGGCAGATGAGAGTATGCTTCGACAGGTATTAATCAACCTCACTAAGAATGCAATTGAGGCGGAAGCAAATACCATTGGCATAGAATGTTTAGATACACGAGGAGCAATATTAATTAGCAATGATGGACACGTAATTCCTGACGACGTGGCGCGTGAGATTTTTATTCCATTTTTCACTACCAAAAACTCCGGATCAGGAATCGGACTTTCTCTGTCGCGTCAAATACTCCTTAAGCAAGGCTTGCTCCTTAGCCTTGCAGAGCGTCCTCAGCGAGGCTACAACGTAACTTTCATACTCGAAAAAGACAAACTATAAAAAAGTTAATACCCTTCATTATGAAAAAAATACTTATCCCATTGTTTTTAACCGCTTTGGTTGCTCCGGCATCTATAGCACAGTCTGAGCTGTATCCGGAACATTTCAATCTTGAAGAGGTTGTGCTCAATGAGAGTCCGCTACTTACGGCTATGGAGCGTAACTTCAAATTATTAATGGAGTATGACGCTGAACGTCTGCTTACCCCTTTCATTCGTCAGGCAGGGTTGTCGACAAAATCCGACAGTAAATATTACGGATGGGTAAAGAAACATCCCTCTTTCACAAATTGGGGCGACCAAAGTTGGTCGCTTGAAGGACATATAGGTGGTCACTATCTTTCGGCATTGGCATTAGCATACGCGGCTTGCAATGACTCTAATCAGAGACAACTCATTAAGGAACGCCTTGACTACCTGATAGATGTGCTGGAAGATTGCCAAAAAGCATTTGATGGTAATACAGAAGGAATGGAAGGTTTCATTGGCGGCCAACCTATCAATCATATATGGACCGGACTTTATAAAGCAGATCTTGAGCCTTTCCGGCAGTATGGAGGTTGGGTCCCATTCTACTGCCAACACAAAGTGCTTGCCGGCTTGCGCGACGCATGGATTTATGCAGATAATGCTAAAGCCAAGGAACTCTTTCGCAAGCTTTCAGACTGGAGTGTGAATATGGTTAAGAATCTCAGCGATTCTCAGATTGATAATCTATTAGGTTGGGAACATGGGGGAATGAATGAGACTCTAATTGATGCTTATCGCCTGTTCGGAGACAAAAAATATCTAAATGCAGCTAAAAAATTCAGCCACAAGCATGAGTTGAACGGAATGTCCGGCACTTCAAGCAGCTATTCAAAGACGTTTCTTAATGGTCAACACGCCAACACTCAGGTGCCAAAATTCATTGGTTTCGAAAGAATATATCAAGAAGCATCAGAAAATACCTCTTATCGCTCAGCTGCACATAACTTCTGGGACGATGTGGCAACTCATCGCACTGTATGCATAGGAGGCAATAGTGTATCGGAACATTTCTTGCCACAAGACCGCTGCAGCGAATATATCAACAATTTAGAGGGTCCTGAAAGTTGTAACTCAAACAACATGCTCAAACTTTCAGAAAATCTTTTCGACGAGACTCATGATGCCCGATATGCCGATTTCTATGAATCTACAATGTGGAATCATATTCTATCAACTCAAGATCCTACGACCGGCGGATATGTGTATTTTACTTCCCTGCGTCCACAAAGCTATCGTATATACTCTAAAGTGAATCAAGGAATGTGGTGTTGTGTGGGTACAGGGATGGAAAATCATTCCAAATACGGACACTTTGTATTCACACATGCTGCCGACAATTCAACTCTTTATGTCAACCTTTTTACTCCATGTGAGCTAAAATCCGAAAATTTCGGTTTGATTCAAGAGACTCGTTTCCCATTTGAGCCTCAGACTCGTCTTACTGTCACAAAAGGTGGCAAATACACATTAGCAATCCGCCATCCGAGTTGGACTACAGATGAATTTGCTGTTAAAGTAAATGGTAAAGAAGAGCAGGTGAAGGTGGAAAAAGGGAAAGCCTCATATATTTTCTTGCAACGTGATTGGCAACCAAACGATATTGTGACAGTTGATCTGCCTATGGAGTTGAGATATGAAGAATGTCCGAACTATACCGATTACATCGCTTTCAAATACGGTCCGATTTTGTTGGCAGCTCGAACTACGGCATCATCTGCTAGAGAAGCGGATGCTTTAGGTCTTCAATATGAAGCTCTCCAAAATGAATATGGCGGAGAAGGACGTATGGATCACTCTCCGGGTGTACGAGCTAACGCAAAGTCATTGTCTTCCGCACCTCTTCTAATCGGAGACCGGAAAGACGTCCTCAAACGTATCTCTATCAAGGATGCTGATAAACTTCTATTTTCGATAGATGCTTCATCTGATGAGAGCAAAACTGCCTGGACGACTCTTACTCTTGAGCCTTTCTATGGCATACATCATTCACGCTATTCATGCTATTGGTATCAGCAGACTCCTGAAGCTTATCAAGAAAGTGATATGGGCAAAGCAGATGCAGCAGAAAAGTTGCTGACGGATCGCACTATTGATTTCGTGGCTACAGGAGAACAACAGAGCGAAGCCGGCCATGAGGCAAAGCATAGCCCTGAGTCTACTACCGGACAATATAGAGGAGAATTTTATCGTGATGCCCGCAAAGATGGCTACATTGAATATCATTTGTATAATCCTGAGGGTGAGACGAAAGATATGGCTGTAATGTGCCGTTTCACCATTGCTGACAATGGACGCAGAGGAATAATATATATTGACGGTATATCTATAGCTGACTTCACTGTGCCTGAGAATCATGTTGCAAAAGACGACAACGGATTCTTCAATATGGAATTTCCGATTCCTGAAGAGCTGATGATAGATGAAAATGGAAATGCTAAAACAAGCATTGTCTTCAGAATATCATCTCCTTCCACAATTTGTCCGGGTCTTTATTATCTTCGTTTGTTACGAGGATATGTGGATCTAAGCTATAAGTTTGTAGCCACAGACTGGACTACCGGCGATGTTTGGCGAGTAGGAAAGGATAAATTCAAATATCTTGACGACAATACCTTTACAGTAAATGCAGGGACCGGTGATAATAATGTATGCTTGATGCTTGACTATAACTCTTGCGACTATAATGTCATGGAGACCGATCGCTATTTAGTGGTCAAAGGTAGTAATCTGAACACAGGAAATGGCAAATCGTATCTGTGGTGGCTGAATGGGATTAACTATGGTTCAAGCGTAGCTCCAACCATTATTGAGGCATCTTCGGATGGTGACACTATAATAGCCTGGGATATTACAAAGTCCGGATTAGATGGTAACTGCAAGGGAAATCCGTATAGTATTAGTATGGGTCAGACTATTTTTGGATTGACTTCAACTACGGGTACTTCTCACATTAAATATGTAGGATTTTTAAAATCCATAAAAGATATTCCTGACGGTGTCGATACAGTATACAAAGACTCAGACATTGATCCCGACAGTATAGTAGATATTTTTACCATCGATGGAAAATGTGTCAGCAAAGGAATTACATTTTCGGCTGCCCGAAACTCTTTGCCTCGCGGAATTTATATAATCGGCGGTAAGAAAATTATTTTTTAACCCATTTTGTAGACAAAGTCATAGGCTATCCTAAATTGGTAGAGTAGTGATCCATGAGTCATATTCACGAAAATGTCAGTAATCGGAAAATGTATAAGTTGGTTCAATAATAGGATACAAAAATAAAGATTTATGTAGTAGTAAACTTGTTGATTATAAAGATAAAATACCAAATTGTTCTTTATAAAGAACAATTTGGTATTAAATTTGCTCTTTTAAAGGAACAAAATTGACTATATAGTTCTCTATAAAGAACACTATAAGTAATTGTTTATTATATAAAAAAATATACATTTGAGGTAGGAGGAAAGGGAAAAGGCTTTGCTCAGATTGCGGATCGCCCTGACAGTTTTGTTCTGGCTGATGATATCGAAACAGGACTTGGTAATAAAATTCCTCTTTGGCTTCTCGGATTCCTTTATTAAAAATTTGTTCATATTCCTTATATAGTGATCTCTTGGTTTTAGGCCCCATTATATTATGTGGCCTAATTTTTTTGCGGTAAAATTTGGAGGATTAAGAAATATTATATAATTTTGCATCATTATGATATTAAAATAATATCATAATTAAGGATTGTCAGCTATCATTTTGTCTAACCTTAAAATAATCAGAGAGATGAAAGATAATAAGGAGATTCCTTTCGGTGGAAAGGTTGTAAATGGTTTTGGAATGCTATTCGTGGTATTGATGATACCGGTGATAATAGTAGCATCCTTTTTTGTGCTTCCTGAGGAATTGTATTGGATAGCGGGAATAATCACCGGCTTAGGAGTCATTGGATTCATAATCCTGTTGTGTGGCTTTTTCGTGCTGCAGCCCAATCAATCAGTTGTGATGATCTTCTTCGGTAATTATCGTGGTACTTTCAGAAATACAGGTTTTTATTGGACAAATCCGTTTATGACGAAGAAGAAAGTGTCACTTCGTATCCGTAATATGGACGTAGCCCCCATCAAGGTCAATGATAAGATTGGAAATCCGGTGATGATCGGAATGGTGTTGGTATGGAAGGTAAAAGATACGTATAGGGCTGTATTTGATGTGGATGCCGGTGATGTCAATCTGCTTAATGTGGCAAATGACTCTAAAAATGCCCAGGCTTTACAAGGAGATTCAGTCGCCAAGGCTTTGAATGCGTTTGTAGCTATTCAGAGCGATGCTGCACTCAGGGAAGTGACCGGAAAGTACGCATACGATGAAGAGGGAGGCAAGCATGATGAGATAACCCTCCGGAGCGATGGCGATGAGATCAATGAGCAGCTTGAGACTAAGCTCAACGAGCGTCTGGCTATGGCAGGCATCGAGGTTGTGGAAGCACGCTTGAATTATCTTGCATACGCTCCTGAAATTGCTGCAGTGATGCTTCGACGCCAGCAGGCATCTGCTATTATAGCTGCACGAGAGAAAATTGTAGAGGGTGCTGTAAGTATGGTTAAGATGGCACTTGATCAATTAAGCCAAGAACAAATAGTGGAACTTGATGAGGAACGTAAGGCTACCATGGTGAGCAATCTTCTCGTGGTGCTTTGTGCTGATGAACCGGCACAGCCAGTGCTTAATACGGGAACGCTTTATCAATGATGATTTCGGCATTGCCGAAATCATCATTGATAAAAGTATAGAGTTTTAAGTATGAAGTATAGTATTGTCTATGGGTAAGCAGCAAAATAAGGGATTTCTGTTGAGGCTTGATCCGGAGATGATGGAGCAGGTGGAGAAATGGGCTGCTCAGGAGTTCCGTTCGGTCAACGGTCAGATTCAATGGATCATAGCGGAGTCTTTGAGACGACATGGAAGAATCAATAAAACAAACAGTGACACGTAATAAAAAGAGATTGAGAAATCAATCTCTTTTTTTATAAACCTTTTTAGCTGTTTGTGCGTAATAATAGTTGAACAATAATTCTATCTATAAACCTATCTTAACAACCGAAAAACAAATGATACTCACTGCAGAAAATACAGGAGCCATTGCTAAGGCTATAGAAATGCTCAAGACCATTTCTTTTCAGGATGCGATGTCGAAGATAGCTAATACACTTGTAAACTTCACTTTTAAGTTAATAATTGCAATAGCTGTCTTCTATATAGGACGATTCATTATCCGGAAAATCAACAAGATTCTTAATAACATCTTTGAGAGAAAGCATGTGGATCTCTCTCTTGCCACCTTCGTACAGAGTTTTACACAGATTCTTCTATATTTCATCTTGGTAGTGACTATCATTGGAATCTTGGGAATTGAGACAAGCTCCTTCCTTGCTCTGTTTGCATCCGCAGGTGTCGCTATTGGTATGGCCTTGAGTGGTACGCTCCAGAATTTTGCCGGAGGCGTTTTGATTTTGATTCTTAAGCCATATAAGGTGGGTGACTATATTGAAGCTCAGAGCTTTGCCGGAACAGTTAAGGCTATGCAAATGTTTCATACGGTAATTACTACTCCGGACAACAAGACTATATTAATACCCAACGGAGCCCTATCCACAGGGAGCATCAATAATTATTCGGTTCAACCTATGAGACGTGTTGATTGGACTATCTCAATACAATATGGCGATGACTTTGAAAACGCCTCCAATGCTATAAAAGAGATACTTGATTCAGATGACAGAGTAGAAAAGAATAACCCGGATCATCCGGTTTTTGTCGGGCTGAAGGAACTTGGAGACAGCGCTGTCATTCTTACAGTAAGGGCATGGACAAAGAGCGCTGATTATTGGGGGCTATTCTTCGATATGACGCAGCGAATGTATGCAGAGCTGCCAAAGAAGGGCGTCAACTTCCCATTCCCACAACTCGATGTTCATTTAAAAAACGATTAATTATCAACTATAAATTATAAACTATTAACGATCAACGATTAGAGATCGGATTTATAAGATCGGATAATATTCAGGAGGTCGGCGCCATAGTCGGCCTTCTTCTTTTTGCCGATGCCCGGGATTGAAAGAAGGTCTTCTTCATCTTGGGGCGCTTCGTTGGCGAGAATTACCAAAGTCTTGTTGCCGAGAATCATGAATGCCGCTACACCCTCTTCCTTGGCTTTTTCTCTTCTCCACTCTACGAGTCTTTCGTATAGTTCGGGATTATCGACATCAGTATTGAATTGAGAGGGTAGTCCTTTTGAAGGAGCTTTCACCCAAGAAGTGTCAGCAAGGGCTATTTCATGCTTAATCTTGAGAAAATCTATAGGGGATAGTTTCTTTTCAAGGGTCGCATTCATAAGAGCTTCCTTAAGTTTTGCCTCGTATTCCACCAACGCAATTGCATCGAGATATTTTTTTAGAGCCTCTTTGTTGTCGATTTCTGAAGGAATGTCTTTTAGAAATTGGAAGATTGGGCTGAGTTCGTTTAAGAAATATGTGCTTGCTGCTTTAAGCCGGTCATGAATCTGATTGGTAGATGCTCCTTCAGATGCCATTCTTTTGAGTTGCACTTGAAAGCGAAGAGATACTTTGAAAAGCTCTTTGAATTTTTTATTGAAAATATCGCCATACGAAGCTGTCAATTTAGGGAAAGCGACAGCGTGACTAATTTGAAGAACCCTGTGAAGGGTCTCCATTGCATTGTGCAGTCCGTTGAGATCAGGAATCTCAAGATTAAATCTTTGTTCGAAATCATTCTCAAGTAAGTTTACTTTTGATGAGTCTGCTTCACGCGCAGAGCAAACTTTTTCGAAATCAGAAACCAAGGCATCACAAATTATAGCATGAGGGGGGAGTGGCTGTTCGAGCACTAATCCCTGAAGACTCCTGCAACGGCTAAGAGCCACATACGTCTGTCCATGGGCAAAAGCAGCGGAAGCGTTGATGATAGCATGATCGAAAGTAAGACCTTGGCTCTTGTGAATTGTAATGGCCCAGGCTGCCCGCAAAGGAATTTGACTGAATCGTCCCACGACTTTCTCCTTCATCTTCATGCTTTTTTCATCTATCT
>JAIDTL010000041.1 GCA_029060725.1 Muribaculaceae bacterium | reverse complement strand
TGTTTCACTCCGAGCACAATCCATCCGCCGGAGGTATTCGAGAACGCGCTTACGCTTTCCCAGATATTCTTCGGCAACTCGGATTTTGCAGCCTTGACTTCAAAATCCTCCCATTCTATGTCGCGCAGCTTTGCTACAAGCTCATCCTTTGTCATCTCGACTGCAATTGAATAATCGCGTGTGGAAACTTAGCGAATGTCGGTCGAAGACCGGTTCGTGATGCCAACGGCAAAGTTATCCACCGCAAAATTACTGAAAATCTTTAATATATGCAAGTGTTAATTGAATCTTTTAGTATTGTTTTAGCATCATTTATAGCACCACTTTTAGCACCATTTTACCGACTTTTTTACCGACATCTTTACCGTCAACCAACCACTTTTTACCGTCAGTTTACCCTCATTATACCCTTGCATTCATTTACCTGGAAATTGATGGATGTATATTTCTTTTAGATTATTCAGTATGTCGTTTACCAAGCGGTCATAATGATAGATATATACGTTACTCTGTGATACTCCAATGAAGAATATTCAATAATTTCTGATATTCTTTCACGTAGCGTTCAATACGTGCAAGATCTTTTTCTGTCGGTTGTGGAATACGACTCAAATCCATATTATTTCTCAGGTCATTCATTTTGACTTTTAAGGAGAGGCGATTTTCGGATATACGATCAATATATTCTTCTCTTGAAGATGCTGTATGATGATTAAGTAGATTTAGTGCAGCTTCCAGTTCATTGCGCTCGTCATTAGTTATCGTGTGAGATATTTCGCATGGATATACATGAATGTCTTCCATCCACTCTTCCCACCATTCTTCCTCCCACCAATTGTCTTTTGGGGCGTTCATCACATTTGATACTTCAGAATCAAGCAGTTCCATCACTTGTTCAACCGTAATGTCACAGTCCTCCGCGGCATCATGCAGAAATCCAACCACCTTTTCTTTCCAATCAAATCCTGATGATGCTACTTTTAGAAGATGAGATTCAAAATAATCATTTCCTCCTTTGTCCCTCTGTCCTTTGTGTAGCTTTTGCGCGAGTAATCCGGCGGCATATACGATTTTAGTCATATATCCCATATTATCTTCAAGGCTCTCAATACGCTCCTTTGCTTCCTTCTGATCAAAAGTAGCGATATAGTCATAGTATTGACGCATCAACATCTCGGTATCTGACAGAGGATCCATAAAATTGAAAAGAGTGTCCATATACCCATCTATATAGTCGAGATCTCTTTCTTGCGTAGCGATAAATCCGGCAAGCATGGTTTTGACTTGCCGAAACTGTGCGTTATTCATTTCCATGATAGGACGGAACGCCTCGATCAATTCTTTTGAGATTTTGTGGTCTTCCATTTATACTGCCTTTTCAATTATCTCATTTATTCAATTACTTCCCATGTGCCGGATTTTAAATCTCCTACTCTTCTAATTCGGTTCTGAGATTTCAATGTATCTATTATTCTGAAAATTGTCCTTCGTGTGACGTTTAATTCCTTAGCGATTTGAGTGACGCTAACCCGCTTATTCTTTTTCATCATCTCAATAATGGCTTCTTTGCGAATATCAAGATTGGTGACATCATTGGTGACATTTATCGTTCCGCTATCGTTCCGCATCGTTCCATTGGTGACATCATTGGTGACAATCGTTCCTTTATTGGTGACATTTGTACTCTCATTGGTGCCATTATCGGTGCCAAATTCAGATTTATCGGTGCCATTGGTGCTATTTTCTATGACATCAGCGTTCTGAACAACTACTTTGAATGTGGTGTAATCGCCAAGTAAGAATTCAGCAGGATTACTTTTGTTTTCTTCAAGAAGTGTTGAGACTGTATTTACACCACTACCGAAACGATTGACATAACCAAGATTCAGCATTATTTCGGCTATATTAGGATTACGATAATCGGTCTCATTGGGGAAGTTCTCCAAGTTGACTTTGCCGTATAAATTACCGGGGTTGTCAATCTCTATGCGGTCGCTAAGTAGCGATCGTATTTCGTCTTTTGTCAGAGGCATAAATATTTTATTTAATTTACAAAGATACTGAAAATCTTTGATATATGCAAGTGCGAAGAGTGTTCTGTACTATTTATAGCACCATTTTTTGCATCATTTTTAGCACCGCTTATAGCATCACTTTAACATCATTTTTAGCATCACTTTTAGCATCATTTTACCGTAAACTCACCATTTCTCTACCATCATTATACCCTCATCTTTTTACCCTCAAACTCTTCGTTCCGCATAATCTATTTTTATTTCTTCCTCTTGTTTGTTGACAATTGACCATTGGTATAATATAATCAGGACGCGATGTCGTGGTAGCGGTTGAGATAGTCTATTGTTTTAGATATTCTAAGAGATATTGGTGAAACGCTTCAGGTGTATTTTCACAACGGAAATTCTTGCATTCCCCCAGATCGATGATTCCGTTTTCATTTATGAATTCATCTGGTATGAT
>JAIDTL010000040.1 GCA_029060725.1 Muribaculaceae bacterium | reverse complement strand
TAATCACCGGCTATCTTTAAAAATCCATTCATGGCATAAGATTTATAAGATTTATAAGATTTATAAGATTTATAAGATTTATAAGAGGCAACAATTTAGATCTAATAATTGAAAATGCAAATTTAATAAATCTTAATTATACAAATTCTTGGAAATTGAATTTGGTTGCAATGTCAACCATTTTGGGGATTGGAACGTTATAGTAGTGTAATTAGAAATTCAGTACTATGGAAAACGAAAAGACATACGATATGCCATGTGTGGGATGTCTAATGGGATCTGCATTTCAACGGCTTACAGTACAACTTGAAGCTGCCTTGAAGAGAGTAGGTCTATATATAACTTCTGCCGAATACATGATCCTTCGGGCACTCTATTCACGAGACGGACTCCAGCAATGCGAGATCGTCGAAAAGGTTGGAAAAGACAAATCATCTATCTGCCGATCAGTATCAACGCTCGCAAAAAAGAATCTTGTGATTACTGAGCCTATAAGCTATAAATGTATCCGAGTTTGGTTGACTGACAAAGCACGTGCCATCCAGCCACAAGTGATGAAGATAGCAGACGAAAGACATAAAGCACTTCTGAAATTGGCACCCCAAAAGGATATAGAAGCATTCGTGAGAGTACTGAAAGCAATAATGAATTGAAAACCAAAAACAATAAACAAAAGAAAGGAAAATACTATGATGACAATCACAATTTGGAGCGATTTCGCTTGTCCATACTGCTACATTGGTGAAACTCGCCTTGAAAAAGCCATAGAAGAACTCGGCATGACCGACAGTGTAAAAATCGACTACCGTGCGTTTGAACTTGATCCAACCGCAGCTAAGGAAGTGACCGGCCCTACATCCGAACGCTTCGCAATGAAATACCGTCTTACAGTGCCGCAGGCATTGGAGCAGATTGAGCAGATCTCATCCCTCGGTCGTGAGCTCGGCATTGACTTCAAGTATGCCAGCACTCTCTATAGCAACACTTTTGATGCTCATAGACTGATGAAACTGGCTGAAAATAAATATGATTATGCTACAGTACAAAAACTCAATACCCTTCTCTTTGATGCATACTTTACCAAGAACCTTGTTCTCGCTGATCATAAGGTACTTGAAGCTGTTGCAAAAGAAGCCGGAATTGACGAAAAAGAAGTAAAGGAAGTTCTTGACAGTGATAAGTATGCCGATGATGTTCGTTTTGATGAACGTGAGGCTCAGATGCGCGGTGTACACGGAGTTCCGTATATGGTATTTAACGGGGAGTTCGCAGTACCCGGAGCAATGTCAATTGAGGGAATGAAATCCGCTCTTGAGCGTGCACAGCGTCGTATCAATGACTCTGAGAAGGCAGCCGAAAAGAATGGTGAACGTCCTCATGTGTGTGGACCTGACGGATGCCAGCTGATTTAAGTTGTCAATTGTCAGATTTCAGAAAAATAAGAAAGGAAATAATCATGGTAAGAGAACTTCAAGTGCAGGGTGTCTTTGCCGAGAACACATATTTCTATATTGATGCGCATACAAAATGTGGATTTCTAATTGATCCGGGTGCTCAAGCCGGCATGATATATGACACAATAAGGCAGAATGGATGGACAATAGAGAAAATCCTCCTAACCCATGGGCATTTCGACCATATGGGTGCAGCTGAATTATTGAGGGAAAAGCTTGTGGCTCCCATTTACATCTATCCCGAGGATGCAAAGTATCTTTCAGATCCTTACCTTAACCTCAGCGGAAATTCAGGAAGACCAATCACTATAACCCACTATGAGGAACTATATGACGGAGAGATTATCCGGCTAAAGGCCAACTCCGGTTTTTATCTGAAAGTAATACACACTCCCGGCCATACTCCGGGATCGGTCACTTTCTATTCGCCGGAGGAAAATGTAGCATTTGTCGGAGATACATTGTATCAGCACGGACCGGGCCTTACACATTTTCCGGGAGGAAACAGAATGGAACTGGAAAACTCAATAATTAATAAGATCCTTACTCTTCCTCCTGATACAGTGCTTCTATCAGGGCACTCCTCTCCCATCACTGTTGCACAGGAACGTCAACTTCTTTTACCTTAAGTCATAAAATATGAAAACAGCAGATAAATTCTCATCTTTTACCCTTAAGGGTAAGACGGTGAAGAACCGGTTCATCAGGAGCGCAACAAACAGTCATCTGGATAATACCGACGGCACGATAAGCGATGCCGAGATTGATATGTATGATGCACTTGGACGCGGCGACGTAGGGACAAT
>JAIDTL010000004.1 GCA_029060725.1 Muribaculaceae bacterium | reverse complement strand
GCCCTCTCTGAAATAATAGCATAGACCGGAGCGCTGGTGCCAAGCAATAGCCACAGCAATGATGCAAAGAGCATCACAAGAGCCAGCATTATCCGGAAGTGCTTCATTCCTTATTATCTTTTTCCTTTGCCCTGTGCTTTTTGCTGCTGACGCATCATCTCTTGCTGCTGCTTCTGCATTTCCTCGAGGCGTGCCATCCAGCCGGATTTCTTTTGAGGCTTCTTCGCATTCTCTTTCATAAGCTTGCGTACATTTTCCTCCTTGACAAACCATTTGCGGATTGCGTAGGTCTGGATGATGGTGATGAGGAGTGAGAGGAAGTAGTAGTAGCTCAAGCCGGCGGCATAGTTGTTGAAGAAAACGAGGAACATCAACGGCATCAGATACATCATCCATTTCATACCAGGCATGCCATTGCTCTGTCCCTGCATCGTGGAGCGGGTATAGATGATGTTGGTGGCAGTCATAAGAAGACAGAAGAGTGAGATATGGTTGCCGAAATATTCAGTGACAAGTGGGATATGAGCGCTCCAAGAGATAATTGCATCGGGAGCTGCAAGGTCGTGGGCCCAAAGGAACGACTGACCGCGAAGCTCGATAGCATTCGGGAAGAAAGAGAACATCGCGAAGAGAATCGGCATCTGGAGCAGCATCGGAAGGCATCCCGACATCGGATTTGCACCAGCCTTGTTGTAAAGAGCCATCGTCTTCTGCTGGCGCACCATAGCGTTCTCATTGCCTGGGTATTTATCGTTGATTTCCTTGATATCAGGGGCGAGGATACGCATCTTAGCCTGGCTGACATAGCTCTTATACGTCAGAGGGAAGAGCACGATCTTAAGCAAGATAGTGAGCACAAGGATTACAATACCATAGTTCCAGCCAAAGCTTCCGAGGAAGTTGAAGACCGGGATCACGATGAGCGTGTTGATCCAGCGGAAGATAGGCCACCCGAGCGGAATAAGCTTGGTCAGCTTAAGATTTTCATCTTCGTATGTGTTCTTGTCTATCTTATTGAGAAGAGGATATAGATTCGGACCAATATAGTAGTTGAAACCTACAGGGTTAGCGGCATTCCAGTCATAATCGTTCACTTCTGCGTCTGCAGTGAGCGACTTCAGATAGACACTCCCTTTCAGCACTTCGCTGTTGAAATCGGCAGAATTGAAGTTTTTGTCGGCAATAAGCACAGAGGAGAAGAACTGGTTTTTGAAAGCTATCCATTTCAACTTTTGCTGGCGCTCCTTGCTCTTATTCTGGCTTTCACTCATTTCCTCTACAGAACCGCCAAGGAATTTATAGGCAAGTCGAGAGTTGCGCTCTTCAAACATACGTCCCTTCTCCTGACGGTGGATATCCTGATGCCAGTTCACTCCAAGTTTGCGGACGTTGCTCTGTACGATAGGAGCCATATTTTTCTGAACGACTTCCATCTTTATCATATAGTTGTCGCCCGTAGGGAGTGTATATTTGATGCCCCAATAAGCGTCAGCAGAAAGGTCAAGAGCCATAAGCACAGTCGAGTCGGTCACTTCCTTAGGAGTGAAATAGAGATCGGCTGTAGAGATCTCCTGAGGAAGAGGGAGTGTGAAGCTCATCTGGTTCGACTCGCTGTCGAACATCACGACTTTCTTCTTCACCTTCTTAGTCTCGTCGGGATCATATTCAGTATCATATTTCTTCAATTCCGCACGGCTTACCATACCCCCTTTTGAAGACAAGTCGATCTTGATGACATTGTTTTCAAGGGTAATCTTCTTATCATCACCGGTCAGGAACGATGCGAATCTGCCATAGCGTCCGATGGAATTGGATAGTGCACGAACCTTGTCGATAGCTGCTGTATGCTCAGCCGGCGTCATAGCCGACATATTGTTGGCGGCGATGTCTTTCCAGTTAAGGGTCTTGCCATTGACATTCACCGTACCGTAAATGGAGTCGCCGGCAAGAGTGAGTTTCACGCCATTGCTGTTGATTTCCACAGCGGTCTTTCCATCTTCTGTAGCTACAGGAGAGCCGTTGGAAAGAATATTTTTGGCGAGCCATTCGCGTTCAGTGTCAGTGAAGACAGCAGTGGCAGCAGGCTGATTGTCAGCTACAACCTTTTCTGTCTGTGCCTGTTCTTCGACAGCGGCAGGATCGGGCGAAGTAAAATACATGAAACCGAAGAAAACGAGGGCCATAAGGATGAGGCCATAGACTGTGTTCTTGTCCATTACGGGGCGGTATAAGTTTTAATGTTGTTATTGTAATTATGGGCGAATATACCGAATGCAGAGGCATACAGACATTCAAGATGCAAAATTAATGTTTTTTTTCAGATTTCGCAAGAAAAAAATTGAGGAGAAATGAAAAAAGGACGCACGAACCGTGCGTCCTTACAAAGTTATTGGGGAGTATTCAGATTATTTGAAGCGGCGGTTGCCTTGGAGGGCTGTGCCTGCTGCTGCCTCTTCTGCTGATTTCTTCGCGAGCGAGCGCTTCAAGATGGCGTATGCCACAGGAGCTGCACAGAAGAGTGAGCAGAATGTACCTACGATCACACCATAGATCATTGCGAATGTGAATGAGCGGATTGTGTCGCCACCGAGGAAGAAGATGCAGAGGAGCACCAAGAGGGTGGAGAACGATGTCATGATCGTACGGGTAAGTGTAGTATTGAGCGACTTATTGAATGTCTCATAACGATCTTCCTTCGGATATACCTTCATCATCTCACGGATACGGTCGAACACTACCACTGTATCGTTGATCTGATAACCGATGATGGTCAAGACCGCAGCGATAAATGCCTGGTCGATTTCCATTGAGAATGGGAGGAAGCCCCAGCAGAGTGAGTAGAAACCTACGATGAGGAATGCTGTCAGAGCGACTGCACATACTGCACCAACTGAGAAGGCGATGTTGCGGAAGCGGAGAAGGATGTAGAGGAACATACAGATCACTGCGATGCTGACTGCCCAGTAAGCGTCACGCTTCATGTCGTCTGCGACGGAAGGACCTACCTTCTGGATTGAGATGATACCGTGGCTTTCGTCAGACACAGAGAATGCGTTCTTATCCATCAACTGTCCTTGGGCATTTGTAAGTTCCGGCTGCAGACCCTTATAGAGAAGGTCGGTGATTTCATTTTCTACGCCTTCAGTCTCATCGTCGATCTTATAGTTGGTAGAGATACGCACCTTAGTATTGTCATCTATAGAGATAACGCCTACGCTGACAGTCTTGTCGTTGGCTGCTTCCTGAAGCTGGCCAAGGAGACGCTCCTGAATGTCGGATGGAACTACGTCTTTCTCAAATTGAACTACATAGTTGCGACCACCGGAGAAATCGATACCCTGATTCATGCCGCGAACGACGAGAGAAACTACCGAGATGAGGATAAGGATACCCCAGACAAGCGCAGCTGCCTTAGTCTTTGCAAGGAAGTTGATCTTGGTGTTGGTGAAGAGGTTGCGGCTGATGCTTGTGTCGAATGTCATGTTTGCGCAGCGGCCATTGGCTGTGATCAGGTCAAAGGCGATGCGGGTCAAGAACACTGCTGTGAAGAATGAGCAGACAAGACCGATGATAAGAGTAGTTGCAAAACCCTTGATCGGACCTGAACCGAAGATCAAGAGGATCACGCCTGTGATGATAGAAGTAAGATTAGAGTCGAAGATTGCAGAGAATGCATTGCTGTAACCTTCTGAGATAGCCTGACGGAGTTTCTTGCCACTCTTGAGCTCTTCCTTAGTGCGCTCGAAGATAAGCACGTTGGCGTCGACTGCCATACCGAGTGCAAGCACGATACCGGCGATACCGGAAAGTGTCAACACTGCCTGGAGCGAAGCGAGGATACCGAGAGTGAAGTAGAGGTTGAGCATCAAGCCCACGTTAGCTACGAGACCCGGGATAAGACCATAGATGGCGATCATGAAGATCATCAGGAGCACGAGAGCCACGATAAACGAGATGAAACCTTGCTGGATTGCCTCAGCACCAAGGCTCGGACCGATCACGTTGTTGCTGACAACGTCGACCTTTGCGCTCATCTTACCTGACTTAAGCACATTTGCAAGGTCGTTTGCCTCTTCCGGAGTGAAGTTACCTGTGATCTCAGAGCTACCGCCTGTGATCTCATTATTTACATTCGGGAATGAATATACGTGTTCATCAAGTACGATAGCGATAGGGCGACCGATGTTGCTGCGTGTGATTGTAGCCCATTCGCGTGCGCCACGGTCGTTCATACGCATGTTGACGGTGTTACCGCGCATATTGTCATATTCAGAAGAAGCACTTGTCACAGCATCACCTTCGAGTGCAGGTTCACCCTTGAGGGCGATGAGCTGCCAGTAAGGAGTGGTCTTATATTCGCCATTTCCTTTTGGAATCGGGTTGCCCTGAGCGTCGGCTACAGGCACCTCAACAGCCTTAACTTCCCAAGCAGCGTGGAAGTCGCTGGGGAGTTTCTGCTTTGCAAGATCAGAATTGAGGATTGAGTCTACGAGGTTACGGTTGGCAGGAGCCACAAAACCGATCACCGGGCTTCCGCTGCGCTGAGCGCCACCGAGAAGTTGGATAAGGTTAAGATGGTTGATTGTGTCCTGAGCTGCGTAAGCCATCGCGAAGTTGTTGAGGTCTGATGCGATCTCATTGTAGTTGTATACTTCGAAAAACTCAAGGTTGGCGCTTGATTTGAGAAGCTCAGTCACACGTTCCGGTTCCTTAACGCCCGGGAGTTCGAGAAGGATCTGTCCTTTCTTGTCCTGGAGTTTCTGGATGTTAGGAGCGACAACGCCAAACTGGTCGATACGAGTGCGGAAGATATTGAATGCAGCATCAACCTGGCTGTCTACCTGCTCATTGAGGGCAGCTGTCACCTCGCTGTTGGAGGAGTTGCTTTTAATCTTGCCGAGGAATTCACCTTCACGAGTGAAGAGAGAAGCCATAGTGCCCGGCTGGAAATATGAAGCAAATTTGTTGATGAAATCTTTGTCGGAAGTCTTTGCGCCGGCAGCTTTAGCCTTGTCGATGGCAGCGTTGATTTCCTTAAGTTGCGGTTCGCCTGCGGCAAACTGACGAAGGATATCGGGGACTGAGATCTCGAGGACCACATTCATACCACCCTTAAGGTCGAGGCCGAGACCTATTTCCATCTGGCGCACCTGGTTGTAGGTATAACCGAGGTAAAC
>JAIDTL010000039.1 GCA_029060725.1 Muribaculaceae bacterium | reverse complement strand
AGCCCATAGACTCCACCAAGCAGTCCCGTATGGCATACTATGCCATGGTAGGCGGTCAGTCGCAAAGATTCCCGGAGTGTTGATGCACCAATAAGTTCAAGCACTTTGGTAGCACCCCCAGGATAACGTGCAAGAAACCGTCGGCGGAAATCATCTCCCTCCAATATTACGTCATCGGCACCATACTGAAGCAGGAGCTCACCTTTTCGCTCGCTCCGCGTAGTGGCTACCACCTTCGCGCCGATAGCTTTTGCAAGCTGAATGGCAGCTATTCCTACAGTTGATGATCCTCCGCGAATCAAAAGATTATCCTCGCAAGACAATTGCAGCGACATCACCAATGAGCCGTATGCCGTATAGAAGGTCTCCGGAATTGCGGCGAGCTCCGCCCATTCCAAACCACTCTCGACGGAAAAAACGTGACTCGCAGGCAATAACGCATACTCCGCATAGCTGCCATTGAAGCTTCGACCCATGCCTCCCATGAGCGCTATCACTCGTTGACCTACTTTCAATCTGCTATCAGAAGGATCAACGACTTCTCCAACACATTCAATACCCGGCACAATAGGTTTGTTGATATATGCCTGTGCCACTTCAAACTGACGAAGAAGCACCTCGGAATGATTGATTCCAAATGCCTTTACCTTAATCAAGACCCATCCAGGTTTCACTTGCGGCATGGGAATGTCTGTAAGATTCATTTCTTCAGCCTTGCAAGGCTCTGTAAGTACTATCGCTTTCATACTTCTTTCCAACATTGAGGATCCGGTGAATAAAAAGAACGGTGATAACCATACGCCACGGCAGGACAACCTCGGCAAAATCTCAAAAGCTCACATTTTGAGCATTTCTCAAACTTATCATATTGCCTGTAGTAGTCCATCTCACTGCCTTCCCATAGCTCATGGATTGGCTTCTTGAATAGATTTCCGACTACGCTTTCAAAACGTCGGCATGCCATGACATTTCCGTTGGGCTGTATGGTGAAATGGCAGTCTCCGCAATGGCAACCATCATATATGGCATCCGGATCGCTGTCTTCCGGAATCTTAAACAGCCCTTTCTCATATAAGAACAATGTCCACAGATGGTCCTTTAAGTTAAAGATAGTGCCGGAATCCTTATATTGCTCAAATTTCGTCCATATCCTATCAAGAAAATCGCGGTATTCCGATGGTGATATATGGGTTGATTTTTCTTCCGATGTAGGGCAGTATCTTCCGAAAGCAAATACGTCCACTCCTTTTTCCACTACAAGGTCTATGACCGAAGGAATTTCATCAATGTTTGTCCCGGAGACTGTAGTCATGACCGCTACCCGGATACCATTTCTTTTGAGTACGTCAATCTTCTCAACCGTAGTGTCAAACGATCCCGGCTTACGAATATAGTCGTGCGTCTCCCTCATTCCATCAATGGATAGCTGATATTTCTGGCATCCCATTGACTTAAGGCGCCGGCATACCTCATCGGTAATATGGAAAGGATTGCCAAGAATAGTGAATGGAATATCTCTTTCCTTCAGCATTGCAAGGATTTCCCAGAAGTGGCGGTGAAGTATAGGATCGCCTCCGGTAATGTAAAAATAGGGCAAACGATTCATGCACCGACACATTTCAACGCATTGCCCTATGACATTCGCTGCCTTATCGAGAGGCATCTCAATGATATGCGGGTGTCCCTCAGAAAATATGTAACAGTGTTCACAGCGCTGGTCGCAACTGTCGGTGATATGCCATTGAAAAGCAAAGTATTCCATTGAAATAAAATATTGATACTTCCGATGCATTGCCCATGGCTTTGCATCGGAAGAATAGAGGTTGTTGACGGTTTACTTCTCACCGGCACCGCAAGCTGAGCCACAAGCTGCAGGCTTTTCTTCCGGCTTTTCGTCACCTGCGCCACATGCGGAGCCACATGCTCCTGAAGGAGTTGCATTCTCAGCTTCTGCACAGAGATAAGCCTGTGCGGTGTGCTTTACAGCACCATTGGAAATACGTGTCATAGTCGTACTTATTTTTAGGGTTAAACACTGTTTGTCAATGCAAAGATAGTACTTTATTTTCAACATATCAAGAGGTTACAATTTAAATACCAAGTAACATATTTATCGCTTTCTTGATTATCAGTTATTTGGAGTAATAAATAAGAAAAAATTTTTTTCTTACTTGCATATTTTAGAGATTTCACGTAACTTTGCGTCTAAAAGCAACCCGTAAATGAGAAAGAAAGAACAACTTAACTCAATAATAGAGATATGTCCTGTAAGGAACGTGATAGCTCGTTTTGGCAATAAATGGGCATTGCTTGTAATTCTCGTGCTGAGCGAGAATGAGCCTATACGCTATAATGAACTGCACCGTAAAATCCCTGATATATCATCAAGGGTTCTCTCAGGCACACTTCGTGTCTTGGAAGCAGATGCGCTGGTGGAGCGTACATATTATCAGGAGGTGCCACCTCGAGTAGAATACTCCCTTACAGAAACCGGTCGCTCACTTGTACCCATCATTATGCAACTGACAGAGTGGGCACAGACGAATATGAAATCAATAATCGAACATCGAAAAGACTCAATCAAATCAACTGCCTCTGATTAATGCTTTTCACGCTCTGTAGGTATCCATTCTTTCCCCTGTAAAAATTGATTCGTAAAATTTGATCTTCAAAAATAGATATATTTCAAGATTTTTATATATCTTTGCAACTGAAGTTGTCTATTATACATTAAAAAAGAATATCATGATACAGGAACTCAAGGAATTTAATCGCAAGTTTGTAGAAGAAAAAGGCTACGAACGTTTTGCCACAAGCAAGTATCCCGACAAGAAAATTGCTATAGTAACATGTATGGATACCCGTCTCGTGGAGCTGCTCCCGGCTGCTCTCGGCATCCGCAACGGCGACGTTAAGATCATTAAGAATGCCGGTGCTACTATAACTAATCCTTTCGATTCGACTATGCGATCCATTCTGGTTGCCATTTACGAATTGGGAGTCAATGAGATAATGGTCATAGGACATACGGGATGCGGAGTGCAGGGCATGGATGCCGATGAAATGCTACATCTCATGAAAGAACGCGGGGTAAGCGAGGAGCATATCACGCTTATGAAGCACTGTGGCATCAACCTCAAGGAATGGCTGCACGGTTTCGACGACACTGATGAAGCTGTAAAAGAAACCGTCGACCTGATCGCCAACCATCCTTTGATGCCCCCGACCGGAGTAAATGTCCAAGGCTTCGTAATGGACACCTACACCGGCGAGCTTATGGAGCTTAAAGGCTGATAATACACAACATAGCAAAATAATATAAGAACTATGGATTTTTATCCATAGTTCTTATATTATTTTGATCTCCTTGGGAATACATAATAAGATTACCACATGTAATAAACCTAAACCCAAATGCCGTGTTAATACCATAAAACCACATTGATTATGAATACCCAACAAACTACATCTGATACATCAGCAAGCCCAAAAGGTACCGGAGAAGAAAATCTAAAAGTTGATAAACGAGGTCGTCTGGTCGGCAATGTCTCCATGTTCATAGCCAAGACCTTTTCAGGCCTTAATGAGAATGCGCTGAAGTATCTGCTTCCGACTTGGATGAACGCATACACAGGGGTAGT
The DNA here is from genome assembly GCA_029060725.1 of Muribaculaceae bacterium. Lineage (GTDB taxonomy): Bacteria > Bacteroidota > Bacteroidia > Bacteroidales > Muribaculaceae > Lepagella. Next base: position 9,035 of record JAIDTL010000039.1, on the reverse strand, counting down.
GCTTCGTCTTGGTTTCGGGTCCCTATTCTTCTGGATTCTTGGTTGGGTTCGTCCCGATAAGACAGAACAGGTTACGATGCGCGACCGGCTTTTGCTCTTGCTGACGGGTATCATAGCAGTATTTGGATATATGTATACACTTCTGATAGGACTTACATATACCACTCCGATCTCTTCATCGATCTTCATAGCACTGCAAGCTACTGTAGTATATATAATATGTCTGATCCTCCGCACAGACCGTCTGTCTACAGGACGTCTTATCGGCATTTTCTTAGGCATCGGAGGAGCCCTTATATGTATCCTTACCCAGAAACACAGCGAGGTGGCATCCAATCCGCTTTTGGGTAATATGTTCTGCCTGCTGTCCACATTCCTTTTCAGCGCATATCTTGTGATTGAAAAGAAATTCTTGAAGCGACTAAGTAATGCCACTGTAAGCAAATACACATTCTCCGGAGGACTTCTCGCAGGAATTGTAGCGGTAATAATAGCCGGCAAATGGTTTGCACCTGTCTTGACTTCGGGAGTCTTTTCAACGCCTTTCCTTGTTTTGGCATTTGTCCTTCTTTTCCCAACTTCTCTCAGCTATCTTCTTACCGATGTCGGACTTAAGAAGCTTCCGGCTACAGTCGTGGCATTATATTCTAATTGGATACTCATCGTGGCTGCCATAGTAAGTTACGTTTTGGGTCAAGACAAGTTTTCCTGGTGGCAGATCATTTCCATCATTTTGATCATTGCCAGCGTCTTTCTTGTGGAATCAGCCGAAGCCAAAGATCATAAGCAGTCATAGCCAATTATATTAGATTATATCTATTTATGGTGTCTGGCGTTATCTTTTACCCATCTTAACTAATCCCTATAGTCATTTAATCAATAACCTTTATGTTATGTTTGTGAAGCTTTATAATGAAATCAGGTCGGAGACCTGATAATTATGCCTTAACCCCAGACTTCAGTCTGGGGCGACTTGAATCATAGTACAGTAGCCTCGGAGAGGCGCTTCATGGTTTATGACTTGAGAATAAATGCAGAATTGGCAGATATAAATGCCGATTCTTGCAAAATTGTAATAATCGACAGATATATCTGCCGATTATTACAATTTTGTTTGGATTGGAAGATATAAAGTCTCGACCTTTCGCATTTCTCATTAAGGGCAAGCTGTCCTAAAATTTAGGACAGAAATCAATAAAAGTGTCCTAAATTTTAGGACACTTTCATAAAAACAGTGAAATATTCACCTATTCAAATCCAATGGACAGGAAATGCAGTATCGGCGCAAGTCCGGTGATCCAGTAATACCATCCATGCACTCCACTGCGCATGCGATAATCTATAGGAATCCCTTGTCTCTTCATTGCGAGAAAGAACTCGACATTCCCTTCATAGAAATAATCGTTGTCACCGCAATCTGCATACCATCTGATGTCTTTAAGCTGTTCGATTGTCTGTGGCGTGGCATTCTTCACAAATGCGGATGGGTCATTGGCAATAAGTGAAGCTGCATAGTCCTTGTCGGTCTGAGCCATCTGGCTTTGCTCGGGATGTCCGAGTATGCCGCTCATGGCGCACGATGCGCCATACACTTCCGGATGTTTCTGGGCGTATGCGATTGCAGCCTCTCCACCCATTGAAGCTCCCGTAATAGCGCGGTGCTTCTTATCCGCTATAGTACGATATGTAGAATCGATCAGTGGGATAAGCTCATTTAGAAAATATGACTCATAATCCCATCCCGGCACTGAAAAATAGCCCAAATGCTGCCCAAGATGAAAATCACCGTTCCCGCTCGCATCAGGCATGACTATGATCATTGGCACTGCCATTCCGGAGCGGATCGCATCATCTGCTATTTGTGGCAGATTCCCCATGCTTATCCACATTTCGTGGGTGCCACCGGCCGGGTGAAACAGGTATACGACCGGATAACGCTGGTCGCTATCTTCATATCCTTTTGGCAGATATATTGAGAAATCCTTATTGACACCTAATACATCACTGCTCATAGAGCAGTGTTCCACAGTGCCGTTACCGGGCAAATTGCCGAAATGATGCACAGCCTTACGCCGTTCCAATAACTTTCCCATAAAAAATCTATTATTTCCGTCTGTCGATTCGGCATGCGACCGGACCGGAGCATACTAATTGGTATTCTGGATGGCGCTTAAACCATGCAACGGCGTATGAACAAGTAGCAGCTATCTTATTGCCCTCTGCAAGGATCTTATCTGCCGCGAGTTTTACAAGCTTTCCTGCGATTCCCTCTCCTCTCAGCGAGGGATCCACGAATGTATGGTCGATTGTAGATACTCCGTCTGCTGTCGGGAATGTCACTTCCGCTATTACGTTACCCGAAGAGTCAGTTGCGTAAATCCTATCATTTTCTGTTATAAAATCCATAGTAGTAAATTTTGATTATATAATAATATAACGCCTAAATCCATTCAGGAGTTGATTTACTATGCAATCCCAAGAAGCTCTATCTCAAAAATCAGGGTAGAGCCTCCCGGTATCCCCGGCTGACTGAACTTCCCATATCCCTTGTCGGCAGGAATATACAACTCCCACTTGTCACCTATATGCATCTGCTGCAATGCAATAATCCAACCTTCAATCAAATCCTTAAGGCGAAATGCCGGCGCAACTCCACCAAGACTACTGTCAAACTTTCTTCCATTGATTGTCTTCCCGGTATAATGCGCTGTCACTACACTATTCCGGTCAGGAGTCTTTCCATCTGCATTCCCCGACTTAATCACACGATAATACACTCCGCCATCAAGAGATTGCACTCCAGCCTCATGCGCTTTCTCTTCCAACCATGCCCGATTCTTCTCTATGTATTCTTTCTTGTCTTTTCCCATATATTATAATATTGTAGTTACTTTGTTGGTTTAATTCGTTTCAGAGGAAAGTATTTGTCGCATCGAAGCGAGGAGGTTGGGATTCGATGCAAGGATTGAGTGATTGCGGTCTGAGCGTAAAGATTCAATGATGGCACCTGCTTCCGATGCTATAAGCTGTCCGGCTGCCACGTCCCACCTGTTGAGATTCAGTTCCCAATAAGCATCAAAAAATCCGGCTGCTGTGTAGCAAAGGTCGATTGCTGCCGAGCCCATTCGGCGTATGCCTCTGACACGAAATGCCATGCGGCTTATCTCTGCGAGATTATTGTCGGAATTGTCATTGCGGTCGTAGGGCATTCCGGTTGCTACAACTGCTTTTGACAACTCCGCTTTGTCTGAACAATGTATTTGTTTGCCATTGAGCCAAGCCCCGGCTCCCTTGACTGCATAAAAGAATTCGTTTAGATACGGTGAAAATACGACTCCGACTATGGCTTCCTTGTTATGTTCCAGTGCAATAGAAACGCAAAAAGGAGGTAGTCCCATCGCAAAATTAGTGGTGCCGTCAAGAGGGTCAATCACCCAACGCCATTCCCTATCCTCATGATCACGTCCGGATTCTTCCGATATGATTCCATGATCAGGAAAATGAGTATGGATATAGTGGAGAATAGCAGCTTCCGCCTCCTTGTCGGCTATTGTTACGACATCGCTGTCATTAAGTTTGGTAGATTGCTGTAGATTGTGAGTGCGGAAATAACGCAAATGTATCTCTCCGGCTTCTTCTGCCATTGTGAAAGCCGCCTCTGTATAGAGCTTGAGTTCTTGGGGTATATCCGTAAAAAAATTTGTTGTTCTCATAACAAGATGTTTAATATGTCATTGCCTCTTTTGCATGATTCCACATACCTGTTCCAAAATTAGTAAAAAATACTCAGAATACAAAATTTGATTTTACCACAGCACTTTTCGGAATTCAGATGATATGGCTGATGGTGCGTAAAATATATATGAATATAGGATTCGAAGTGTCCATGTTTTGGTTGGAGTATATATTCATAATTGTTTTGAGATACTGTCAATTTCCTTCTGCAATAAGTCGAGGAAGCGAGCAGCGTGTGCGCCATCCATTTGCGTATGGTGAAATTGAAAAGATACGCATAGAGTGGTCTTAAACAGGCGTTTCCTATATTTGCCCCATATCATAAAGGGATTGTTGAAAATTCCACTATACATCCCTACGGCTCCGTCTATGTCATATTGAGCGAGAGCAGATGTGCCTATCACCATACTTTGTGTCAAGTCATGATTCTTGCATGTTTCTGCGACTTGTCTGGTAAGTCGAAGATAATCTGAATTGAAGGTTGCCAAATTATCTGAGAATGGTATGTCGCACGAACTCACTTCCCCCATGCTATTAGCAACTATAGTATTGACTGCTATTGAATCATACTTAATGAGTTTATCTCCAACCGGAAGCAGGTAAAATTCCTTTATTTTGCTGGCTGCCCTGCCAACACACCAACACATTACCATGTTGAATTTTAGTTTATTCTTGTAGCTTGCCTTCAATATCTTACTTACATCAAGTGTCTTGAAGAATGTCACCATAGGCATGGGACTATTCATCCACATTTCAAATGCGTATGCACGCGTTGTCTCTTTTGGGTTTACTTCTTTCATTTTTTTGCGGCAAAGTTAGTATGTTGCCGCCAATTATGATAGAATAAAAGAGACATTTATATACTGTTTAAAGTTGGCGAGGCAAACAAATCGGAGTAAACAGGTTGAGCTTTCAATAATTCCGATGGTGTTAGACCTGAATAGCTCCGGCATTCTCTTATAAAATGAGACTGGTCGGAATAACCACAGGAATATGCTATGTCGGCAAAATTTCGTGAGCCTTGTTGTATATGCCATAACGATTTCTGAAAACGTACCACTTTTGAGTATTCCTTAGGATTCATTCCAACTGAATTAAAGAATACACGTTCAAATTGTTTCTTGCTCAAGCAAGCGTTTTGAGCCATGTTTTCAACACTTATGGCTTTGTTTATGAATAAATGTTTTAATGATGCATTCACACGATTGAAATTATAAAGCCCTGATTCGTCCAATCTTGACAATAGAAATTTTTCAATCGTCTTGATCGCAGTTTCCGCATTATCATTTATGAGAATATCATCAGCAAGGATATTTAGTCTGTGATCACCAAGAGCGAATCCATCAATCTCTACATTGTAGAATGAGGAGACAGGGATATTGAATATTGGAGAAATTGCATGGGGATAGAACACTACGACAATAGTTTCCACGTCTCCCGATGATTGTAGCCTTGCCGGGAAATTGGTCTGACCACTTATAGAGAAGCGTGCTTGTAATGCTTTCAACTCAGGGATATAAAATCGATTCAATCGATGAAATATCAACTGTGGGCACCCAATTGGAAAGGTAAGTGTGTCAAGATTTTCATTGGTCTTCAAAACCCAATAATATCTAATGAACGGTTGAAGCCGCTCGCTTGGTCTAAAGAAGCGAATATTCATTTCTGCATTTTACTGGGTTTCGTTAATAATCAAGCAAGCGACTGTTGTCAGTAAGCCATTCGCGAAATTCTCCACGATTCCGTATGTCAAGAATATTTTTCATTACTATATCTCGCTAATGCAATGGCTGTTACTATAACCGCTGTTGCAAAGATAGAAATAATTATTGAATTGACCAAATATTATTCCACGCCGTATTCGTTCAATTCTTAGTAGACAGTATGACACCTCCGATTATCATGGCGGTTCCTACTGCCATGATTAGTGTGAAGGGTTCGTCGAGGATTACTGTGGATGCAAGTATGGTGACAAGCGGTACAAGGTAGATATAGTTTGAAGTGCGTTCTGCGCCCAAATGCTTGACGGCGGTATTCCACATGAGATAGCAAAGGAATGAGGCTCCGACACTAAGGAACAACAGATTCGCTATAATTGAGCTGATATCGGCCAAAATGATTTGATTGTCACTACGGAATATGATGTAATATAGGATAGCTGTGATCACACCGTAAGCGAAAACCTTTCGTGTGATAAAGAGATTGCTGTATTTGCTATTAAGTCCTTTCAGGATAAGGCAGTATCCAGCCCAAGAGAGTGCGGCTAAGGCAGTAAGCATATCACCGGCGGGATTGATGCCGAATTGCTGGGATCCATTCAGCACAACTGTTGCCACACCTATAAATGCCACCGCAGTCCCAAACCATGCCAATGGCTTTATGGAGTCTTTGAAAATAAGTTTGCCGAGGATCATCGTGAAGATCGGGGCGCAGCAGATTATCAGGGATACGTTTGACGCAAATGTAATGCTTAGCGCTGAATTTTCCGCTATAAAGTATAATGATCCTCCTGTAATTCCTGCCGCCAGCATCATGCATTCGTCTTTTATCCCGTCAGTCCATAGCCTGTCGTGTGAAAACACGAGAGTGCATAGATATGCTATCGCGAAGCGGATGATGAAGATCTCTACAGGACTCAGTCCCTCTGCGATAAGGACTTTTGTTGAGACAAAAGTCACACCCCAGACGATGATAGTGGCCAATGCCATGATGTTGTATATCGTTTCTTTCGCCATGATGTTTATGATTTTTTTTCGGTGCAAAATTACAAATAAAGAATATTTTGTCCTACACTTATTGTAAAACTTGGGAAATATTCCTATCTTTGCATTTGAGTAATGATATCTCTCCTTTTGAAACATAAAATATAACCCACAACAGGAATTTCGTCTATGACAAAGCTTGATGAAATTGACATACGTCTCTTGAAGGCACTCCAAAAGGATGCCAAGGCTAACACTAAAGAATTGTGTGAATTGCTGAATCTTTCCAAGACTCCGGTCTATGAACGTATGAGGCGATTGGAAAAGGAAGGTGTGATTACCGGATATAGTGCAATTATCGACAATAAGAAAGTTGGGCTTCCTCTTGTAGTTTTCTGCAATGTGTCGCTTGCTGTGCATGATGACGAGCACATAGAAAACTTCAAAAAGGATATCGCGGAAATAAATGAAGTCATGGAATGCTACTCCACCGGTGGTTTCTACGATTTTCTCCTAAAGGTTGTGTTGAAGGACTTGGACGAATACAACAAATTCGTTTTTGAGAAGCTGACCAAGGTACATGGCATAGTAAAGATGCAGAGCTCCTTTGTGCTCAGTGAAATCAAGCACAAGACAGCCCTGGATATCCGGCTGTAGCTGTCATCAGATTATCATATTTCCGCTCAGAGTCTATCATTAACACTTTATACTGGCATTTCTTTGAAATCATCAATCATATAATTTGGTCGAGCTGCTTTAAGCGACGCGATTGATCCGTTTCCGTAGGTTACGGCACAAGTCTTGCATCCCGCTGCATTGCCCATCATTATGTCGACATCTGCGTCTCCTACCACTAATGTGTCGTCTGCTTTCCATTTGAGTGCTTTGAGAACTGTCAAAACTGGCTCCGGATCAGGCTTACCTTTGGTGACGCTGTCTGCTCCAACCACAATGTCAAACCAACCCTCAATTCCTAATTTCTTCAGGTAGTCGGTCAGCGACACGAGCCGTCGACTCGATGCGATGGCAAGTCGATAACCATTGTTCCGAAGTTTGGTTAGGGTCTCAATTACTCCGGGAAAGGCTTTTTCATGTGCGTCTTTCTGCAATCTGTCGTAATTTGCTCGGAAAACCTTGGCGAATTCTTTATTCGAAATGTCCAGATCCGGATAGAGATAACGTCCTGCTTCATCAGTACGGATACCTATTATAGAGCGACATTCCTCATCAGTCTTATCAGGAAGCCCCATATCCTTTATGGTAGCCTTTATAGTGGAGAGGATGACCCCCGATGTATCCATCAGGGTTCCGTCGAAATCAAATATATAGTTCATGTTCACATTCTATTTCTGATACGATTCTTATTGATGGTTCACTAACTCTATCGCTTGCTTGCCAGTAAGCTTTTCTATTTTCATTTCAAGCACTAAGCATCTATTGATTCCATGCTGTATCTCTTGTGATAAGCCTTCAGGGTCGCCGGGATTGCATCTTCGCCCTAATAACCCAAGTATTTCCCTTTTCTGGTGTTCGTCTTCGATGATTCTGACTTTGCCGAATGCAATTACACTTTGAAAATATGTAGTATATCTTTCCGGATGTACTTCATCTTTGGCTATGACGGTGAAGCTCGCATTGTCGTTTTGCCTGATTAGATCTATCTTATGTCCTATAAGGGCAGAATGAAAATAAAGTTTCCCATTATCATAGACATGACTTAACGGAACTCCGTATGGTATTCTATCGTCGCCACACAGTGATAACACTCCGGATGTTGAGTTGCGGAGTATTCCCACTATTTCGTTTTCAGTCAGTTGTTGTTTGAATCGTCTCATACTTTATGTTTCAGTTGCTTATTAGTTTTAGTCCGATTATCGAAATAATCAGGGTTGATATAAAAAATAGTCTCCAGAATGTGGCTGGTTCGTGGAAGAAGAGAATGCCGACAATCACCGTGCCCACAGCGCCTATACCTGTCCATACTGGATAGGCGGTCCCGATGGGTATAGTCTGCACCGCTTTTGCTAAAAGTGTCATGCTGAGGGTAAGACAGGCAAGAAAACCGATGCCCCAAAGATACCATGGTGTGCCTGACAACTCTTTCATTTTGCCGAGGCAGAACGCAAATCCCGTCTCAAAGCAACCTGCGATAATAAGTAGAATCCAATTCATATCTCAAAAATGATAAGATGCTTCTGGGTTATTAATCAACTCCTCTACAATCATTATTCCCTTAACTTTCTAAGTTGAGGGTTAAAAAGGTTATTGGGTCAAAGAATTATAAGAAAAATATGAAAATCTCATTCTCGACAGCTCTATACCAAGTCTAATGTAACCCTATAACCATTTAAACTATAGACCTTAAGTTGAGCTTGCGAAACTTATATGATTCATATTAAAATTTTATAATGCAAAGTTACTTATTTTTGTCGAGATTCGCAAATTTAGGCTTCTGCTCAAAAATTCCCCATAAAAAATATGGGAAATTCAAATAATTAGTATTAAATTTGCGTATGTAAGTAAATTTTTACCATGAATCTAATATCAAAAACAGTTTTATAATCATGAAATTGCGAAACGTCTTTTTTTACTTTCTGA
>JAIDTL010000038.1 GCA_029060725.1 Muribaculaceae bacterium | reverse complement strand
TCCTTGACAATTGTCGGTAAGTCAACAATCATCATTCCGTCCTGACCCTTGATTTGAGGTTTATCTCCTTTTACAACCAACTCTGTCAAAGACATTTCTTTAATAGAGTCATTATGAATCTCATTTTGTGCATTTGCTACAAGACTTACAGATGCAACTACTATATTTACAACAATTATTATCCTATTAGAAATCATAATTATATGAATTTAAAGCTCATCTAATAATTAAAAATTCGATGCAAAAAGTAAAAATAAAGGACCAATATCTTAATAAGTTTTAAACTTTCGAGGTTTTATTTAAAACCAACTTAATTGAAACTATCATATTCAAATTGTAAGATACCATCTCAAAAAATTCAGTTAACACAATCGGACTGAATTTTTATGAGATGGAATCGAAATTCAGAGAATCGTTATAAACATCAGTTGAATAGTTTTTATTTATCCAATTTAAATAAAGTGAATCAATATCACTGTTGATATTTTCGCTTATTACGATTGGAACATAGTTTCTATGATATAGCCTGATTTAAACTTTAGTTTTTTACTGAGCCAAAATCGTAGCCATTATGTTGTCTATGACCAGTGTAATCGAACTGTTGATATTTATTAGGGTTATTATGTTCCTGACGGAACTGTTGTCCGCCCTTGATCTGATTCATTGTATCTAATGACAATGAATCAAGAGTTTTCAATGTGGGTTTCTTTTTTTCTCTCATTTCATATTATATTTGAAGTGTTAATAATTGTGACACATTCGGATGTCACGTTACTTATATATAGTAGTCCGGTTCTATAGAGACTATTGATGACAGGTTCTATTTCGATTTTAGCTATGTTTAATTCACGACAGATATCATCTTTGCTCAAAACTTGTTCGTTGCATAAAGACAGAATTGACCACTCCAAAGAGTCTTTTCTGAACTCAATTTCTTTGAGTAGTCCTTGATTTAGATACTCTGAGTATAATATGTATTCCTCATTGTCTGTCAGGTCATAGCTGAAATCATTTATTTCATAATAATGATCTACGTGATAGAAAGGATTCCATTCTGGATTCTGAAATTTTCTCACAAAATGAAATACCGACCAATCATAAGCCTTATCGATGTATCCTTCAGGCAAGTAACGCCTAATCGGATCATGATAATAAATAAGTTCTTTATCTTCAGAAGATAACTCTTTGTAATATCTCGAAACCTTATTTATAGCTAGACATGACTTATTGTGATTGTACTTGTCTATTCGCTTAAAAAACCGTTGGAATCTGACATTTTCTATTCCTTCTTGTATGTCAAATAGCGTTTCATCAAGCAAACCTTCCAAGATATTCATGCCTCCGATGTCGATTCTGTAAATGGAAGCCCACTTACAAAATAGCAGGTTACTTGCGAAAGAATTTTTTTTACTTATTTTTGAGAGTAAACTGTCGCTGGGAGACTCGTATCCTATTTGGACATGATCAAATCCGGCAAGTGCCATTTTTCTAATTTGATCTCGATTAACCCCCTTGCTCACTATTTCAGCCAATTTAATACTAAAATTAGGAAACTTATTCTTTATGACCTCCAAAGCGACAAGCATATTGTTAAATACCTTATGATCTCGACCAATCACGTCATTATCCATAAAACTGAAATTGTATATGCCGTATTTACCTATTAGACATTCAATCTCCATACATAAATCTTCCACAGACTTAACTCGATAGCAATATCCCTGATTCAAGAAACAGAATTTACATCTGTTCCAATGACAACCTCTACTGCTTTCTATTGGAATGGATACTTGTTCAGTATTACCTTTATACACAGAAAAGAAGTCATCGAAATCACATGACGAACATTCAGCCAATGGCCAGTATCGATATTTTCCGATTGTCGATTCAATGACACCTGAAACATTGCGAACAAAACCATGGCTTATAATGTTTTTACAAACCACTCCATTTAAGTCCAGAGATTGTGCCAATTGCACGATTGATTCTTCACCTTCCCCCCAAAGGGACACATCAAAACATGAGAATGAATTCAAAAAGACTTCGGCAAGATTTGAATTCCCAATACCACCTATTACTTGAATAGTTTTAGGATGAAGTTCCTTTAGTTTTCTTCCAATGTAAGATGTGGCAACCCATTGGAATAGATTCATGGAAAATCCACAAAAAAGACTATCTCCGAATCTATGACAGTCAAAGATTTCCTTAATCCGTCGATTGAGTTCTCCAACACAATCGACAATATGACTTTTAAAATTAAAAGATGCTTCCGCATAGGATGGTTTTAGCGATTCAAGTAACAATGTCTGTTTGAGCAATGCATCATCATCGTTGTTCTCCAAAGCTATTGCTGCGAAGAAAATTCCCAATAAGTCAATGTCATTAAGGGATTCCGGATCAATTTCAAGAAAATATTTTCGTATTATATCTTCCAGTAGAATATTCCAATATACGATTTTACATTCGTATCCGTGCTTTTTCAGAGCCCCCTTCAAAACCGTCATTGAAGGAGATGGGAAATAAATTTTGGCTGGAGGCAACCAATTTAATATTATTCTTTTTTTACTCATAAATTCATTATTTTTTTGTTATCTCAAAATAAGATGTTGCAGAATACTTTCTCCATTAGAATAGGGATATGGCATGAAGCATGCCACAAATAGGAGAGCAAGGAATATTGCGATTATTATCACTAATCCCCATCGAACTAAAGCTGGAGGAATTTCGCCCAACAGATTTCTGACTTTTTCCGAGCGAAGCTCAATCTTGTTTTCTTTGCGGTCTGTATTATCCATATTAGTTTCCTAATTCAAGTTGGTTTTTTACGAGGTTATAGTATGCACCTTTCTTTTCTATTAGAGTTGAATGATTGCCAGTCTCGACAACCTGACCCCCATCAAGTACAATAATTTGGTCTGCGTTTTTTACTGTTGAAAGTCTATGAGCAACAACCACTACCGTTCTGCCTTTGTAAAACTCATCCAGATTCTCAACGATTGCTCTTTCGTTTTTTGCATCAAGAGCATTTGTTGCTTCATCGAGGAAGATAAAGTCAGGGTTCTTATATACTGCCCGGGCTATGAGTATTCGCTGTTTCTGTCCTTGACTTAACCCTATGCCGTCACCACCTATTATTGTATTATATCTAAGGGGTAATCCAATTACATAGTCATGTATGTTGGCTATCTTTGCCGCTTGTGCAAGACGATTGATATCTATTTCTCCGTCATCCACAGCAATATTACGGGCAATAGATTCAGAAAAAATCACTCCGTCCTGCATCACTACTCCACAATGCCGCCGCCACCATTTAATGTTATACTCATTGATATCTCTTCCTGCAATTGTAATGTTACCTGACTTCACCTTATAGTATCCAAGCATTAGTTTTATCAATGTTGTCTTACCACTTCCAGACGCACCGACTATTGCAGTTACCTTTCCTTCAGGAATACTTAACGAGATACCGTTCAAAGTTTTCCTCAATGCATGAGGATCATACTTGAAGTCAATATTATTAATGCAGATAGATTTTTCTGATGCAAATGATTTAGACTCGTTTTCAAATGTCTCCTCGTTCTTTCCCTCATGAATTTCATTTATACGTTCAAGAGATATTTTTACATCCTGTATCGAGTAAATGAATTGCATAAACTGAGCCACTGGAGAGTTTAGTTGCCCGATGATATATTGTATCGCTAACATTGCACCGAGTGTCATTTTCCCATTTATGACAGCGGTAGCAGCAATAACAGTGATTAAAATATTTTTGACTTCATTTATGAAAATTGAACCTGCTTCTTGTGTTTGCTGGAGTTTCATTGACTTCATTTGAACATTAAATAAGTCGGCCTGAGTATCTTCCCATTCCCAACGACGACGTTTTTCACAATCTTGAAGTTTGATCTCCTGTATACTGTTAAGTAATTGATATGTTTTATTTTGATTCTTAGCCTGCTCTGCAAACAATTCGTAATCTATAACTTTACGCCTTTTAAGGAAAGACGAAATCCATAGACCATAGCAGATACTTCCAATGGCAAATACTATAAAAATAATTCTATTGTATAAACACAATACCAATCCAAAAACTACAAAACTTAGCAGAGTAAAGATTATGTTTAAAATTTGGCTGGTAAGAAAGTTTTGTAATCGACTGTGGTCATTTATACGTTGAAGAAGGTCTCCCATCAACTTGGTATCAAAGAATCCCATTGGTAGTTTCAAAAGTTTTATGAAAAAATCACTCACTAATGAGATATTAATTCGCATTGATATATGCAAGAGCAGCCAACGACGGATAAAGTCATTTGCTGTGCTTCCGACTACAATCATTAACTCTCCCATAAGAATAAGCCAAATGAAACTTATATCAGCATGTCTGATGCCAATATCAACAATTGCCTGTGTTAAAAATGGCATTATAAGCTGTAACACACAACCAAGTAATAGACCAAGAAAAATTTGAAACAGATGAATTCTGAATTTTTCTAGATATTTAAAAAGAAATTGTATGGATTTAGTTTGTACCTTATCCTCTCTTTGTCTTCCAAATTCATTGGTTGGTTCTAAAAATAAAGCAATTCCTTTATTTATACCATTAACATTCGTACTTTCCCATTTCGCTTTCAGTTCAGATTGGTTATACTTAATCTTTCCTTTAGCGGGATCACAAACATAATAATAATTTTTAGAGATTTTATAGAGAACTATATAATGATTCTGATTCCAATGAAGTATACAGGGTAGAACTTCATTATTAAGCTGTGCAATGTCAACACGACCTGCAAATGTTTTAAAACCTATTTTTTCAGCAGTTTCCGCTAAAGATATCAATGATACCCCTTGTTTCGTAGCTCCACATAGATGATCAAGGTAACTTATTGAATAATCCTTACCGTAATAGTTACTAATTATGCGAATGCAAGTTGCACCACATAACATAGCATCTGGTTGGATAAAAGATTTAATTTTCATATTTTAATCAAATATAGGAGAGTCTAAGATATTAATAATCCGTTTCTATAAAATCCACAGTTTTTCGTGATGCAAAGATTGAACCTGAGATGTCGTTGCCGTTTTCATCTTCAACTTTCGTAATAGAAATATTACCTAATTGAGCGTTCAAGCGACTAAGAATATTATCAAGAAAAAGTCTTTTGTTCTTCAAAAAAGCCAATCTGGTCGTCTTCTCATATTCGTCTACAAGATGAACCGGGGTGATGATCTTATCCGTCTGCTGTATTCCTGTCGCTTCAAATCGGTATTGACCTCCTTCAGAAACCGCTTCCAAAATCAGGCCGGGTAAACCATCGAACTTCCACGGACCATTCTGTACTGGAATTTCCGGAGCGAACCATACTGTCCATTTACGACCATGAAAATTAGTAGTGGCCTCTACACATTCATAGCCGAGGATTTCTTTGGTGGAGTCCATGATGGTCCAGTTCCACTTATCAGGAGATTCTTCATATACAAATTTATCAAGGCCTACTGAGTCAAAATATCGTAGTTTCTTGTCGGGAAAAGATTTAGTGATGTAGTAGCTACCGTCCTTGCGAGGCATCTCATCCATCTTGCCTCCGAGATAGGCATTTTGGGTCATTTCCTGATATATCGCCTTCCCTTCGGGCGTTGAGTTTAGGGAATCAATATATTCCGTCATAGGGGAGTAGAATTTTGATTCCATACCGTTTGCTAAGAGAATGTATTGGTTCTTGACCTCTACATTCCCATTCTTCATGTTCGGAGATAGTGCAGTGTAGCTGATCTCAATGTCAGCGGTCCGTGCCATCACGGCTATCGCCACAAAGCCCATGATGATTGATGTGAGTAGTCTGTTCATTTTTTTAGAGATATTGAGATTAAAAGTTCGCGACCCCGAAGCCAACGCTGGCTCTCGAAGGAGGTAAGCTGATTGTATGTAATGTAGATGTAAGTACGCTGATTGAATATGTTGCTCAAAGACGCGGAAAGTTCAAGCCGTTTCGTCAGCTTGTAGATGACTTTTGAATCAAGCAGGAATACATTTTTAAATTGATCTGCCGTTAGCTCATTGCGGTAATGTTCGCCGCTTATGTGCCACTCCCATTTTTTGTGGGGCATGAAGTTTAGGAGCAGTTCATTCTCCATATTGCCGAGCCATGAGGCATTTGTACTGTTCATTGAAAGTCGGCTAGATGCCCATAGGAAGCGGTAGTCAAAGCTGAACCAGCGAAGTGGTGAACCGTTGATCTTGGCTCCTATTGACCATGAAGTGCTGACAGAATTTACCGTACTGTTCTCCGAGATAAGAAGTGATTCGTGGCGACTGAAAGAGCCGTTTACGTTTGCACTGCCACGCATGAAGTCGAGTGTCTTGCCGATGTTTCCACTTGCCATAAGCATCTGTCCGTCGCTTTTAGCTGACGTATAGGAATAGACCACATGGTCGCCGTAAAGCTGCTGCGCCAGAGTATAGGGATTGTGGCTCCACGACTGCATCACGAAAGCGTTGGCAAACAGTCCGCGTCGGGTATGCTTGTATGAGATATTGGCCGACACGTTCTGCGATATAGAATTATAGAAATCATCCACACCTCGGCGAAAGGAGCGATAGTTTGTCATCACATATCCGGGTTGTATCATGGATAGATCTATCGGCGACCGACCTGTACCACCTCTCATACCCATCGAAAACCTATTATTCGGTTTCCAATTAAGGCTTAGGGAGGGAGAGAAATACACCTCATCTCTATTGGCGAGAGCCTTGTCAAACGAATAATGGGCAAAACTTACAGGGGCATTCAGGGTGACGTTTACCCGCTTCACCCAATACTCAAATTTCGGAGTGGCATATATGGTGAAATAGTTGGTATTAAGTACATTTGTGGTTTCACCCGGAATTTCCTCCGGCATATCGGGCAATTCCGTGTTGAGGGAGCGGAAATATCCCTTTATCCCTCCTTCTAGACTGATCGTAATCCCCTTGACGGAGAAGGCGTAGGCCGCACTCTCATTGGTATAGAAAGCATGATCCTTCACATACTGGCGCAGGATGTTCTCCTCCATCGTCACGGAAAGCGTCTGAGGCAATGACTCCCATTCGTTCACGCTCTTGAATGTCACGAGATGTTTCCCTTTGAATCTCTTTATAAGCTTGAAGTCATTTCCCACATAATAATCGGGCAACGATGCTGTCTGCTCATTATTCAAAGAACCTGTTACACCCAGTCTTACATTATCCCAGTCAATATTGGTTTTCAACGTGTTGTTGATGAACGCTGTCTTCTGGTTTAGCTCATAGATGAACTTGCCCGACAGTGCATGTGAGCGGTCAACTCCGCTGCCGTATTCGGTAACGACACGGTTGCCATCATTAAGAAAGTATGTCGTTATGTTGGTTGCATCTGCCGTAACCCGGTTGAAAGAATAATCAATTTGCGCCTTGAACTCACCGCTCCCAGCTCTCCATAGGGAATTGGTGGAAACGAGAGCCGAGCGGTTGAACAGTGTCCGTTTCTGACTGAGGTTCGGTACACCTGGCAGTGATATACTGACATACCGGCTGAGGTCCGTGCCTCTACGCCCGGCGAAGAAGTCTGTCGCCTGCGACGTCAGGTCTTCACCGATGTTGTTGGTCTTGAATGTCGTTATGTTCTGTAATCCCGGCATCACCGCCATCGCGAACAGCTCGCCGTCCCATATAGCTCCTTTGGGTTGCCATGAATAGCCACCTCCGACATTGCCGTGAAATGTCCACGTGGCCTTTGCTTTGTTCTTCAGCTTGAGGTTGATGGCAGCCTTGTCGGAAAAGGATAATCCCGACAGCACCTGCATCGGCTGATGGTTTTCCATCACCTCGACAGCACCCACATCCTCATGGCTTATTCCATTGGTGGCTATGCTGTATTTGCCTCCGAGCAAGTCGGAGCCTTCGATATAGAACTTGTTGATGTCCTCCCCCTGATACTGGATCTTTCCTGAACTCTCCACGTTAATGCCCGGCATACGTTTGAGAACATCGCCAATCGAGCGGTCTTGCTCTTGGGCAAAACTACCCACATGATACGACAAGGTATCTCCCTGTTCCCTTATTCGGTCGGCTTTCACTGTCACTTCCTTCAGAAGTGTCGAACCGGGTTCAAGTTCTACTACAATAGGGAATGACACACTGTCAAGAGGTATAGTTTTCTTGGCAAAGCTCATCATCGACACCTCCAACCGACAATCCACTACTGACGGAAGAGACATGTAAAAACTGCCGTCATCTTTCGACGTAGAGTATTTCTTTATCTTGCCGTCTGTACCTTTGATAATTACCGAAGCTCCAGTCAATGGTTCACGGCTTTCCTTGTCAACGACCATGCCAGACACATTGACCTGTGCCACTGCATTACAGATATGAAGGGCACATAGTATGGTGGTTAAATATCGGAACATAAAATATGGTAACAATTTGCTACGATTCTCCAGCCTTGTTGATGGTGAATGTTAAGAAGTTCTGTACGCATATAAGCATTCCGCTTATATGCGTACAGAAGGGATGATGTTAAGGATTGACTACTACTCTATCCTCAATCACTGTTCCATCATCTTTGATGGTGACAGTAATAATGACCTTTTTTCCGTCCGGTGTGGTAATCGTTTTTGACATAGTCAAATCTCCACCACCAAAGATGTTGGCCATCTCAGTAGAACTAAGTCTTTCGATGTTAAGGTTCATGAGCTTACATATTGTTGCCTTCAAGATTACCATCGGGCACTGGCACCTGTTATACAGTCTGGTCTGTAGGATTATAGTCGACTTTAATCTTCCATTTGCAAAATTATAATGATGCGAGCATGTAAACACCACCCCAAAGGGTGGAAACGTTGACGTCACAATTTATCAGGCTATGAATACCGTACCGACAGCTCACTTGATTTGGAATATATCGGGATGGTCTCGGAGGCGAGATACTGAATAGATGGTGCAATTTGGTGAGCAGTTATTCCGAGAGTCCCTAGACTGTTATAGAGTTTCTTATCTACTTCTGCTATTATGCATCCGTTTGGTTCATTCCTTACAGGTTCCGTTATAGCCGATATTAAAGTCTTTAGTATAGATTTTGAATACCTGCTACCTTCTCTATTAATTGCGAATCGTCCAATGTGCCAGAAAGATGAAACATGTTTGCTGAACTCTAAATCAAGTGGATTTATTCCAAATAGTTTTTCCAATGGCAATAATGTTTGCCTATCCCAGAGAGTTGATCTAATGGATCCTATGATTTCACCTTTATTATTTCGTACAATCAGTATTCTGGAATTATTATAAAGATTCCGCTCTTCTGTATATATATTAGAAATCATTTTCGTTGTATTTTTCATATAATAATCATCGCCATTAGTATGATGAAGATAGTTTTCTGTCACAACAAATTCAGAAAGTGCCCATAGTGTTGATTCGTCTGATTCGAAAACCGTATAGTCTTTAGTTTGTATTATAGGTTGCTCCATAGTTTTTTTTGCGAAATTATTACCAGCCTAATGTTGTTTTACCACCTAAAAGGGTGGAAATACTATAATTTTATCATTGACTATGTTTATTTGTGCTCATATTTGTGTTAAAAATTCCTAAAAACATTATGAACGTAATCTTTTTTATATTATCTTTGCAAAAAATAAGAGTATGGGAAATTTAACTGATAGATTCTTTAACTCAAATAATAAAGTTGAAGGCATAACTCAAGAGTATTATGCTCTTGCAAAGCATTTCGTACAAGCGGCTGAGGCTATCTCGAAGATCGCCTACGAGAGCATATATATTATAGATTACAATACCCGGAACTTTATGTATGTTTCGCCGAATCCTCTTTTCTTGTGTGGTTTTACTCCTGAAGAGGTCTTGACTCTTGGATATAATTTCTATACTACGCGGGTTCCAGAGGATGAGTTAAGAATGCTATTGAAGATTAATGAGGTTGGTTTCAGGTTTTTTAATAATCAACCAGTTGAAGAAAGGTATCTTTATAGTATTAGTTATGATTTTCATATTCAAAACAATGGGGAGTCTGTTTTGATCAATCATAAGCTGACTCCTCTTGCAATGGATTCTTACGGTCATATGTGGCTAGCTGTTTGCTATGTTTCAATTTCCAATCACGATGAGCCGGGTAATATTGTGGTTAGAAAGCTTGGACAATCAAAATTCTGGAAGTATGACTTGGATCTTGATCGTTGGTTCACGATGTCCGGTATTAAACTTACGGATGGGGAAAAAGAAGTTCTGCTTTTGTCTGCAAGAGGTCTAACTGTAGAAGAAATTGCTATCAGAGTCCACCGAGCTAAAGACTCCATTAAGTCAAGACGCAGAGCAATCTTTGAGAAGCTTGGAGTCAGAAGTATAAGTGAGGCAATCGCTTTTGCTGTAAATTATAAATTAATATGATTTGCAATTAATTATTATCACTTAAAAGGGATGACAAATAGAATTTTGGACATACCTTGACTTTGTGCTCTAAAACAATCTCAACCATTGCATTTACAGTTAAACCTGCTGTAATCCATGCTCCTACTG
The DNA here is from genome assembly GCA_029060725.1 of Muribaculaceae bacterium. GTDB lineage: Bacteria > Bacteroidota > Bacteroidia > Bacteroidales > Muribaculaceae > Lepagella. The sequence continues at coordinate 136,746 of JAIDTL010000038.1, read as the reverse complement.
ACAGTTGAGGGGGTGGCAATTCAGAATTCTCTTTTGAATAAGCCATTACTATTGAATGAAACCATTTGTTTTCTGGAATGTTCCAAAACTGGCTGTATCCATCAACATACTTTGCAACTTCTAATTCAAAGTTTTTTGGATCATCGTTTCGCATCATATTTTCTATGTTTAACCCGTTCGGTGAAACGATCATAAGCATTCCGCCCCATCCAAAATTGAATGGATGCAATACATATATCCTTTGTTTTCGACAACGATTATCAAACTCTATTGGGATGTCATTCTTAAAGTCTAAAGCATTAATAGCAATGTCGCAATCTTTTACAAGATTCTTGATATTATCTCTTGTTATAAATTCATTGTGAAATTTTATATCAGCTTCCGGGTTTATTGAAAGTAGCCTTAGTGCTAAAGCTTCTGCTTTGTATTTCCCGATGTCTTCTCTTGTATAGTTTTGTCTATTGAGGTTGCTGAGTTCTACTCTATCTCCATCGATGATAGTGATCTTTTCAAAGCCAAGCCTTAATGCACATTCGGCTATCTCACTGGCCAATCCGGCACCACCCAACAGGATTCTTGTATTTTTGATTTTCTCCTGTTGTTCGGGCGATATGTATATTCTATTTCGACTATAGAGCGATTCCATTGGTATATGTTTTGTACAAAGTTAATAATATGCTATTCGATTAACACCACCCAAAAGTGTGATAATCCCGAAGTTTTTTGAATACTTCTAATACATTATAAACGTCTTTCTTTAATTAGTTATCATATGTTTCTTCTAAGCGCCAAGTATTAGATTGTATCTTGTGCTTCATAAACTTTTTCGTTTATTACATAATAAATTGTACTGAATTAATTTCTTACGATACTTAGTTTTGTCTAATCAAGAATTTAGATTATCGAAGTTAATATTTGTTAAATATTAACCTTAATTCTTTTTAAGATACTGATTATAATGTAATTTTGCTTATATTTGCGATATGGATAGTATTAAGCGATAGGATACACCAATAGCTTATGTATAATATGGTTAGTATCATTCATTTTAGAGATTGGAGGAACCGGAGCATGCTGTGACAGCATGGAAAGGTTGAAACTTATGAAAAAATTGTAATTTTCCAGTAGATAGCATAATTGATCTTCAATAAGTTAAAAATCATGACAAGAGGATTTATCCTCTAAAACCGGAGCATGCAGGGACAATCGGCGTTTTAAGTGCCCGGCGGCCTCTAAAAACGGAGTATGCTGGGACAGCCGGATTTCCCCAACCTTCTGGACCATAGCGGGCAATCCCGAAAAAACCGGAGCATGCTGGGACACTTCTGATGATTTTTCGCTATATTCCCCTCAAAAAGGAATATAGCCATGGCAACACAACCTATAAGCATGAATATCATCAAACAAGTGCTGATACGTCTGTCGCAGAAGGAATCCATCCGTTCGATCGCGGCGTCGCTGCACATCGGCAAGAACACAGTGAGCCGCTACAAGTCCCTCTCGGAAGCCGATCCTCTGTCGGTGCGCGAACTCATATCGTTGGACGACACGGTGCTCAACCACCGCTTCAACGGCGGTAATCCGTCGTACTGCGACGCAAGGATGGAGGTCCTGAAGGATCTGCTGCCCTACATTGAGAAGGAGCTGAAGAAACCGCATGTCACCTCCCTGCTCCTCTGGGAGGAATACCGTAAGGACCATCCCGACGGATACGGGCTGTCGCAGTTCAGGCACCATATAGCCCAGCATATCAAGGCGGTCGAGCCGTCGACGCTCCTCAAGGACCTCTATCAGCCGGGACAGAAGATGCTCATTGACTTCGCAGGAGACCGGCTGTCGTACATAGACATGGAGACCGGCTCGGAGGTCTTCGTACAGACCTACGTGGCCATACTTCCGTTCTCCGGACTCACATTCATAACCTGTGTCCGTTCGCAGGGAATCGAACAGTTCCTCGATGCGACCGTCAGGGCCCTGTCGTTCTTCGGAGGCGTGCCTGGGATACTTGTGCCGGACAACCTGAAGTCCGCCGTAAAGAAGACGGACCGCTACGAACCTGACCTGAGCGAGGGAATGAACGACCTGGCAAACCACTACATGTGCGTGGCGTTGCCCGCGCGAGTCAGGAAACCGAAGGACAAGGCCTTGGTCGAGGATGCCGTCAACAAGGTGTACCGGCATATCTACGCGCCTCTGCGCAACCGTGTCTTCCACTCGCTGGAGGAACTGAACGAGGCCATCGCCGAGCTTGTCGACAGGTACAACAGCAAACGTCTGACAGGCCGCGACTTCTCGCGCATGGAGTGCTTCCTCGCCTCGGAAAAGCCGCTTCTCTCGCCGCTTCCAGTCTCTCCGTTCGAGTTCAGGCGGAGGGCATCCCTGAAGGTGGCTCCGAACAGCTTCGTGACCTTCGGAAGCGACCGGGTGTCCTACTCCGTGCCGCACAGCCTCATCGGCCAGCAGGTCGATGTCACCTTCACGGCCACACAGGTGAGGATATACCACGCCGGACAATGCGTGGCCACACATGTGCGCTCGTACGTCAGGGGAGGCTATGTGTATGTCAACGACCATCTTCCGCCCAGGTCAAGGGAATACCGCGCCTACAGCGCCGCATACTTCATCGCCAAGGCGGAGAAGGTAAGCCCGGAGTTCAAGGCGATCATCGAGGCCCTCTTTGATGACGGTCAGCCTGAAGAGGTCCACTTCCGCACCGCGCAGGGCTTCCTCAGCCTGCAGAAGACGAGTGACCCGGCCCTGTTCCGCCAGGCATGCGACGTGGCGGTCAGCAACGGAAGCCTCAGATACAGGTTCGTCAAGACCCTCATCGACAACGGCTGTCAGGGCTTCCGCCAGAATCCGGATGACCTTACGCCTCCATCCGCACACTCCAACATAAGGGGCAAGTCCGCCTTTGCCTGACAACATCAAACAGAACCCATAAACACAATTATCACAATGGAAAAGATCCTATCTGACCTCAGACAGATGCGTCTGCCCGGAATGGCGCAGACATGGCAGAACCTGATGGAGACCCGTCAGGTAAACTCACTGAACGTGGCCGACTGCATGCGGCTTGTCATACAGGGCGAGCTCGACATGCGGAAGGCCAACCGGAACAGCCGTCTCCTCAGAAACGCGCGCTTCCGCTGTCAGGTCTCGGTCGACGAGCTGGCGTACGACAGCGCCCGTGGACTTGACCGCTCGCTTGTCACCCAGCTATGCGGCGGAGAATATCTCCGCCGCGGCATACCGGTGATAATAACCGGAGCCACAGGCACGGGAAAGAGCTGGCTCACCTCGGCATTGGGATCCCATGCCTGTGTCTCCGGCTTCAAGACAAGGTACTGGAGCGTCCTGAAGCTGATGGAGGACCTGGCCATCGCCCGGGCGGAACGACAGACAAGGAAGCTTTTTGAACGGATCGCCGGATACGATCTCGTAATCATAGATGACTTCGGGATTAAGAAGCTCAACAACGAGCAGATCCTCGACCTCATGGAGATAATAGAGGACCGCCACGGGCGCAAGGCAACCGTCATAGTGTCGCAGATACCGGTATCGGACTGGTACGACTGCCTGGAGACAAACACGACTGCCGCCGACGCCATACTCGACCGAATGGTGCACTCGGCAATAAGATTTGAGCTAAAAGGCGAAAGTCTCAGAAAAAATCATTAACTTTGCGTCATCAAAAGTGTCCCAGTCTGTTCCGGCGCACTGTCCCAGTCTGCTCCGGTTTTTCCAAGAGATAGATAAACAGCGTAATGCTTTTGTAATACAAACCAATCTAAAATCACGTGCTCATGAAAAAGATTCTTCTATTTTCAAGCCTATGCGGACTATCAGCACTACGTATCCTCACCGTCCATTCTTATGATTGTTTCCATCTCTCAGTTTCCGAAAACTTTGGAAGATACGAGACACTTAAGCTCTCGAATCCTCCCCTTTAAAGAGAACCGTGCCACCACGGCAAGTGTTCCATTTGAACGTGTGACTCCTATGAAATGCTGCGATTAACAGAAGATCCGAGACAACAACCTTTACTGGCTATGTCCGAGTGCCATCATCGTTTTCCATTTTCATGGAACCGTCTTGGTTAGCAATCTGAAGCAGCCACTTCAACCGTAACAGTAAGCCCTCGGTTAAGAACATCTCTGCATTAGTCGCACAGTATGTCTAAGCAGTACATATGCTAAAAAATCGTAACTACGTTAGCTCCATGACGGCATGTTGGAAGGTACAACTCAGGAAGAATTTCTGCGTTGAGAACACAACGGAGACAGTTCGGATTTTTAGGAAAGCCTAAATGGTTGACAGAATCCCAAAGTAATTACTTCAAGGGATTGAAAACCTAATTCTAGAACAAAGTAATAATTACCTCGGAGTGGAGTAGTAATAACTTGATAATTATGGAAGTAGGAAATTAATTGTTGAAAGCATCTACGGACTTAGTTGTTTGTAAATATCTTGACAGAATTTAGTAAGAGGACGCTGATTTATATCCTTTTCTTCTTGAAAAAAACCGAACAAATGACGCCTTAACAAATTGGAATCAAACTTGCTCAAAGCATCTCTAATCTCGCTAGGCATAGAATCAGAAAGTATTTTTTCATAATATGGCTGGAGATATTTTGCTATTTCCAATTCCTTCACTATATCAAGATGACGGCTATAACGCTCTTTGATCGCGAGATTGCCCATTAAATTACCCAATTCCATATTTCCTCTATTTTCAATCTCCACCTCCATCAAATCTATTTTCATGAACTTTGGATTGGTCATGGCATTAGGATCCTTGATTTTAAAAGTAAGTTGAGACGCATAATCTGCCACATAAGGATGTAGAGCGAGAGAATAAGGTTTATTACTTTTCTTATGATTGCACTGTGGGCAAGCCGGTATCAGATTATATAACGACATACTCAGGAAAGGAAATGATGACTTGTCAAAGAAATGGTCAAATTGGATAAAAGCCTGAGCATTGTCCATGACAATCTCCCCATTATCATCAGGGCTATTTCCAACAACAATGGTGAAATTATGATTACAGTAAAGACAGGTCTTTACATTTATCATAACGGCAATCTTATTCAATCCATCTGTTCTAAACTTCTTATATGCAAATGCATTGGTTAGCTTAATAATATATGAGGAAATGTTCTTCTCAATAGCCTTTGGAGATCTTTTTTTAGAAGAGTTTGACCTGAGATTCCTGAGGATAAAATTCCAATAACGTATCCATTTAGGAAAGACATACGGTTTCCCAATTAGAATCTCATCAATATCCCTCTGAAGATGTTCATGAAACGATCTCAGCTCAGGATATGATTTTTTTATGTTAATTTTTGAGATGCTTCTCAGGATTCCTTTCTTGAAAAGCTTTACAAACTCATTTTCAATATCCTCCCATGAGCGTTCTTTACCATCTGCACCTATTCGAGACATTTTCAAATCAATTCCTTTCATATCATTTACGAGCTTTAAGTTCGGCAATTTCTCGCTTTAGCATTTTTATCTCCAGATCTTTGGGATATATGTCAAGACGTGACATAAGATAACCCTTTATTCTTCTATCGCCAATTATGTTTAACCTATTCAAAAGAGCGCTTTTGACTCGTACGTTATCATTTTCATTTCTTCTATGCTTGGACGAGACAAAATCCTCAACATCTTTTGATAGCGATTTTATTTTCTCCAAGGCGAACTCGCCGATCAATCCGTTATCCATAAAAAAAGAATCACCATAAAGCTCGAAGACGTTAGCTCCGAAAGTCTGTTGTTTCTCTTCGGCTGACACAACGATTGTAGCACCTTCTTTCCGATCAAGCATATTGACACACTCCTTAGGCATATCGGAAAGAGTAATAGGGGAATGAGTGGTATATATGATTTGAGCCTTATGCTCCCCGGAAACTAACAACTGCATGAAAGAAAGCAATCTGCTTATGAAACGACGTTGCCATTCGGGATGGAAACTCATCTCCACCTCATCAAGAATGATGAGAGCAGGTCGCAGAGTGTTATTTCCCGGCATATCCTGATTCCAGACAGATTTTATACGGGAGAAAAGATTTAGCAGACCCAATTCTCCGGAACTAAGCTGAATGTGAACTATACTTCCATTTAGAGGGGGATAGTGAGAGAACGAGAGATTAAAGAACCTCCCGGTCAGAAATATATTAGACTCCATGAGAATCTCAACCTGTTTAAACACATCTTCTGAATTCTCCGCCGACACTTCTATATAAGGCACACCATCTTTCCATGAAAGCTCTTTTCTCATGAATTCGATTACACATTTCAGCTGTAGGAAAAATTCATTGTATAAATCTCTAAAACTTATCTCTTTATTACCTTCTCGAAACACTCCGGTGTATTCTCTTTCAATTTTATCTATAATATGGTTGCACCAGCTATATGTACCCCCGTTGAAATTATAGTAGTCTTCTTTTACCAATTTGAGGAGATTCAGTCTTTCGTAGAAAGGTACTCCTGTCGTCGGTATGCCGAAATTATAGAAAAAGCTGCGTAGGGAGCAATAAAGAATTTCAGCAAGCAGCGCTTTGTCATCTTTGGCTTCAGTCTTATCAAACTCTCTGTTGTAGACAAAATTATTTAAATCTTTCCAATAATTATATTGTTCTTTGGAAATTGTTTTGTCATCTTGCCTAAGTCTATCGGAAATTGACTTAAATTTACTTTCAATGTTATTATGAGCAGCAACATTAGCGCTGAACCCGATATACTTTGGGAAGTTAACCTCTGCCACACCTTTTTCCCCATCTAAGGCATGAAAAATGGGGTCAATTATCAGACGGGAAATTCGCAACTGATTCTGAATGGCGTAGGCATTAATATAATCGTTCAGAGGGGAAAGGCCTCTGATTGCATCTTGTCCTGAATAATTTTTTAGATCCTCCACCAGGAGAAGTTTATCAGATATATTAATCATACCCATCCACTCGTTATCAAAAGGAGAATCAGGATGAGGTATATCAAAATGGCCAGAACCAAAAATCATCGGGATTCCGAGAGAAAGATTAATAGCCTTTCCGGAAGTTGAATTTCTGATCTCAATGTCAATGTTAGAATTATTTTCAATGTCTTTGATCTCAACGTCACTCCAGACTATTAACTTTGTTTTCTGAATATTGTTATCCACCACTTTCTCAATAATTATACCATCAAGTTTAGAAGCAGCAAGACCAGGTATGATCCTTTCCCCTAACCACTTAAGGATGGTGGATTTTCCGGTACCGTTTTTCCCCACGATTGCTGTAATTCCAGTGATGTTTTTCGGGAAGAAATCCGTAGGCAGAGGAGTGTGGTCGATTTTCAGAACATTTTTAACCCAGTCATACTCTATATTCAGAGATGGAGAGAAATTGATTCCGACATTTTCAAGACAGTGGAATTTTTTTTTAATGAAGGCAAAAACGAGTTGAGGAGCCATTAGGGTAATATCAGTAAATAAATAAAATTTAGGTTCGTCAGTATCATGTATACTTTAATAATTAAAACGTGATACGGTCGCTAAAATTGTAAACCTCTCCAAATTATTGCGCTCCTTTCCGCTAATGTCCTTTTGCACTAATATATCCTTAGACAGTTGTCTATGATTTATGAACTTGATATATTGTATTGAAAATATTTTTCAATCTATAGTCCATGAGATTAATACTATAACATTAAAAAATATGTTATATAACATATAAAATAGATTACAAGCATAATGTTTTTTTGTTATCTTTGCAAATGAATTTTCATCAATAAAACATGTATATCCCATATGACTGAAAAAGAAGAAGCATATTTTAATGGTTTCGCCATAAATGAGGGTGCCTACTTTTATAGGCGTAATTTCGACATAGATGAAAGAGAAATCAAGAACATCTTTGCCACAATCAGGGATAATGCCCATTCTCACACGAACATTGTCGAGATAATCAAAGAGCCTATAGCCTTTGCCGAAGGGCGTAACGCATTATGTACTTTAAAGGTCTTTCTGGATAAGAATGTTCCTTCATTTCTGAGGACAATCCCGGAAGAATTCCAGAAAAAGGAAGTGTTGATATGCTATTTCTTACTTATTGAAATCGATGAATATTTAGTGCTGTTTACTCGGCATGCCAATGGCTTGTCTTCGTTTAAGAATAAGCACACCCCCATTATGGGAAATGTATTGGCGGGGGCTTTGATTTCGGATAATACTGTTTTTACACAGATGAGAATGGGAAACATGAGCCTCAATCAATTCTCCCTTAGAAATAAGTCGTATGAGAGTGATGATCTTAGTCAATCCATGCCTACACATGGTGCAGGCAGGCATATTCTTAAGACCACACGTATTCAAAATGATGACGAAACTGTAACTTTAGGTTTAAGCACATCTCGTGTGTCTAAGATTGGAAGTGAGAGAAAGACTATCGCTTCTCTTTGCGAATGGGCAGATTCTATTATAAGAGGTATCGAGGCCCCTTATGATGTGACAACATCCCTCATGGGACACTTTTCAACACCTGTAAGATGGAAAGATTATAAAGACACACTCATCCCTTCCTATCTTTTGATAGATTTTCATGAACTGATGAACCATATAGAAAGGGAGAATTTGATTGTACAGTATAAGTCGGGTGACGATATGTTACCGATTGAATCAGAGAGATTCTTCAGTCATCTTTACAAGAGATTAAGCGGATGCAAGTCTCTGACTGAGAAAACCGCCCATCAAGAATATTCTTCTGATGGTTCTTGGGATCTGTTAGATGTTGTATTGCAGCAGAATGGAATCAGACTTAAAGGTTATGGGCGTCTTGATAATCTCTATCTTGTAAATGATGATGGTGGCAATACAAAGTTATTCACTTATATCACCAACCACAAGTGTTTCTTTGTGGGCTTTGAGGATGTTCAGTTTATTTATCAAGGGAATCAGCTGCACATGGATGGTGACATTCTTAATAGCATCGAGTCTATCCTTTCAATTTTCGTGGGCGTTCCTGAAATGGGTATTGTGACAAGTGAAAAGGGGACTCCAACAATTGCTGATGTTGAATTTGCCAATGATACTGTTTTTTATGTCGTAGAAAACACTTTCCGGAATGAAGCACCATCTCATATAATATGTGATGATATGGGTTACGAATGTGCGGATCACATCGTACTTTCGGATAATAAAATCAGCTTTGTTCATTCAAAGGGTAAAGGTGAAACATCTTTGTCCGCGTCTGCATTTCAAGAAGTTGTGGGACAGGCTTTGAAGAACATTGGCAATATGCGTTATATGGATGTCGCATATAAAGTTAATTCTTGGATGGGTCGGTATTTCCCCAATTCCAGTATTGACGTTTGCAGAGTGGGAAACTTAGATACTTTTGAGGAGTCATATAGAAGAACTCTCATAGCACCAAATGGCATTAAGGAGGTGTGTCTTGCTGTTGACTTTGTTTCTAAGTCTGAATTAAGGGAAGCTTTTGAAGCTCTAAGGGATGGTAGACCTTTACGACAGAAGCATGCCGTATCTCAAATGATATGGCTTATTAGCTCTTTTATATCGTCTTGCAAAGACGCAGATATGCAGTGTAGAATATTCTGTAGGGAATAATAATAAAGTAATGCCCGGTCAGCATAGGGAGTCGAGGAAGATCCGACCTGCTGATAGGGCATATATTTTGTCTAAGTCTAAGGTGAGTGTGCTGTTGATGCCTATGATATGGTGGATAAAGGCTATTTCTTGTTTGATTTCGTTGCTTATGATCTGTTTGAAGCCCTGGTAATGTTTTTGGGCTTGGATTATGATGTTGAAAAGGCTTCGAGATGGCTCCGGCACTTGATAGTTTATCCTGAGATCGTCGCAGACTCTCTCGAAGGGTGTTTTGTATATTGCGAAAAAAGTCTGGGGTGAGCAAGTCTTCAAGTTGGATTTTTCCGAGTCGCTTAACTTAAATACCGGTAAGAATAACTCTTCTATCATATTGGTGAATAGAGCTTTCTTGTTCTTGTTGAAGTAGAATATGGCTCCTCGTGTTTGCTCTATGTTATTCTCCAGTTCGGTAACGGATATGGCATCCCATGTTCCCATGGCCATCAAACGGTAGCTTTGACGGAGGATCTCAACTCTATTGATCTCTGTTTTTTGGCTTCTTTTTCCCATAACAAAAGTGCGGGAGAATGTGCCCTATGCGAAACCTGTGGAAGATGGTTTAAGAAATGACACAGCTCCCCCGCACTCGTATACGGAGTGAGCAATCATATCCACCCTCTTTCTTCTTCAAAAACTTCCACATTTTCGCATAGAAAGATGGATTTATGACTCCTCTATTTTTATATTTAGTGCAAAGTTAATAAATATTTTTGAAACTACAAATCATACACACGTTAATAATGCAACTCCAAAGGAGAATCTGCCACTTTCCGGGACTAATAGGAGTATTTGATCGCCCTTTGCCAATGGCTTTGTCCTGATAAGTTCGTCGAGAGCAGCAAAGGGTGCTACTGATCCTACATTGCCCACCCATGTTAGATTGGTATACCATTTACTGGTTGGTAGATTAACATTCTTCTTTTTTAGTTCCTCATCAAGTATGTTATAAAAATACATTGATGATATGTGAGGTATTACATATCTTATTGTCGCTTCATCAGCTTTGTGTTTAGACAAAGCTATTTGTGTAGCTTCTGCGAACAATTGCATTATGTTCTTGTTAAGAAGCTTTACGTCTTGCTTGATACACCATACAGATTTTTTTGATATATCCTCAGTAGAGAACTCTTTCCAACTTTTCAATTCCTCATTGGGCATTTTTTCTGACCATTGATACATGCAAGCCGGAAGTCTATTTGCAAATGAAATGATTTCTATCCATTCTATTTCAAGATTCAATTTTCCTGTAGGTTCGTTCTTCAAGAGTAAGGCAGCTGCACCATCTGAGATCATAAATCTTAAAAAGTCTTTTTCAAAAGCTATATATGGTTTCGTGGTAATTTCAGAGATTGAGGTAAACTCTTCTTCAAAAAATTTAGACTGCAATACGGGTGACGGTAATTCGGAAGTCGTACTTACCGCATTGGTAGTGTTTCCAGATTTAATTGACATAAAGGCAGACTTTAATGCTTGCAATCCGGTTAAACAGACTCCTGAAAAAGATACAATCTCCATTGGGTGTTTAAATGCAGTTCCATGTATCATTGAAGCTTGCGAAGGTAGCATTTGATCAGGTGTTGAAGTGCCACATGCTAGATATTGGATTTTTTCTCTTTCTGAAGGCTCTGGAAGAAGCTTAAATATGGCTTCTTTAGCTAAGTCCGTATTTGTATGAGTGATGTTTTGATTTTCATCTATTGCATAGTATCGCTGCTTGATACCATTTTGTCTTAGAATGATTGGTTTAACTCTTGATGGCTTATCTCCAATTTTACCAAGATAAGTTTCAATTTCATCATTTCCTATAGGTTCATTTGGAAAAAATGATGATGTATTAGTAATATAAACTTTATTGCCCTCCATTTTACATACTGTTTGTTATGAAATGTTAGGCAAAGATACAACTAATATTCGAAGTTTGTAAATTAATAATTAGTAATGTTCTGAAAATATCTAAAAATAAGACATTTTGACCTATTGGTTATGTTTGTACATTGTCTTCTTTTTGTGGCTTTAGTAGTTTATAGAGGTTTGTCATTTGACTTCGAAGTTCTACTGTATTAAGCCCCATTGAAAGTGAATCAAGATATGATTGCCCATAGAATATACAAATGAAATGTCTTGCTACACTAACAACATCTACATCATTTCTTATTTCTTTTGTTTCAATTGCTCGATTGAGTTGGGATATCCAGATGCCTAATTCCTTATTCCTATTTTCTAAATAATTCTCATGTAAATCGGGAAAATATGAACTCATTTCTAAAATCAATGATATGTAATATCTACTTACATTGCATACTGGCATTTCTGATAATATGCCACAAATGTTTGTCATTGTTCTTTGACAACCATCTACATATTTATTGATAAAATCCAATAATGATTTGAATGTTGGGGATGTAATTTTATATTTCAGATCTTGTTTGTCTACTAAATAATACTTCAGAACTTCGTGAAAGAGATTTAATTTACTTCCTGCATAATACGTTATAGCACCCCTTGTCATATTTGCCTCTTTCTCGATATCGCTAATACTTACAGAATCATATTGCTTGGTGAGAAAGAGCCTAAAGGCTGCTTTATATAAATGCTCTTTTCTATTGTTCTTATTCATAAGTGCACATATTTATTTACAAAATTAGAAAAAAATATGTTTGTGTCCAAATAAATTATTAACTTTGTATTTGCATAACATTCGTATAATTTTTATGGGAAGACAGTCTAATATGGATGCGAGAATGTGGAAGTTTTCAAAAAGAACCATATTGATTGTCTTCCCTCGTATTTTAGTTTGAACAAGTCTCGATTACAATCCAAGTCTCTTCATATTGGCATACAATGTAGGACGGCTTATTCCCAACATTCTCGCTGCTATAGACTTATTATTCCCCGCCGCGACCAATGCATCAAGTATAACTTTTTCTTCATCACCTTTGCTATGTGATTCCGTTGAGTTAAGATGTAGATGTTTAGTCTTAATAAGATTTGTGTCACACTCCATGTCGGCACGTTTTAGAATGCTTCTAAGTTCCCTGATATTCCCATGCCAATCGTGAGAAGCTATATGTAGCGTTGCACTCTTGGAAAGGCTCTTCATAGTAGTATTACGTTCCCGGGCAATAATGTTCAAGAAGTATTCTGACAATGGAATAATGTCTTCACGGCACATACGTAGAGAAGGCACTTTGATTATGTTGTTCTGGAGTAGATCAAACAGGTCGCGTCTAAAGGTTCCTTTCAAAACGTGGTTGCTGAGGTTTGCCGAAGTAGAAAATAAAATCCTTGCATTAAAGGATTTTATCATGTGCGATCCCATTGGGCTATACTTGCCTTCCTCTATTACATGAACCAATGCTGTCTGTGCATTCAACGGAAGTTTGTCAATCTCATCAAAGAACAGGGTCCCCATACCAACCTTTTCCAAAATACCAGTCATGGGTTTTGACGTTATGGTAGTCGATAATCCAAATAGTTGTTCGTGTGATCTCGAATGATCAAGTAGCCCACATTTTACCGGCAGGAATAAGTGCATTCCTCGTTTGCTGTTATAATGTATGTGTCTTGCAATATGACTCTTACCTGTCCCCACCTCTCCAGACAATAATACAACTTCGTTGTTTCCCGCAGCAACTATTGCTTTGTTGAGGCACTGAGTATATTCGTGGCTTCTGTATACATAACTGTCAAAGATGTGATTGAAGAACCGTAGTGTCTCATTGATTTTGTCAACAAAACATGCACGGGTAAGTGTACGTTTGTCAATATGGTCATGAGCCCCTTTCCTGAATGCGTCTGCAAGCAGGTTGTTATCGTCCTTTCCTAACATTACCATGAATGGGATTCCAAAATTCTGGCTATTTACCCAGTTCAGTAGTTTCATTCCGTCACATCCTATATATCTTACTCCTAAAACAAGTAAATTATAATGACATGATGCCAATCTGGCTTTCGCAGTCTTTAGATCATCGGTAATCCTAACATCGTATTCTTCATTTCTTAGCCAACCATCAATCTTGTTAAGGAGTGTGTAATCCGTATCAAATATTAGAATTTTTTTCATCAAAGTGTTTTGAAATCGTGAATATTATTGTGAAAATAATAGCGGTGTGTGCATAGTATCTTCGTGTACTAAGATAACAAACGTAATGTTTATTAGTTGGCAGTTATGTAAAAATATCTGTCATCATTTTACACATGTAAAGAGTTTTTACAACTTTTACGTTTTGAAGGCATATCTTTATTTTAAGATTTTTTGACGATATGACATTATTTCTTAATAGATTACAAATTTATTGCAGATTTTATTGAACTATCTTATTTATAGAATTATCTTATTTTTCAAAAACTTAAAAAATTATAACATGGATTTATTTTCACTCACAGAGACAGAGTTCTTTCGTCAGCTGACAGAGGGCAAGAACGACAATCTGCACATTGCCTACAGGGACTTTGTGCTTCAGGTCAGCGAGATGTGCCATAACCACCATCACAAGGGATTTGTGATTTCAGCCTTGCTGTATGTAGAAGTAGAGATCACATACTTGCAGACTGAGAAACTACGCGAGGCTGTAAATCAGGAGTTGGCGGCATTCGTAACTAAGGCACTCCACTTCGTGCGTCAGACACTCGCACTATACAAGGACATTAAAAGCCACATTGTGCCGGAGCCAAATACGATGCCGGAAATAGGTCTGAACTGGACTGCCAACAAGACCGCGCTTATCGAATTAGGATACGCTTTCAAAGTAGCCAAGTGCTTTGGCTCCAACATCAGCGCAAAGGAGATTGTGAGCAAACTTGCAAAGATGTTCAATGTCGATATGACAGAGAACTACATCTACAAAAAATATAACGAGATGAGAGTTAGAGGTCGCAACAGCCGCGCCTACTTCATGGACACACTTTCATCATCGCTCAATGACTTTATGTCATGTCAAGACGAGGAGGATTGATACCTACTCGCAGATGTCCGACCACTATCCATTTTTATAACAGTCTATTTCTCCTTTTATACAATACTAGTATTATGACAATGAAGCAATACCAATTGGTATTGCTTCATTGTCATAGTACTCTTATGTAGAGTCCCTATTTTTCTTGATGCGTATGGATTGTTTGTACGTATAAGAATATTCTGTAGATCCTAGTTAATCTTTTGCCATAGCTTTCAATGTATTCATATCCTCATCAGACATTCTATATGCATCTTTTTCATATATAAGTCCATCTAGCATTTCATTGAAAATGATACTGAGTTTTTTTAGATTTTCAAATATCTGTTTTTTTGTATCACATAATGGTTTTCCTACAAGGATTTCATCAAGTTGCCTAATGCGTTTATTCCAACGTTCTTGAATTCTGTTTATTCCTTTGGGATCTTTACTGATATAAAGTTTGTCTTTTTTATATTGCTTAAGATTCTTGGCAATATAATAACAAGCAGCCTGAAGCTTATCAATTTGGTCATCTACAGAGAAAAGCTCGGCATTATTAACAAGTATATAGATATTCTCCAATACGTCAATAATTCCATCAAACTTTCTATCTTCATTGTAATGCATGCTGCCTAAGGCGTTATTTACATGATACTTTATCATGTTTAATGTATTGTTGGTTTTTGACAACTTTGCAAGCTCTCTGTTATATTCTTCCGTAGAATTTCGGAACCAATCGGTTATTTGTTCTAGTTTTTGATCGTACTCTTTTTCTGTCTGAGACCTATGATATATTGAATAAATCTGGGCTCCCAACATTATAGCTGTACAAATAGCTATCAATGTGGCCATTGCTCCAATATATCCATCTAAAGTTAAGGTGCTACCATTATTATTCTGATTAAAAATAATCAGAATAAGAACAACTATGCAAAGTAGGATACATGCTGCCAAACCGATCGAAATCCAAAAGTGTGAATGGTTTTTGTTCATAATGTTTATTATTTAAAGTGAATAATAGGGATTTAAGTCACTAAATGATTTGGGGAATTCCTATTTTATTCCCGACTTTTTGCTAAATTTTTCTCTTCATTCTTCAGTATTCATATATTAAAAATTATTAATAGTCATACTTATAATTGAATCATAGAACTTTTTAAAATCATCAGAACCTTCACGAAGTGAACTGATGCGTTATATAATGTTCATATTTTACAGAGCAAAGATAACGATTGTTATCTTAATTTGCAAATTTTTCATGTAAAAAAATTAAAAAAAATTCCTTCTATGGTATAATGTTAAAAATTAGGATGATAAAAAATTTTGATCCTATCTGGCAAAGCCAAAACTTTACCAGATAGGATAAGGATTTTTTCGAATGATATCTGTTTGATGTGGAGATTTTTGTACTGTCATTTCTGATGGAGAAGGTGACATAGTTTCGGATCAGCTGCTATGCGCTCTATTTCGCTTTTCACTATATCTTTAACATCCTGTTTGATCTGATCATAGTTCTTTTGGATGACGGCCTTCATCTTTGACTTATCAGGAGTATCATCTTGGAAATCTACAATCTGTGGTATTGACTTGTATGCTTTGGTTTCCTCCGCCACTTTCTTGTTGTCCACCACAATCTCGGCATTGAAGATCTTTTGCTCAATCCGCTCGTCAAAGTTGTCGCTGACCGCTCCGACAAACATACCCTGTGTGAGAGTGGAGATCTTGCTCGGCGGAATGAGTGAATCCATTTGAGTGTTGAAGGAGTGACTAACGTCGCTTCGGTTGATGCTCACCGACTGACGTTTCTGTAGAACCTTGCCGAAACGCTCCGATAGCGTTTTCGCCGTCTCACCGACAACCTGACCGGAAAAGATATTGCCGACAGTGTTCATCACGACAGCCGCTTCCTTGTCGCCATAGTCGCGTTTGAGCTGGGAGAAGTCCTGAAAACCGAGGCATACGGCAACCTTATTGCTTCGTGCCGTGGCGATAAGATTGTCGAGACCCTTGAAGTATATTGTCGGCAACTCGTCAATGATAACTCCTGACTTCAGCATACCTTTCTTGTTGATGAGCTTCACGATACGGGAATTGTAAAGACCGAGTGCCGCTCCGTAGATGTTCTGACGGTCGGGATTATTGCCGACACAGAGTATCTTAGGCTCTTTAGGATTGTTGATGTCGAGAGTGAAATCATTACCCGTCATTATCCAGTATAGCTGAGGCGAAATCATACGCGACAGGGGTATCTTGGCCGACGCTATCTGACCAGCCAACTGTTCCGCCGCTCCTCCCTGCCAAGCATCCATAAACGGAGAAAGGTAGTTCTCCAGTTCCGGATATGACGTAAGGATAGGAAATATATCCTCGTAACGTCGGCAGAGGAACTCGATGGCATGAGGGAAGGTACAATACTTGCCGTTCTCATAAATTCGCAGATACCAGATGATGGCGGCAAATAACACAATCGGAGACTCCACAAAGAAATCACCCTGCTTCTGTATCCAAGTGCGGTTTAGATTCATCATAATGGTATATGCCGACTCGTAAGCATCGGCAATATCCGACATGAAATCAGGATGTATCGGATTGCACCGGTGGCTCCTCTCCGGGTCGTCGAAGTTTATCACATAGAACTTCGGGTGCGTATCTCCATACCCCTCCTTGTGGTTTGCCAAGTGATTATAGGCAATAGTTGACAGGTCGGGGTATTTGAAATCGTAAAGATAGAGAGAATAACCCTTCTCAATCATCTGCTTGATGAAGTTGTTGACCACAGCGTATGACTTGCCTGAACCGGGAGTGCCAAGCACGATCGAAGCGCGAAATGGGTTCACCACATTGACCCAACCTTTGTTCCATCGCTTTCTGTAATAGAACTTTGTTGGCAGATTGATGGAATACTCGTTCTCCATTAGTTTTGTTTCCTGATGAAACGATTCATTCTCTTCATTGAAGCGATCGTCCATCATATTGTTCTTCAGCAGACGGCTCATGTAAACGCCTCCTATCAGCAAAAGTACATATCCAATTACGGTAGTGACGACGTATGTGATAAGCCATCCCAACGACAGCATCCACCAGTTGAGGAAGAACAGAGCCGCTCCCGAACCGAGGAAAATCCAGATATGAATCCACTGTATTTTCTCGTTCTTGACACCCTTCGTGCCGAAGCACGAAAGGGCAAGAAGGAGCAGAGTCCACCATTTCGTGTTCCACGGATTGTGGAATAGCTTTCCGGCATCGTCAAGGTTTCGGAGAACCTTCAACGTCTCCGGGTCGAACTGCCAATGACCAATAAGGTCATGGCAGAACCAATAGATATTTGCGACCACCAGCATTATGCTCAAAGCACGGAGCAAGTCCATGATCTTGGCTAATGCACGGAGGTCATCTTCCTGTTGTGACATAAAAAATTCAAATGAGTTAAATTTGACAATAGTGATTACAGTTTCGGTCCACGGCGTTTCTTTTTCTTCCGTCGCTGCATGGCGCGGTAGAAGGCTTCCTCCTCCGCATTGAATCCGGGACCGACTTGGAACAGGTCAAGACCGGGAAGCGTGGGAACATCATCAAAGATATTTGAGCCTTGCTGAGAACTCTGACTTTGCGAATGATTGGGAGGTGTTGACGTATTGCCCCCGGACTGTTGTCCCGAACCTCCGCCTGACGGTTGTGTCCCTTGTCCGTGTTGCTGAGAACCGGAATGTTGAGAACTGCTGGATTGGGTATTCTGATTTGGCTGAGGTTGCGAAACACCGGGTTGCAACGGCAACGGTCTATCATCAAGATTGTTGAACCAGCGGTCAAGTGCGTTGGCGGAGAACTCCTTGCCAAGACGAGAACCGTTGAGAACCGTCCTTGTATTGTGGTCGATATATGTCGCTCCGTAGATTCGTCCATCATCGGTGTATCGCAACACAAGATCAATGTTCTTACCTTTGAGGCTGGAGATAAAATCATCCTTGCCCGAAGAATGAGCCATTGCGTCCTGAACCATGCGTTTCGTGGGATTGATGTCAATCTTATCCTTCGCCCTCTCAAATCGTCCCTCAATGGCTGTTCGGCTGGCGAACTTGCCGAGGCGTGAAGCCTTGAAGGGAGAAGCAATGGTATTGCCATTGTCATCGGTGGCGAAATAGACAAGACCGTGATACTCCCTGCCGTTTAGCTTGCCGTCGGTAGCCTCGCATCTCACATTGTATAGTCCGAGAATGGCATTGTACTCACCGAGGGTCTGGAACTTATAGCGCATACCGACCATCTTGACCGTATTGGCGACCTGTCGCTTTATGTCGCCGTCGGGGTCTATCTTCAGAATCGGCATATCGGGAGTAATCTTCTGACGCTCCGCAGGTTTCAGCCCGTACTTCTTTTCAAGCTCACGGGTAATCTCCTTGCTCCGGTAGAAATTGTTCCTGTCCGATACTACCGTACCATCCTGACGTACACGCAGTGCCACGATATGGATATGGTGTCGGTCAATATCTTCGTGCTTGAAGATAAGATAAGGCATATCGCCCAATCCCATCTTCTCCATATACTCGTGCGCCAATTGCGTGTATTCTACATCGGTAAGCCGGTCATCGGGATGAGGATTGAGTGAGATGTGCATCATGGTACGCTCCGCCTTGGTATTGGCGGGCATCCACCTCTTGAAATCCTCAAAAGCCCGATGAATGTCGATTGTGCCGGAACCGTCGTTGAAAATCTTGTTGGTATCAAGAACACGCCCTTTCTCCTTGTTTATCTTCTCACCGTTATAGACAAGTGCGCCATAAAGGGAACTGCCTATAGAGATTTTTGCGACCATCTCTCATCGAAATCCTTTGCGAGTGCGACAATCTCACGGTTTAGTTTGACAAGTTCGATGGTGAGCTGCTCCAATTTATAGAGAGCCTTCATCGCTTTCTTTTCATTGAAGTCTTCACGGAGTGTCTTTACCACCGTATTGTATTCAATGCCGATGGTACGGTATTGGGAATTGAATGATGACAGCTTGTCGATGAATACACGGGTATTCTCATCAACAACAAACACCTTGAAGGACTTTCCGAGAAGGACATTCTTGATGAAAGTGGCCTTGTTGATCGCTCCTGACTTTTCATAAAGAGTAAGGAAGACTCCGTTTTCGGCAGCATCAAACCGCACGACGTAGCGGTAAGCCGCAGGATTGATCTTGTGAGGTCTCCCTCCCTGATTAAATTTTTGCTTCATAAAATTCACATTGGATTAAGTGGTCTTAAAAAATGGTGTATATCTTCACCGAAGGTTGGTTTGGCGATTACGACTTTGGAGTAATCGCAGGCTCCATGCACATGGCAAGGGTTTCGAGGCACTATCTCAGTTTTGAGTGCCTCGGAACATACCTTGCAATGTTCATGTGAACATCCGATCTGAACTGAAAAAAGAATGGATTTTCTGAATGTTTATCGTAGGTGAAGCTCGCTACTATGAGAGATAAGAAATCATTATAATCAGGCGCCGGTCCAATCCTAAAAATAATAATAAAGTATAAAGGAAGTATTGATCACCTTAAAAAGCAGTATTCCTTTCTTATCAGATGCCTATATAACAATTGCTGGGACTCATTTAGTTTTTTGAATTGAAAATGTTGGGAAATGTTGGGAAACATTATGGAAAGGTTGGGAAAGTGTTGATAATCAGAAATCTTTTTCTATTACACTGTCGTTTTACTTGCACAGAGGCTGAAACGCCGAGGTTGAAAGAATGAGTATGGCGCACCGATATTCATGTTTAAGGTACCATCCATTCATATCTTCCGAAGAGATTTATACCTCTGTACTTGCCTGAATATGTAAGTACATACTTAATTAAGTATTTAAATACATACTTCAACATTTAAGCAAGTAATGATATAATTAAGTAATTACATGATTATGTCGATATATGATTACGTCAACATATACTTATGTAATTAAATGATTACTTCAGTACTTGATTACTTCAATAATTAATTACTTAATTATGTAATTACATACTTAGGCAGATAAGCAGGTACTTACCTACGTACTATGGTAAGTGTGTATATAGTTAAGTACGTAATAATGTACCTGATTGCAACAAGCTCATACGGCAATCCCGGCCGGTCCACCGGAATGAGCCTCACTGACCCGGACACGGTTATCAAGCCGGGCGGCTTATGGTGAATGTCACCACATTTATTCATTAACCCAAAACTCAAATTAAATTTATGAGCGACCCTATTTACGTCGCCTTCGCCACTCAGAAAGGTGGCGTCGGCAAGTCAACCCTGACCGCTCTGGTATCGAGTTACCTTTATTATAAGGAAAGGATCGAGGTTGTAGCAGTGGACTGCGACAGCACCCAGCATTCCCTTAATGTATACCGGCAGCATGACCTGATGGTTACTGAAGAAAATCCCTATCTTAAGAGGGCGATGCACAGGTTCTATTTGAATTTCCAAAAAGATGCCTATGAGATCCTGCTGACCTCTCCTGCGGAAGCAGTATCGGTAGCCGATGAGTATGTCAGGAACAATCCTTCCACTCAGGTGGTGTTCTTCGACATAACAGGCACAATCAACGACCTGAGTATAATCGACCTTCTCGCACAGATGGACTACCTGTTCGTGCCTATCACAACAGAGACCGGAGAGATGGCAAGTTCAATCGCCTTCGCAAGCAATGTGTATAACCTTATGGTAGCAACGGGAACCACCAATATACAGGAACTTCATCTTGTATGGAACAAGATAGACTCCCGTGAGAAGCCCAATCTATGTGAGATCATCGACAAGTACATAGCCAAACTGGGACTTGACTCACTTGACACTGTACTGGTAAAAAGCAACAAGTTCGAGAAGGACGGTCGTGAGACAGGCAAAGGCGGACTATTCCGCTCAACGATGCTTCCTCCCGACAACAGGATGCTGAAAGGATCCAATCTTCCTGAACTTGTATCAGAGATACGTAAAATTATCAATGTATAGAATCCATGGCACGACAAAGAAAAAACTTCGACTCCCCCGGATTCATCGAGGCTGTAAGGCAAAAGTCCGTGCCGTCCTATCATACGGCAAGTGACAAGACCTTCGTAGTTCCTCCAGCACAGCCGCCCCCTGAAGAAACGATGGTGATCAGCCCATCTACAGTAAAGGATGAAGAGCCTGTCCCCTCTAATGAACATCAAAAAGCCGTACCGGAAGGACACTTGGAACTGCCTAAGAACCTCTTAGAACTGAATTTGACCATTTCAGAACTTGATTTCATCAAGTCGTACGTTGCAAACAACAGTGGTGGACAGGTTACGAGAAAAGGGAAGCCAATAGTTATACGCGAGAGTCATCGGCGCATGATTTGCGACATCTACAGTCTATTCGGTGAAAGTCCTAATATGGCACAGTACATAGACAATGTTCTCGCTGAACATTTCAGACAATATTATCCGATAATTCAGGGCATATATAGGAAATGCCCACCAAAATTCTAAAATCTATGGTACATACAAAATTCTGCGACCTGCGCACATGCGGCAAGGTACATGGGGAGAAACCTGTGTTTACTCCCGACAAAAAAAGAGCTAAGGCTTATGCCGATAACTTTCTGACTCCTACAGGCGTGGGAGCACGTAAGGGAATCTTCGTTCCGCGTGAGCTGGTCAACAAACTGGGGAAGCTCGTCTCCCTCTTTGACGTGGAGGGTCTGACCATCGGCGCGTATGTGACAAACGTCCTCATCAACCATCTGGCTGAGAACCGGGACGCAATCAATGAACTGAAATCGGAAGGTGAAAGGAAGGTGGCGCTATGAAATTGGAATGCTTTAAGGCAGATCGTTCATCTAAAAAGGAAAGAGACGCATGACAGGAGTATCAATTTTATTGATCTGTGCCGTATTGCTGACCAATGTCGGTATGCTTGTATTTTTCTTCCTCGAACGCAACAGAAACTCTGTTAATGTATCTCCTCCTCCACAACTGCAGAAAGAGAAGGATCAAGTTTCTGAAACTGAAGAGAAGGAAAAACCTGATACGGAAATCGTAGGTAAAAGTACGTTTAATATCGATGACTTCGAGGTTAAGTTCAACAGGGTTGAGGAAAGGCTTGCGACACTGAGCAAGATGCTTGACCGACTGGAGGGCGATGTCCGCCTGAAGGATGTGGAGTTCACCAATCCCGAGGACAGACCGACAGCAGAAGATATTGCAAATGATGAAGTCGAGAGTGAGAAATTTATACCGAGGAAGTTTTCAAGGATGAATCCGGAGACTGAGGCAAATGCCTTTGAAGATGTACGGATTGAGGACTTCGATCCTGATATGGTGTCAGCTCCTTCCGCTTCCGGAGTATCAATGGAGGACATTGAAAGCTCTGTTGATACGGCAATGAATCCAGCCGCTCCGGCTGAGGAGAAGGCAAAGGCCGGTAAGATACTCAATGGTCTTGTCGGTACTGATCTGATGGATCGCCTCACCTCGGTGGAGGATATATATAAAGGTGTCATGAGCTGTCTGAGAGAAAGCTACCGTATGGATATAGGTGTAGGCACTTCTCATAAGACCAGAAATTCATCATCCGGAAAGGCACGCAAACATATAATTCCCGCCAACATAGAAGACTTCAACCCTGCCGACCTTCTTAAAAAATAATCGGCTACCACTAATCCACGTCTGCAAAGACAAAAAATCCAACCCCTAAATTTTTAACCCGAAGTGTGGGCTGCTCCGTACCGGAGCGGTCGGGGCTGTCCCATGCCTCAAAAAAATGAAACAGAACATGAAGAAAACAATCGAAAATCTCAAGAACAAGTTCGCAATCGCAAAATGCCGCCTCATGGTGGCCCTCATCGCCGGAATCCTCGGCATCGTCAAAGCCTCAGCCGCCGGCAACGGACTCAGCGGCATCAACGAGGCAACCTCAATGGTCACCAGCTATTTTGATCCCGGCACCAAACTGGTGTACGCCATCGGCGCAGTCGTGGGTCTCATCGGCGGCATCAAGGTTTATTCCAAGTGGTCGAGCGGAGATCCCGACACCAGCAAGACAGCCGCCTCATGGTTCGGAGCCTGCATCTTCCTCATCGTGGCAGCCACAATCCTCCGTTCATTCTTCCTCTGATAAAGTGAGCCAATGGCCGAGTATGCTATCAACAAAGGCATAGGGCGGTCGGTGGAATACAAGGGTCTGAAGGCGCAGTACCTCTTCATCTTCGCCGGTGGACTTCTGGCGATGTTCGTGGTCTTCGTCATCATGTACGTCGTCGGCATATCCCAATGGATCTGCATCGGCTTCGGGGTAACAGCGACCTCAGTCCTTGTATGGCTCACCTTTCACCTCAATGCCAAATACGGGCAGTACGGTCTGATGAAACACGCCGCAGTGAAATACCATCCGCGCTACATCATCAACCGTCTGCGCCTCAAACGACTAATCAGAGCAAAAAGAAAATGAGAAATACACTTAAAGCCACGACACTGGAATCAAAGCTGCCACTACTCGCAGTGGAACACGGCTGCATAATCTCAAAGGACGCCGACATAACGGTAGCCTTCGAGGTAAGCCTTCCGGAACTGTTCACGGTAACATCGGCTGAATATGAGTCAATGCACGCCGCATGGTGCAAGGCAATCAAGGTGCTTCCGCACTTCTCCGTAGTCCACAAGCAGGACTGGTTCGTCAGCGAGAAATACAGGCCGGAACTTCAGAAGGATGATTTATCCTTCTTGGACAGAAGCTTTGAACGCCACTTCAACGAGCGTCCATATCTCGCCCACAGATGCTACCTGTTCCTGACAAAGACCACAAAAGAACGTATGCGCCAGCAGTCCAACTTCTCCACCCTCTGCCGTGGAAAGATACTGCCGAAGGAACTCAACCATGAGATGGTGGTAAAATTTATGGAAAGCGTGGAGCAGTTTGAAAGGATCATCAATGACACCGGCTATATCAGACTGCGCCGTCTCAACGACGATGAGATTGTCGGAACAGACACTTCTTCCGGGCTTATCGAGAAGTATATGTCGCTCTCAATGGAGGATGTGACTTGTCTGGAGGACATAGACCTCTCGGCACAACAGATGAGAATAGGAGACAAGATGCTATGTCTGCATACATTGTCCGATACCGACGACCTACCGGCAAAGGTCAGCACCGACAACCGCTATGAGCGGTTATCCACTGACCGCAGCGACTGCCGCCTGAGTTTTGCAAGTCCCGTCGGGTTGCTGTTGCCCTGCAACCATATCTACAACCAGTATATCCTGATTGACGACCACGACGAGAACCTGACGAAATTCGAGAAGACCGCGAGAAACATGAACTCCCTGAGCCGCTACTCTCGCTCAAACGCTATCAACAAAGAATGGATAGACCGCTATCTGAACGAGGCACATTCCTACGGACTGACCTCAGTACGGGCCCACTTCAATGTCATGGCGTGGAGCGACGACACAGAGGAACTGCGGAGAATCAAGAATGATGTCGGAGGGCAGCTCGCCACTATGGGATGTATGCCGAGGCACAACACCATCGACTGCCCGACGCTGTTCTGGTCGGCGATGCCCGGAAACGAGGCGGATTTTCCTGCTGAGGAAAGTTTCTATACCTTCATCGAGCCTGCTGCATGTTTCTTCACAGCCGAGACCAACTACCGCTCCTCACTTTCCCCATTCGGGATAAAGATGGTGGACAGACTGACAGGAAAACCTATCCACTTGGATATAAGCGATGAACCGATGAAAAAAGGTATTACAACCAACCGCAACAAGTTCATCCTCGGTCCGTCAGGTAGCGGCAAGTCGTTCTTCACGAACCACCTTGTCAGGCAGTATTACGAGCAAGGCACACATATCCTGCTGATTGATACCGGTAACTCATACGAAGGTCTGTGCGACCTTATCCACAACCGCACTCACGGTGATGACGGTATCTATTACACCTATACCGAAGACAGCCCGATTTCATTCAATCCGTTCTACACTGACGACGGAGTGTTTGACGTGGAGAAGAAGGACTCAATCAAGACGTTGCTTCTCACTCTCTGGAAATCGGAGGATGACAAGGTTACAAAGACTGAATCGGGAGAGCTTGGCTCAGCACTGTCAATGTTCCTCGAAAAGATGACGAAAGACCGGAACATCGTTCCCTGCTTCAACTCCTTCTACGAGTTTATGCGCGACGACTACCGTCAGGAAATGGCGAACCGTCCGATACCCATCTACAAACAGGATTTTGACATAGACAACTTCCTGACAACGCTCCGCCAGTATTACCACGGAGGCAGGTTTGACTTCCTGCTGAACTCAAAAGCGAATATTGATTTGCTGTCTAAACGCTTTGTAGTCTTCGAAATAGATTCCATCAAGGACAACAAGGAATTGTTCCCGGTTGTAACGATCATCATCATGGAAGCCTTCATCAACAAGATGCGCCGACTGAAGGGCATACGTAAGATGCTCATCTGCGAGGAGGCTTGGAAGGCTCTGTCATCTGCAAATATGGCGGAATACATGAAGTACCTCTACAAGACAGTACGAAAGTATTTCGGGGAGGCAGTGGTGGTAACACAGGAGGTTGACGACATCATATCGTCGCCGATTGTGAAGGAGACCATCATCAACAACTCCGACTGCAAGATACTCCTTGACCAGCGCAAGTATATGAACCGATTTGACCAGATACAGGAGCTGCTCGGTCTGACCGACAAGGAGAAGGCTCAGATACTCAGCATCAACATGGCGAACAACCCGAACCGCCTTTACAAAGAGGTATGGATCGGACTCGGAGGAACGCAGTCCGCTGTATATGCTACGGAGGTATCAACGGAGGAATATCTCTGCTACACCACCGAAGAGACGGAGAAGGTGCAGGTACTCAACAAAGCCGCCCAATGTGGCGGAAGTGTCGAGAGTGCCATAAGGCTGCTTGCCAATGAAAGAAGGGAGGTGGCGGAATGAAAATCAAGATACCCAAATTCTTCCACCCGATACTCGGAGTGCTGACAGCCCTGATACTCTTCTTCATCGGGATACTTGTCCTCTCCACCGTGTTCATGGCGGCCGTCGAAGCCTTTGACTGCGCCAAGGATTTCACTGTGGATCTCCTTGAAAACATAACAATCCCTGAATGGCTTTACCCATGATGAAAGCACTATATGTCCTGTGGGCGATAATTTTTGGAATCTGCATCGGATTCGTCGCCCTCCTTTCCCTCCCGTTCGTGCTGCTTTACGCAACAGTACAGATAATCTCCGGCTGTGCCGGAAAAGTAAGATAACCACTTAAATCCAAAGTTAAGAATGAAACAGATCAAGTTTTTAATCCCCCTGATTGCCCTGTGCCTTTTCCTCGGAACCGGTAGGGCATCAGCCCAGTGGACGGTGATTGACCCCTCGAACATCGCCCAGAGTATCGTCAACAACTCCAAATCGCTTGTGCAGGAGACATCCACCGCTCAGAATATGGTCAAGAATTTTCAGGAAACCGTGAAAATCTACCAGCAGGCGAAAAAGTATTACGACGCTCTCCAGTCAGTAAACAACCTTGTCCGCGACGCGCGGAAGGTGCAGCAGACAGTCCTGATGCTCGGAGACATCTCCGGCTACTACGTCAACAACTTCAAGAAGATGCTGACAGACCCGAACTTCACAAGTGCGGAACTCTCCGCAATCGCCTCAGGTTACACCCGTCTGCTTGAAGAAGCCAACGGAGTGCTGGGAGATCTGAAACAGGTGGTGAACATCTCCACACTGAGCATGACCGACAAAGACCGCATGGATGTAGTCGATGACTGCTTCAAGGAGATGAAACGTCTGAAGAACCTCACCCAATACTACACCAACAAGAACATCAGCGTGTCGTACCTGAGGGCTAAGAAGAAGGCGGACACCCAGAGGGTAGTTAGCCTTTACGGTGACGGATCTGAAAAATACTGGTGAGCCTATGATTTGCGCGATAGATTTCTCAAACCTCCATACCATACTCCGCTCGCTCTATGACGAGATGATGCCTCTCTGCGGAGATATGGCTGGAGTGGCACAGGGCATTGCCGGACTCGGAGCCCTGTTCTATGTGGCATACCGTATATGGCGGTCGCTTGCGGCCGCAGAGCCGATAGATGTGTTCCCCTTGCTCCGTCCCTTCGTGATAGGATTCTGCATAATGTTCTTCCCGACGGTAGTTCTCGGAACCATAAACTCAGTGATGTCGCCGATTGTGCAGGGCACAGCCTCGATGCTCGAAGGCCAGACACTGGACATGCAGCATTACCGGGAGGAGAAAGACCGGCTGGAATACGAGCAGATGATGAAAGACCCCTCCACCGCCTACCTTGTGGATGACGCGGAGTTTGACAGGCAGATAGATGAGTTAGGCGTTACGGAAGTCGGCACAGCCGCCGGAATGTATATCGAGCGAGGAATGTATAAGGTCAAGAAGGCGATACAGAACTTCTTCCGCGAACTCTTGGAGATGCTCTTTCAGGCAGCCTCTCTGACCATCGACACGATACGCACTTTCTTCCTTGTGGTGCTTGCGATACTCGGACCCATCGCCTTCGCAATATCGGTGTGGGACGGATTCCAGAACACACTCGTCCAGTGGATCTGCCGATATATACAGACCTACCTCTGGTTGCCTGTGGCAGACCTCTTTTCTACGATACTCGCAAAAATCCAAGTCCTGATGCTCCAGAATGACATATCTGAACTTGCCAACAATCCCAATGTTGACCTCGATGGGAGCAACACCGCCTACACCATCTTCATGATTATCGGCATTATAGGCTACTTCACAATCCCGACGGTAGCCGGATGGATAATTCAGGCAGGAGGTATGGGCAGCTATAACCGCTCAATCAACAACACCGCCATGCAGGTCGGCTCAGGAGCCGCAAGCGTAGCAGGTGGTGTCGCAGGAAATGCCGCAGGACGCATCGGAAAACTCCTCAAATAACAATGGTAATAAATATTCAAAAACAAAAATCCCCAAACAATGATTAAATGGAATTCAAGTCACTGAAAAACATCGAGACCTCCTTCCGTCAGATAAGGCTGTTCGGTATAGTGGTGGTATCGCTCTGCGCCCTGATAGCCATCGGCTCAGTGGTACTGTCGCTGAACTTCGCCGAGAAACAGAGGGAGAAGATCTATGTCCTTGACAACGGCAAGAGCCTCATGCTGGCTCTGTCGCAGGACATGGAGCAGAACCGCCCGGCGGAGGCGCGTGAACACGTCCGCCGCTTCCATGAGCTGTTCTTCACCTTGTCGCCCGACAAGTCAGCGATTGAGCATAACATCAACCGCGCCATGTCATTGGCGGACAAAAGTGCCTACAACTACTATTCGGACTACGTTGAGAAAGGCTATTACAACCGCATCATCGCCGGAAACATATCGCAGGTGCTACAGGTGGACAGCATAGTCGCCGACTTCAACGACTATCCCTACACCGTCAGGACATACGCCCGCCAGATGATACTACGCCAGAGCAACGTGACAGAGCGCAGCCTGATAACCCAGTGCAAGCTGGTCAACACCAACCGTTCCGACGACAACCCCAACGGCTTCATGATCGAGGGGCTGACGATTTTGGAGAACAAAGATTTATTAACCACAAAACGTACATTATCCCAATGAGCATAAAACATAAAATCCGCAATCTCGTGGCACCCTTATATAATAAGGTGTGGCACGGCCCGAAAGGGAAAATCAGGGAGAGGCTGAAGAAAGCCTGCGACGACCTCCCCAAGAACCAGCGTCTGATGGTCGTAACCGTCCTGCTGTCTGTGTTCGTGCTTACCGCCTTCTTCGTCTTCGGTCACGCCTGTTACCGCATGGGAGCCGGACACGCGAGACAGGCAATAGAGGTCGAGCATATCAAGCAACTGGAAATCCCCTCCGAAAACAATCCCGATGTCTCACTAAACAACATACTCCATGAAGCTGCTCGATAACCTCAAAGCAAAACTCTCGCCTAAGACCCCGGCAGAGAAAGAGAAACTGAAAAGGCTGGTGGTCTATACCGTCCTCGTACTCTCGTGCCTCGTATGCTTCTGGATAATCTTCGCCCCCTCCGGCAAAGATGATGCTGACCGGGGCAAGGCAAACATGGACTTGCCTGACCAGACTTCGGCAGGTATGCCGGAGACAAAGATAAAGGCATACGAACAGGAGGATATGAACAGGGAGAAGGCACAGAGCGACAGCACCATCAACGCCGTAACGCTCCAGCTTGACACCGTTTCCAATCCGGAGCCTACCGATGTTCCCGACGAGATACAGAACTCAGCCAACGCATACCGGCAGGCGCAGGCCTCGCTTCAGGATTTCTATATTCCGGACTACAGCGAGTCCTCGCAAGTGGCGGAACTTCAGGCAAGGATTGACGAGCTGGAGGCACAGCAGTCCCAGCCGGATTACACTCAGAACGGACCCGACGAGATGGAACTTCTCGAAAGGTCATATCAGCTCGCCGCCCAGTATATGGGAAACGGTAACGGCAACTCCGGCAACTATCAGGCTCCGTCACAGAAAGAAGAGGAGAAGGGAAAACGCAACGTGCAGCCCGTCGCTCAGGTAAACCGCTCCGTGGTGTCCTCCCTCGGTGCATCATCTGACAGAGACTTCAATACATCCGTCGGTGGCAGAAAGACAACCGCCAAGAACACAATTTCGGCAGTTGTGTCTGGAGACCAGACCATAACCAACGGTCAGTCTGTAAGACTGAGGCTTACCGAACCGATGTGGGTCGGCTCCAACCTTGTGCCGAAGAACACCGTCGTGACAGGAGAAGGACGGTTGCAGGGAGAACGCCTTGAAATCGTGATAACCTCCGTTGAGTCGCAAGGCTCGGTTTACGAGGTGGAGTTGCAGGTATATGACTCCGACGGACAGGAAGGAATCAACATCCCCAACTCAATGGAGATGGAGGCATTGCAGGAGATCGGCGCAAACATGGGTAGCACGGTAGGCAGCAGTGTCAATATCTCAACCAATGCCGGGGCGCAGATAGTCTCCGATGTAGGCAGGGGCATACTCAACGGAGTCAGCCAGTACCTCACGAAAAAGACACGCGAGGTAAAGGTAAAGCTGAAAGCCGGATACCGCGTGATGCTCCACCAGTCTGAAAACAACTGATGAAAATCAGAAACAATAAAAAACGACCACAAAAATCCATAGTAAGAAAATGAAAGTAAAAACATTTATCATTTCAGCCATCGCAGTAATGAGCGTGGCAACACCGGTCTTTGCAAAGACAAAGACAGTCAAGAACACCGAAAACAAAGTGTCGCCTGACACGGAGCAGGTAGCCGAACACGACATGAACGTGTACGGCGGCAACTACACCGACGGGGACAAATTCGAGGGACTTACCCGTAAGGTAGGCTTCGACCGCATGATACCTCCCCACGCGCTGGAGGTATGCTACAACAAGACGACTCACATCATCTTCCCGGCAGAGATCACATACGTTGACCTCGGCAATGAGAACCTTGTAGCCGGACTCGCTGACGGTGCTAAGAACGTGCTGCGTGTCAAATCAGCTTTCAAGTCCTTCAAGCAGGAGACAAACCTGTCTGTGATTACCGAGGACGGCTCATACTACACGTTCAACGTGAAGTTCGCAAAGGAGCCGCTGTTGCTTAGCATTGAGATGACAGACTTCCTCCATGATGGCGAGGCTGTCAACCGCCCAAACAATGCTCAGGAGATCTATCTGGAGAAACTTGGTCAGGAGTCTCCGATGCTTGTCAAGCTCATCATGAAGTCTATCTACAAGCAGAACAAGCGCGAGATAAAGCATATCGGCTCAAAGCGTTTCGGTGTGCAGTTCCTCCTGAAATCCATCTATGCCAACAACGGATTGCTCTACTTCCACACTGAACTGAAGAACACCTCCAACATTCCTTTCGACATTGACTATGTGTCATTCAAGATTGTGGACAAGAAAGTGGTGAAGCGTACCGCCATGCAGGAGCAGGTGATCGAGCCTCTCCGCGCACAGAACTATGTGACGGTGGTACACGCAAAGCAGACAGAACACACAGTGTTCGCCCTTGAAAAATTCACAATCCCCGATGACAAGCAGCTCGTCATCGAGGTCGCGGAGAAAGACGGAGGTCGCCATCAGACCATCGTTGTCGAGAACGAGGACATCATCAGAGCCAATGTTATCGACGAGTTATCAATCCGGTAATTTTAAACCGAAAATTCAAACAGAAAATAGAATATTATGAAAAAAGCGATGATTATACTCGCTGCCATGCTTGCCCTTTTCACGGGGCAGGCAATGGCCCAGCGATGCCTCCCCGGAATGTCAGCAGTGGAAATCAAGGCGAATATGGCAGACGGATTCTATACCGGCAAATCCCGTAACTGCGGATATGACGTAGGCGTGTTCTACTCGGTATTCAAGGGAACACACGGCAACACATGGTCTTTCGGAGGGGAGTATCTCCAGACCTACAAGTCCTACGGCGAGAAAGGGCGTATCCCGGTCGCGCAGTTCACTGGCGAGGCTGGATATAATCTTCATCTTCTCAGCGACTACTCAATGACATTCCACCTTTATGGAGGTATCTCCGCACTTGCCGGATATGAGACGGTAAACTGGGGAAAGAAGGTTCTGCCCGACGGCTCCACTCTCGGAGCAAAGGACAACTTCATCTACGGAGGTGCGCTGAATCTTCAGGCGGAGGTTTATCTCTCGGACAATGTTGCGCTGACGGCAAATGTAAAGGGCAGGTTCACATTCGGCAGTGATGTCCAGATTTACCACACCACATACGGCATCGGTGTGAAATTCATAATTAGGTAGCTATGAGATATGATAAGATAGATATCCCCGGAATTCAGTTGGAAGCCTTTATGACTGCTTTGGGACATAAACCTGTAGAATCCTTTAATAACATTAGGCTTTATTATGCTCCATATAGGGATGATACCCAACCGATGTTCGTTGTCAATACCTCTACAAATATGTGGTATGACCACGCTACCGATCAAGGAGGAGACCTTATTGATCTTGCTGTGTTGAAGATGAATCCAAAGCTTTACAAGGATCCAAGGGATTTCATCCTAAAATACATGAATGAGTATGAGGAAGGTAAGGAAAAGACAGAGGTAAACAAGCAGGACTGTAAGCCGACACCCATTCAACTTGACATAAATAAAATCAAGCTTACTGATTTTATGAAGGCTCTTGGACAGGAGTCTCCTGTAGCAGTTAAAGGCAATCTGAAAGTATATAATGTTCCATATGTTGGCAATCCAGAGCCAACAATGTTAATCAACCCATATACGAATCTATGGCGTGATACAAAATCTGGTGCATACGGTGGCATATATGACCTTGCCTATGAACTTACCGGAACATCCAAAATATCTGATCTTAGAAATTTCATCGTAGATAAAATGTGTGCTTTATATGCGTCTGAAGATAAGAGGATGCTCGGACAGGAGAAGAATGTGGATGAGTCCCGTCAGGAAACAAAGGAACCACCCAAACGTAAAATGCACTTATGACCAAAATTTAATACTATGAAATATATAAAGAGAGATATACCTAAAATACCAATAACCCGATTCATGGATGCCTTGGGAAAAAGACCTATTAAGGAATTGGATGATCTTAAGCTTTATTATTCGCCTTACCGCAATGACAGGGAGCCTAAGTTGGTTGTACACACGAAACTTAACAGATGGTATGACTTAGTAACCGATAAAAATGGTAATCTTCGAGATCTGGCGAAACTTACCGCAAAAATAAATAAGCGTAAGGACATTGACTGTTATATCTTGGAGTCTATGAACACGTATGAGTCTATCAAAGGGCTTCTTGATATGAGCAGGAGACCTCGTGAACAGATAATAATAAAACTTGACATAGACAATTTGCGACTTGTGGATTTTATGAAGGCTATCGGACAGAAAGAACCGGTGGCTGCTGATGGTTGCCTCCGTATCTATAAAGCTCCTTATGATAAAAACCGAGAGCCTACAATGGTAATCAATACTGAGACAAATCAATGGCGTGATACCAAATCAGGCGCATACGGAGGAATCTATGATCTTGCTTATGAACTGACAGGATCTTGCAGTATGTCCGACCTAAATAGATATATCGCGGGACAGATGGAAGGATTCCGTGAGGAGAAAACTGCCGACACTCATGATACCCTTAAACAAGAGCCAATGAGTCAGGAGCCAGAAAAACCTAAACGCGGAATACATCTATGAACATTGACGAAATAAAGAAAATCTCGCTTGTCGATTTCCTGAATCAATTGGGCTATAAGCCGGTCGGACGCGACAGCAAGGGGCTATGGTTCTACGCTCCGTATCGCGGTGAAAGAAAGCCGTCGTTCCATGTCAATCCACGCAAAAATGTGTGGTTTGACTTTGGAACGGGCGCGGGAGGCGACATCTTCACGCTTGCCGGAGAAATGTCCGGCTCGACGGACTTTTTGAGGCAAGCCGATTTCATCGCCGAGAAGATGCGTCTTCCCGTCGCTCAGCCCTTCAAGCCAACGCAGTTCAAGGAAGAACCGACATTCGAGAACATACGGGTATCGCGTCTGACCGCCCCGTCCTTACTGAAATATCTCACGGACAGGAGTATCCCGGTGGAGATTGCTCAAAGGTATTGCGTTCAGGTTGACTATCAGCTTCACGGCAAGAGTTACTATGCCATCGGCTTTGAGAACAATACCGGTGGCTATGAACTGAGAAATCCTTTCTTCAAGGGTTCGACACCCCCGAAGCATATCACGCACTATGACCGCGACCATACAAGATGCAACGTGTTCGAGGGCTTTATGGACTTCCTTTCTGCCGAAAAGCTACGTTTCAACGATCTGTGTGATGTGGTGGTGCTCAACTCTGTATCAAATATCCACAAGGCATTACCAATGCTTACCCAATATTCTCTCATCGCCTGCTATCTTGACAATGACGATGCAGGGCGGATGACCCTCTCCAAAATCAAAAAGGAATATGGGGATAAGGTCGTTGACTTCTCCCGACATTATCCCGACCACAAGGATCTCAACGAGAACCTGATGTGGATGTGTCCCAAGAAAACAAATAAAAACAAACTCAAACTCTGAAAAATTATGAATACACTTATCAAAAGAATAGGCGCAATCCGCGTCACTCCCTCACGTTTCTTCGGCTTTTGGATCGCACTTGCCGCAATCCTGTTCGCCATGACCTCATGCTCCGACGACCTTGATGTCCAGCAGTCCTATCCGTTCACCGTAGAGGTGATGCCCTTCGGCGACAAGATAACCAAAGGCGAGACTGTTGAGCTACGCTTCGAGATAAAGCCGGAAGGCAACTATGCCAATACGATGTACACAATCCGCTACTTCCAGTATGACGGTGATGGCACCCTCAAACTCGTTGACGGTCCGACTCTGGTAAACAATGACCGTGTGCTTCTCGAAAGCAAGACCTTCCGTCTCAACTATACCGCAAATTCTTCGGATTCCCACAAGTTCCTTGTGGTAGTTGAGGACAACTTCGGTACAATCCCGTGGGAGCAGACATTTGAGTTCAACGGTAAGGACTCCAATGAAGACAATGGAGTGGTTGATAACGGAAGTATAGGAATGGATTCTGTAAGTAATAGTTCGCTTTAATTTTGCTTATTTATGAAAAAACTTATATATATTCTTATGGCGATAGTGACCTTATCGGTCACTTCGCCGGCTTTCGCTGCGAAGCGAAATATAATGGAGTTGCCTCTCTTTGAGAGAGCTGTGTTAATAATTAAGAAGTTCGAGACACTCAACCATCCAAAAGACTGGCCTTATGTAGGCTATGGACATCAGGTTCAGCCGGGTGAGCACTACCGACGTGGCGTGCAACTCACAGAAGCACAAGCTGACGCATTGCTCCGTAAGGATCTGAAGAAACTCTGCTCCCTGTATTCCGAGTATGGCAAAGACTCAGTTCTTCTTGGCGCACTTGCCTATAACTGTGGACCAGGTGTCGTTAACAAGTCCAGCATTCTGAAAAAACTTAAAGCCGGAGACCGAAATATCTTTAAAGTATACACAGCACACTGTCGTTATAAAGGCAAATGGCACAAAGGTATCCACTCCCGTAGGATTACTGAAATAGTAGCGCTTTTCGTCCCATAAGGACATTGTAAAGTAGATGTTGAGAAAAGTCCTTATAGTGCTGCGCCCAGAACACGGATAACGACAATACAGAAGACTTACCTACATTAACCTGAAAGATTATTCTAATTAATAGGACTGGAGGTGGCTGAGTGGTTTCTTTTAAAAAGTATTTTTTTGAGAATCACCCTTTGGGGTGATGTTAAAAGACAAATGATGTGCTAATTTTGTAAAAAATCAAAATAATTAAATTATGAAACAACTTTTTATCTTGATTGCGACAATTGTGGCATCTATTATGCTCTTCTCGGCTTGTACAAATGAAGTTGACTATTCGAGCAAGTCATTTGACGGTCAATCTTCTGTGAATCCACCAAAGGATTCTCTTAATAATGATCCTTTGATTATTAGTCTTGCTGAACTGAACGACAGTTTAACTATCGCAGCAAAGACGAAGAATGTTCAGACAAAAGGTTTTAGAGAGATTTTTGGTTTTTTAAAACTTGTTGAAATTGTATATCTGGATGTATGCGGAGGAATAAAAGGGGCCCAATGGGGTGCTGTTGGGGGATTGGCTGGATCCATTGTAGGTGGTATTGTTGTCGCAATTGGAACCTCGGCTCTTGCCAGTTGTAATTTTAGCCATAGTTCGGTCACAAAAGCATCTGATATACATTATTTTTCTCAACATCAGGTTGAATCTGCGTATCTGGTTGCAAGACAAAATAAGGATCTACAACAAAAAGAAATTGAGAATTGTTCTGCTATAAACATCAAGTTTCCGGTTAAATTCGAGTCTTCAAAAGAAATTGGTTTATATCATAATATTTCTCTTAGAATTCTCAATGACGAATTACCTTCGCAGGCGGAATTGGGAAATTATCTAAGTGATGAGGAAATCTCAATTTTGCATTCTGAAAGTTTTATGAACAATTATGATGCCTTATTAACATCTCCTCAATTATTATCAATGGAGTATCTGAATGAAACCTCCGATAAAGAGGATCGTATTATTAAGCTCTTTCTAGATGTCTATCAAGAGTATCCAGAAGATATGGAAGATGTCAACTATTTAATTAATATGTATATAGATCGAATAGAAAGAGATCCTGCTATAACCGATCTTCAGAAGCAATGTGTATATTCAGCGTTATCCATAGCGGCATATAGTACTAATTATTGGAGTAATCAATAAATTATAAATTACTTTCAATGTTAAGAACATTGAAAGTAATTTAATTTTTATATTTATATGCGTCAACTGGTTTTAGCTTTTATTTCGGCATTCCCTTT
The DNA here is from genome assembly GCA_029060725.1 of Muribaculaceae bacterium. Taxonomy (GTDB): domain Bacteria; phylum Bacteroidota; class Bacteroidia; order Bacteroidales; family Muribaculaceae; genus Lepagella. The sequence goes on along the minus strand of JAIDTL010000038.1, from coordinate 99,767 downwards.
GTTTATGATTGCAGAAGAAATCGATACAACTTCTAAAATTAGAAGAAATTCGTGGGCTTTCATGCCGATATTCACTATTAATATTCCTGGCAATTGGAAAACATTGCATGTAACCAAAGAACCTGTCTTTAGTTATGGTGGAGGTTTAGGCCTAAATTATAGAATTTTTCTTAAATTTGATATATTTATTGATGCCAATCTTTCTTTCTGTTATGATAGTATTGACATGTCATCCTTCACAATTTCTGATAGTGATTTCTTCTTACATAGGTGGTCTGTTCCACTATCTGTTAATTTAGGTTATCCTTTTAAGTTAACTGAGGATAAGGATATAGTTCCTTTAGTGGGTCAGGAGTTCTCTTATGGTTTCTGTCATAAATATTATAGGCCCAAGGAGATAAATGGGTATAATCATTTCAACTTTTCATGGGGTCTTGGGTGTGGACTTCGTTTCTATGATAAATATGAAATCGACATTATGGGATATTTCGGTTTGTTTAATTTTATAAAACAAGCTAATATGAATACTTATGACAATAAGATTAGGATGTCCTTAAAATATTTCTTTTAATTTAACCGGGTTTCATAGATAGTTGGCGTTTTATATTTATTGTTAGTATACAATACTTTAGAATGGATTCTACAGATGGTTAGTAAAATTGTATTCTCTGTAGAATCTGTATATCTGAATTGAGGTAATTAGTTGAAATAACAATCGCTTACCTCACTAATCTTAAAGACTTATCTGTATGGAGGAAGTAGGTTATTGACATCATGTACAGCAGAAATAGCTATACTGACATTGTGTGCAACTCAAGGGGCACGAGCTGACTCATGGCTCCGTAAAGACCTCGCTTATTTCTGCTCCCTTTACTTCCAATATGGTAAAGACTCATTTCTTCTCGGTCCACTTGCCTATAACTGTGGACCCGGAATGGTGAACAAGAGCAGTATCCTGAAAAATCTGAAAGCTTGAGACCGCAATATCTTCAAGGCCTACACATTCCATTGCCGCTACATAAGCAAATTCCACAAAGGAATTTATACCAGAAGACTGTCCAAGTTTGCTGAATTATTTGTTATTTAATTGTGTTCCTCGTTTGATGAATATCATACGAGGATTAACTTTTTTGAAGGAAATTTTTAAAGTTTAGTTTTTTTTCCCTATATTTGCATTCGTTATTATTACCACATGGATTTATCTGAAGAACATAAGACATATCTTGCTCATAAGCATCAAGGTGGATTAAATAACCAAAAAGGAAATACTTTTGAGGTCATTTATGCCACTAAAGAAATTATACACCTATACTCCTTGGGTGTTGATTTGGATAATACATATGTAGCAGCTCAATTAAAAGATACGTTTGTTGACGATTTTCAAATTATCTATAATGATGGATTGAAGGTTTATCATCAATGTAAAGACACAATATCTCTTAGTTGGGACGAAGACAAGAAAGGAAAACCTTTTTATGATTTTCGTTGGCAAAAAGTGTATTCTGTTGCCAATGGAGAGTCTTTTCAACTTAAGATTGTGTACTCAAATACGGGTTGTAAAATTCATACCAGTCCGATTCCATCCGTCATTGAAGATGTGACAATAAAAGAACTATTTCCAGCTTATCCAAATCTCAATGCTATATTGTTGGATTCTGAAGACTTGCAAAGCGAAATTAAATCTATTTTATTTGCAGATAGAGATGGTCATACCTTGGATAAACTATCTGTATTTGCTGAAGTCATAAGAAGTGAATGGTTAGAATTAGCTGCACCGAATAGGCTTGTCTCATTATCTGAGATTAAAGATCAAACTATACTCAAATATGGTGCTATAATAAACTTTAAGGATTTGCCAAATGTTGAACTATCAGATGAATTAAAGAATATATTTGATAGATTCCCTGAGTTTTCGTACTTAGTAAATGGTCAAAATATCTTTTGGTCATATAGAAAACTTTCAGGTCAGTTTTATCTCACAGATGAGTTGAATTCAAGAATAAATGAAACTAATCCGTCCGAGATATTTCAACTAATAACTCTATTTAATTGAACAGTTATGAGGAAACTTTTAAGTTATAAATACGAGCATTCTGAACTAATAAATTCTCTGCTCAATACAATCGCAGATAAAGATACATCTGTCGATGAATATCGCTCCTCGTTCTATTCTATTGGAAAGGAGTTAGGAATGATTATTAAGAACCTATTACCGCATACATATAACGAATCTACACTATTGGCGTGTGCATCCGAAGATGCCGATTGGCTTGCATCTGGATTTATGCGTGGTCTTGGTGATCCAATGCTTCCATTAGCAGTATTCTGGGGTGTCAGAGAAAGGTTATCCAACGGTGTAGATGTCACTTCTATAGTACGAACATACAAAGAAGAATTACAATCTAAGTGCGAAAATCTTATTATTATAAAGTCAATAATAAGTTCTTCTTGTGTTGTTAAAACGCAATTAATGCGTTTAATTTCAGAATTTGCACCTAAGTACATATACATTATTGCACCTGTGATGTATAAGGATGCGGAATTTAATTTATGTATGGATTTCCCAAATGAGATTTCATCTAAGTTTAGGTTCGTAACATTTGCTATAGATGATGTAATAAATGAAAATAAAGAAATAATCCCTGGAATTGGTGGAATGGTATATCCTCGCTTGGGTCTGGGGTCTGAATCTGAAAAAAATTCATATATCCCAGAAATCGTAAAAGAAAGAATGGCTTAATCGCCGCCCGTGGCGGCCGAAATTTTTAGCAAAATGAGCGGTGCGACTTCATCACGAGGTCACATCGCTCTGGCTATATTACGACTTGGCTATATTTTCAGTTGTGGATGGCTTTCTTATTGAGCCACTCATCACGTTTTCTGCGACACTCTGTGAGTGTTGGAGCGACACAAGAGAATAACTCTCCGTCAGTGTGTCGGTAATCGTATTGGTATCGCTTGCTCCGATGGCGATAGCCGATGTAGAAAACCTCGTATTGTTCAGTGCCGGGAGTAGTGGTTGTGCTTACTCCGTTGGCGGTCATTCGTGTTGCCATATCATTATAAGTTTAGAAATTCACAATCAAAATACGATAATCAAATACCTTTTGCGGGTCAGTTATTTTTCTTTGCTTCAGCCATAGGTGGTGACTGCCGAAACCATATACAAAGTACCTGTCAAGTGCATAAGTTTCTGCAAAGTCAGTTACTATACGTCTTAGGTTATCCTCGTTGTCCGCATAGAGGATATGGTTTACAAACTCAATGATGATTTCGGCTATCTTGTCATCAAAAATTATGGTCGGGTGTTCAAATATCACGTTCATATCTTTTGGATTTTGTGACCACCGACATATTTCAGTCGGTGGTCGGATTAAACTTATGCTCTCTTTCTATCTGCAATCAGTTTCTTGTTTGCGTTAATGATGTCGGCAATCTCCTCGGCATATTTACAGATGTCATTTGCAAAGGCTCTGCATTGTAAGATTGAGTAATCATTGAGCGATATTTCTACGGTGGCGATGGTTTTGCCTCCCATTGTGGCAGTAAACACCAGAGTCTCGGCTTTTAGATAATACTTTGATGTGCCTACGCAGATATGCTGGCTTTCTCCTTGCTCGAAATATTCGGCTACGCTGTCAAGAGTATGGAGGTTGATTTTTCCGTCTGTCATCGACAATCCAATATATCTTCCTTTGAGTTCCTCAAACTTGGCTTTGTCTTCCTCCGCTCTCTTGCGGTCGGCTAACATACGCTCCTTCGCCCTCTTTCGGTTGACCTTCTCAACATAGATGTCGTGTGCGGTCTTTAGGTCTTTAGGCGCTATCAGTGAAGGTGATTTGAGGTCCTTATCCATATTTTCCAGCATCTTGATATAGTCAAACCACATTCCGATATCTTTGAACTTATATCCAGCTCTTTTAGCAATCTTGATCGAGTCCCAATATTTGTTAACGTCTTCCGGATAAAGACAAAGATGTTTTAGCATTTCAATGTCGTTGGATTTAATCAGAGTCTCGGCATAAGGGTTCGTCAACAACTGCTGAAAAAGAGTTACAGGGTGTATGTAATAGGTAGAGGTCTTGAATCCGTTACGTTTTATCGTGTCAGTAACATTGACTTTAGGATATACCCATTCTCCTGCGATAAAATGGAAAGCATCGTTGTCATGCCTTATTTCCAATGGTGAGCCAAAAGCGAAAGTGTCGACATAGTGTCCTAAAGTTCTTTGGAGACCTACGACTGTCGTTCTGCCCTTGTCATCAATCCAATACTGACCGATTTCAAGAAATGCGGGGTTGGCTTTCATCCCTTTTCGCATTTCAACTATCATAAGGAACATTCTCACTACCTGATAACCTCCCATAGTTGTGATTACATTGAAATATGACTTGTCACGAATAACACGTTGCTTGGTATCTTTGATTTCTAAGATAGAGCCACATTTGGGGCAAATGTGCTTTCCAATGCTTTTCTCCATCCATTCGTGTCCGCATTTCATACAAGTACACATACCGGATTTCAGACGAAAACCATAGTGACTGATGGTGTAGTTGAGAGCCCATTTCTTTTGGCTGGGAGTGAGTGGGCGAAGTTGCCCACTCAATGCCAATATCTCTTGTTGCTTTTTATTTCTTGGTTTCATAGTCGTGTGTTTTTAGAAGTCAAAAAGACTTGGTTGAACATTTATTTCTGCTCCGGCTTTGGGTGCGGTGGTGGTTGGCTTGGGTTTGGGAGTTGCTTTAGGTGCGTTATCTCGGCGGATTTGTTTGAGTTGCTCTTCCTTATACTCCTCCATAGCCTGTTCCTTTAGCATTTGCTTATCCTCCTCGGACAGCTCGGGTTTTGACACTACGATTTTGCAGTTTACCTTTCCGCAGTCCTCAATTTCGTTTTCATCAAAGTAGTGCACCAAAATATTCATAACTTTCGTATTATCCACCATACAAAGACCGCTCTTCTGTATCTGTGAGCAAAGGTAGTTGACTGCTCCCTCAATACTTTTTGAAGGGTTCGCCATCTTGATAGCGAATGAGGGTTCTGCGATGCACCGCTCCTGTAACATCATTTGGATTAGTGCTAATGCACCATCGTTTGATTTCATCATTGTAGCCATAGTCGTAATTTTTAGAAGGTTAATAGCCAAAACATTATCATTAGTGCGCTTACGATTGAGATTATCCAACCCACGCCTCGGAATATCGGTCTGATGAACACCCACAACACCAATCCGATGATTGAGCCTATTAGAACTGCTATCCATTTGGCAACCTTTTTTATGCGGTTGAGACTGGAGATGGATGCTTTGCCTCGTCTAACTGATATGTTGTTGTTCGTTTTCATCGTGCGACATTTTTTTTATGCGTCTATCGACTATCGAAGTTTTGCTTGCTCGTTGAAAGTATGGCGTGCGGAGACAAAGAAGGGCTGTTCGCCTTCGGCTGAAAAATACGAGCTGACCAACGGGAGGTCTGGAGATTTTTCAGTTGGAAGGCAAAAGAATAGCCCTGCTCCGCACGTTTTCAATTACGAGCAAGCAAGGCTTCCTTGGTTGATTGTACAGCAATAAATTGGAGCGTAGATTCCGCGCCGGTGAAAACGAATCACGACATATTGGCCACTGAAGATTTTTAATAATAAAGATTGTACAGTCCAGGAAAGGTGAGTCTGTGATATGCGGTCGAAGCATGAAGACGGCATATCACTGTCTCACCCCGTGGACTGCTGACAAACGGAGAATGGCGCAAGGGCACTGAAAAGAAAAAGCATGGAGAGGGCGTTAAGAATACGGAGAGGCTGATCGTCGGCAGGTTGAGCGTAGCTTGCGAAGCATCCTGCGAAGACAGTCAGCCACTCGGTGTTTAACCCTCTCTTTGAATCTGACAAAGCGGTCAGCGGGAGAGCAGGGCTCGTCCCAAACGCCGCTGACGGCTTTGTCCTTAAGTCGTAGTGTTCGCTTGCGACAACAATGCCTTAGCCGTTGCACCTCTCGGCGTTTTTGAAGTTTTATATTGTATTTTATTAAAATAATAAAAAATATTTGGTAATCATTATAAAAATTATTAACTTTGCGAACTGGAGTGTATTAATTGGCATTACTTATTAAGTAATGTTTAGTTTCATCATTCTTGCAATAGTTTTGCCTTCTATTGCAAGCGTGTAATTAATAAGGCATTAATGGTTATGAATGAAGAGCGTAAAACCGCGTTGAAGAATATCTACAATAGCGGGTGGGGTTATTTTAAAGACCTCCAAAACGATATCGGAAATGAAATACTCTCAGAGTTTGTATCCGTTGGTTTTATTATATGCGGTTACACTCGTAAAAAGAAAACTTGGAGAATTTCAAATCTCGGTAAGCATTATGTGCAGGATTTAGATCTTGCATAGGTTATTTATTACTTATAATTTAAATATGGATGGAGTCTTCTCCGTCCATTTTTTTAGAATTTTCATATGGATCAGTGTTTTGTTGTTCTGTGGATTCCGAAGGTCGATCATTTGCCATTGCCGTTTGATATGCCTTATCATGGAGGATGTCTTACTGTAAACATATCAGATGATCCTCATGATGAATTTTTAATACGTGTCGAAGCAGATAACAAAGATATTGATATTTTTGTGCAATGTGAAGGAGATTCTAATGGTTTTGAACATTTCTTAAGATTGGAATTTTTAGATTTCAGTCATAATGGGATGGTAAAATACCGATATGTATCCAAATTCTTGAAAGATAGCGAATTTGGATTCGATGGGCGCACTTTCCCGGAAGTAGTGTATCATATGATTAAGAGTCTGTATCATAAGCATGACTTTCATGAAGATGAGAGTGATTCTTCTCTTAAGCCTTTCATAACATGCGAGGATATTGATATTCACAATCCTGATAACGATGCTTTAATCTGGTATTTATTGCAATATGAGTCAACAGTTCAGAATTTAGTCAAGAAGGCGCAGGTTGTAGTCCGTCATGCTGTTGAGTTAGAAAAGGAACATCGTGATGCCGAAATTCGTAAACGTTATGAATCCTTTCTACAGATGTATGTCATGGTTTTGGGGTATGATGCATACGGAAGCACTCTTTATAGGTCGGTATACAATAACAGATATCGCATTGATGTCCATGATAAGGAGTACCGACGTCACGCTTTTAATATTGAGAATTCGGTAAAGTACTTTAATGTTCTATATCTTTTCTTTGATTCAAAAATTAGGCTTGCCAATAATTACTCTATTTTAAGTAAAGCTGAGGAAAATCTTCGAAATTCTGAAGAAAGCCTGTCCAGATTGGAAAGAACTTTTAATACATCAAATCGTAATCTGGAGGTTTCTCTTGAAAGCCTTGCAACTACGGAGCAAACACTTGTAAAAGCGCAAGAAAATATTGAGGCTACGCAAAAATCTGCTAATAGTTCAACAAGATGGGCTATTTTCAGTATTGTACTAAGTGTTATTGTTGCAATTGTATCTCTTTGGTATTCTATTTATTCAGCGCAAAACTCTTCTGAAGAACTTGATAGAGTAAAGATTGAACTTCTAAATACTTTGAAAGATTTGAAGAAAGACCAAACCAATCATCAGGCAGTAGATAGTACTAATAATCTTTCCTTGAAAGATCCTACTTATTATCAACCATCATATCATTGGGATATACGATAATTTATTTCCTTATTAATATGTCTTGATTGAATTAATATTTTTATTTTGGAGCGTAGAGTGTTTTGTAGCGTAGATTCCGCGCCGGTGAAAACGAATCACGACATATTGGCTACTGAAGATTTTAAAAAATAAAGATTGGACAGTCCCGGAAGGTGAGTCTGTGATATGCGGTCGAAGCATGAAGACGGCATATCACTGTCTCACCCCGTAGACTGCTGATAAACGGAGAGTGGCGCAACGGCTCTGAAAAGAAAAAGCACGGAGAGGGCGTTAAGAACACGGAGAGGCTGATCGTCGGCAGATAGAGCGTAGCTTGCGAAGCATCCTGCAAAGAGAGTCAGCCACTCGGTGTTTAACCCTCTCTTTGACTCAGACGAAGCGGTCAGCGGGAGAGCAGGACTTGTTCCAAACGCCACAGACGGCTTTAGTCTCTAAGTCGTAGTGTTCGCTTGCGATAATAATGAATGAGCCGTTGCGCCTCTCGTAGTTTTTCAAATGTTATTTTAATATTTATGTGGGCTTTTTGACAAAGTACATTATAACTGTCATTTACCAATTGCTTAATTCCTGATTTTGATTGTTTTGATGTCTATATTGTGGCGATAACATCATATATAGCCCCATTGCTAATTCTCATTTTTGTCATCGAGTGAGTAAGATTTTAAGATATGTATAGTCAGACACTGAAAAATTTTCATTATCTTTGCAAAAAATTTTAGGAATAGAGATAACATGCGTAATGTTTTTCTTATTACATAAGTTATCATCTATTTATAATTTATTGATCTTGTATATTTTATTTGTGAATGATATTGTAATGAGAATCAAGGATAGTATATTATTAGTCTTATGTCTATTTGCTGTTTGTTCCTGTGGAGGCGGAGGTAGTCTTGATGCCGAATTTGAACGTATCGACCATCTGTGCGATTCAATTCCGGAAGATGCCATTCGTGCACTTGATAGTATAGATCGCTCTTCTCTATCAGGGAAAGACCTATGTCGCTTTGATTTGCTTTCAATAAAAAGTAAAGACAAGGCATACGTTGTTCATACCTCTGACAGTAAGATTCTTGATTTGATTGATTATTATGAAAAGCACCGTAGTGAAGGACTTTATGCAGAAGCTCTCTACTATGGAGGCCGCGTATACTCAGACATCGGAGATTATCCAACAGCACTTGAGTTCTTTCAGAAATCACTTGATGAGATTCCTGATGATGATAGGTATCTTAGGTTTAGAAGTTCAGTACTGGATCAGACTGGTCGTTTGTTACATAGCCTTAGACTTGACTCTGCGGCGATTGATTATCTAGAAAAATCATTGAAGATAGAAATTCATGAGAATAATGATTATGGAATGGCTTTTACCAACAGTCTAATTTCAAGTTCCCTTTTACGACATAAAAATATTAAGGAAGCTCGAAGATATATAGATGAGGCTATAAGAATATCTTCTCGACTTGATGTGTCTGACAGACAGACTATTCAAGTTGAATTCGCAGAAATGTTGTACGAGGAATTAAAGATAGATTCTGCACTATTGGTTATACGTTCTCTTCCATCTATGGTAGATTCAATAACTACTCCATATTGTTTGGCAGTAGCTGCAAACATATATAAAGATGCAGGAATTTTAGATACTGCTTATATGTATGCACGACAACTTACTAAGCTAAAAACTCCCAATAATAAAAAGACAGGATATAAGGTGATATTCTCCGATGAATTGAAAAACTATATATCCAAGGATACTCTTTTAAAACTTATGCCAGAATATAAGCAGACAATTGAAGACTTTTTAAATACACATGAAGCAGAACAGGCGTTGATTCAGAATGCACGTTATAATTATTCAAAACATGAGCAAGGTAGAGAGGATGCGGAGCGACAACTAAACTCGTTCAAAGAGAAAGTTTGGTTTATATTTGGATGTGTTATACTCTTAATTCTAATAATACTAATCTTGGTGTTATGGCGTCGATATCGCAAATCTAGGAAAGACTCTCAATTGATGGAAGGCTTTATTCTAACAGAAAAACTCAAAGATGAGATTGAGCAATCTCGATTGAAAAGTGAGATAGAAAACCGTGAGACGAGTGGTCTTACCTATTCTATTAAGGCAAAAGATCGCATCCTTGAAGATATTGAGAATCTGAAAAAAAACGATCCCTATGGCTTGGTAAACAATAAATTTCTTGAATCTTCCCTTTATGTGAAATTAAAGGAGAATGCAGAAAATAAGGAAGAGATGTGCAAAGATGTAACTTGGACACAGATTGAGAACCTTATCAAAAGTGTATCACCTGATTTCGATCTTTATCTCAATATCCTGACTCAACATCAAATTTCTGGCGCGGAGCGTAAGGTAGCAATGTTAATAAAGTTAGGATTTTCAAACACACAAATAGCAGATCTGTTAAATCGCCAACCTGCTACGGTTTCGCGTCAACGAACTTCAATAGCCGGTAAAATTGGGTGTGACAAATCGGCTGTAGACTCTATGCTTGTTAGGTTGTGAAGGTTCCATTTTGTTATAGTGAGATGCGAATTCATAACAATTTAATTCAAATATGTATCACTGATTGATTTTCTAAAATTTATCTAATCCTTTTCTAAAAATCATCTAACTGATTTTCCGATAACTAGCCGTAATTTTGCGGCATGAAAAATTTATATAAAAATCTGTTATCTGGCCTTTGCCTGATTTTGGTCTCGATTCCTTGTTTTGCGAAATCGGAACAAATTGCTATAGGATTATTTATCGATTCGACTTTAGAAGATGAGCGGCCTTCTAAAGGAAATCGTGCACCTGCAGTTTCTGTTATATGTACGATTGATTTCGAAAATCATCGTATAGAGTTATCATCATCTGAATTCATCACAGCGTATGAGTTGTGGGATGAAGATGGAACGTATGTAATCCGATCGAATGCCTTAGATTCGGAATTCGCTGACTTTATTTCGGGACTATCCGGTGTGTATCAACTTCGTTTGATTGGAGTAGAACATGCCTATATAGGGTATATTGATCTATAAAGTATGGATAAGCTGGTAGGTAAAATCATGAAACCCGATTGGATTTCTATTTTCCATTCTGTTGCATGGATGTTACTATCTGTAACATTCATTGTCTCGGGAATCCTGAAAGGAGTAGCAGTGAAAGGATTCATAATAACTGTAAGGGATTTCCTTGACCTTTTGGGTCTTGAGACCATACAGCCTTATTCCGTTGTATTAGCCATGGCAATTTGTGTGTGCGAGATTGCTATCGGAGTGCTAGTTTTATTTAAGCGACTGCGTCCGATACTTAGCCTGATCTATCCGGCAATCTTATCATTCTTCACAATCATCACCTATATCAATTTGACGGATATGTATGGAGGGCTCGAATCATGTGGATGCTTCGGCGAAATCATACATTTGAACCCTATGGAGACTTTCGTAAAAAATCTTTTTTTGCTCGGAATCTCTGTATTTATACTTTTCTCAACATTTTCAAATAAAATAATAAAATAATAAAATAATAAACATGAAACTCTGCTATAATACAACTGTATATTGGATTGTCGGATTGATAGTCGCTATAAGCATGCTTATTGCTTGTGACAGCAATCTCCAGCAGTCTCTTGACATGGCAGGGGATAATCGTGATGAATTGGAGAAGGTTCTCAGCCACTTTAAAGATAATCCTGACCCGCTCAAATATAGGGTGGCTAAATTTCTCATCGAGAATATGCCATTTCACTATTCATACGAAGGTAAGGGAATACAGCTATATGATTCTGTTTATCTTGCTATGTCAGAAGAACCAATTCAATTTCGCGACAGTGTATTCAAGCAATTAATGGAAAATGTTGACAGCAAGGATATGACAGCGGTTCCTGATATTCGTTGGCTGAAGGCAGATTATTTGATAAAAGTGATAGATGAAGCTTGCGATACATGGCAGGCATCATTATGGCATAATGAGTATGATGAGTCGTTATTCCTTGACTATGTGCTCCCATATCGTCTGCTTACAGAGCAAGTTAGTGACTGGAAAAAGTTGGTTAATAAAGAGTACCCAACTCTGAAATCAAAGGTTATACGCAGTAAGCGAGGTATAGAGTTTGAGGCAGAACAAGGTGTAATCTCAGATTCTGAGATTGTATCGACAGAAAGTGCGTCTAAAGGTGAAATGGTAGTCCTTGATAAGGATTACTCTTCAGTTAGATTTACTATAAATTCACCTTTGTCTTTAAAAAAGAGTTTATTTCTTCGATATACGGCAGCCTCAAATGATCCGGAAGTCAAAATCATTGTAAATGGAAAGTTGATCTGCAATAAGCGTCTTGATCCGACAAATACGATGAAGGTGTTCCGTGATTCAAGGACAGGTGTTGACATAGAGCTGAAAAGTGGAGAAAATGAGATAGTCATAGAACACAGTAAGGGAACTGTCGGTCTTGATTATATTAGGCTTTCAGCTGTCGAGCCGTTTGAGGAAAGTAAGGCTGAAGATTTTTCAAAGAACATTTATCGCATCAAGAACAATTGTTCTGGAAATTACATAGCATTCGACACTTTGAGTCAGAACGCACTTGGTGATATCTCCCTTCGTTCAATTGAGAAAAATGACAGTAGCATGATGGTTCGCCTTGACAATAGAGGGAATGGCAGCTGGAGCATTTCACCTGCTAAGTCAGATTCCATCGAGTATTGTCTTGAAGTGAAATATTGCAGTCTAAAAGAAAATGACCCGATAAGCCGATATAATTTCCTTAATGCCAATCATCAGAAGTGGATATTTTTCCCTATAGGGGATGGCTTATACAGAATAATGAGCAAGGACAGCGGTCTTTTCCTCGAGTCATCATTTGATGAAGATGGTAAAGAACGTATTATTCAGACATCATATGCTGGTAGAGACAGCCAGAAATGGAAACCGGAGATATGTGGAGTAAACACAAACCCTAATACTCTATATACATTTGGGAGCGCAATCTCGGAAGCACTGAAGGTATTTGATGTGACAAACCAATTTGAATGGTATGCATTCAAGGGAAACGTTCCCCCTAAAGCCTCATCCCTGCTTAAAGGACGCACGGGCAATTGCCGCGATGAGGCGAGTTATACAGTTTACCTTTGTCGCTACCTTGGAATACCGGCAGCAGTAGACTTTACGCCCAACTGGGGCAACCGCAGTCAGGGGCATTCATGGAGCGTTATCGTAACTCCGGATGGAAAGTCCATCCCATTTTATATGGGATGCGTGCCTGGAGATACGGCTCATTACTACCATGGCTATATCAAGCCGAAGATCTTTCGACATGGATACAGGCTCAATCGTGAGATTGCGAAAGACCTTAAAGATGAAAAAAGTATACCACAACTATTTCATAATGCGGACTTTACGGATGTGACGGACGAATACTATACCACTACGGATGTAACGAGGAGTATTCCGTCAGATTTAAAAGACCGCAATGTGGCATACATCTGTGTCTTTGACAACAGCAAATGGGTGCCGGTACACTATGGGAATATACGGAATGGGAAAGTCACGTTCAAATCAATGGGCAGGAACATAGTATATATGGCGGGAACTTTTGAAGATGGAAAGATAGTTCCGTTTGGCTCCCCTTTCCTTATTGAAGCAGATGGAAAAATTAGGGATATCGAAGCGGATACGACTTCCAAACAACGACTGACGATTCTCCGAAAATATCCTTTTTTCGGTAGGCATGACCATTTCAACATAAGGATGTCCGGAGGACATTTTCAGGGATCTAATGTCGCTGATTTCTCAAAGAAAACTGATCTATATACACATGAGGGACTAACTGACGGCAATTGGTATGACGTAAAGATCGCCGTAGACACAGCTTACCGGTATGTTCGGTATATAGGTCCTAACGGTTCATATTGTAATGTAAATGAGATAGAGTTTTTTTCGCCTGAGGGGGAAAAGCTTACTGGCGATATTATCGGATCACAAGGGATTGCAGGTAAGATAAAAGAGAAAGTGTTCGACGGTGATATACTAACTGGATTTCATGGAGAGAGTCCTGATGGACATTGGGTGGGTGTGAAGTTCAGCAAACCAACACGCATCAGCAGGATACGCTATATACCGAGAAATGACGGCAACTGCATCGAGATTGGGGATGAATATGAACTGCTATACTGGCATGATAAAGAATGGACATCTTTAGGCAAGAAAAAAGCCTCGGAGAATCAGCTTGTATATGATACCATACCCTCAGGAGGACTGTATGTGATCAGAAATCTCACAAAGGGAAAGGAAGAACGAATATTTACATATGAGAATGAAAAACAGATTTGGTGGTAAAAATAAATCAAAACGGTATGAAGAAATATAAAGAATTAAAATATATTGTAATTGCAGTATTGATGGTGATTTGCTCCGTTGGTTTTATCATTTACTATTTCTCACTATCTCCGAAAAGAACCTTGGAAAAGCAGGTGATGAAAATGACTGGTATTAATGTAGACCTTTCATTTGAAAAAGCAAAAATTTTTTTTAACGGAGTCGATTCCTCTTATACGTCTATGCCGAAAAAGAAGTTTGTGGTATTTGTTGACTCAACTTCATGTTCAGGATGTACTATAAGTCATTTGATCGACTATTATGAAATTAATGATACTTTAAGAGCTAAAGGAGCAGAAATGCTTGTAGTACTTAATCCTGAAAGAGGGCAAATTGATGAGGTGTTTTCACGCTTAAATCATGAAAAATTCCCGTTCTGGTACATTGTCGATGTTGAAGGAGAGTTCGATAGAAACAATCCCTGGATTCCAGATAATAAAATTTTACATGTCTTTACAACAGACGAACAGGATAAAATAATACTTGTTGGAAATCCAATACAAAACAATCGAATTAAAGAATTGCTATTCAAGACACTTCAGCAACATTATCCATAGCTTCATCGACAAAACAATCTCGATGAACCAATAAAGAGATTCAAAACTATGTTAAACTTAATAATTAAAATATACAATAGAAAAAATACACAATACTAGCAGTATGCTTTTGATTCGATTGAAATGATACATATCGATAATAATTATTAATAACTTAAAAAACAGAATAAATGAACTTTAGAAAAATTTTATTGTCTCTTGTGACAATAGCTTCTGGGATTGCTATATGTGATCTTGGAATGAAGTCTTTCTCTCAGCCTGAGAATGATTACGCATCCTTGTTAATTCAGAACGTTGAGGCTCTTACTTTTGGTGATAATCCTGGCCCTGGCAAAATGAGAATGCACTGTAATACCGAAATAATGTATACTGGTGCATATTCTATGCCATTACATTGTAGAACATGCAGTTTCCGTTATGGCTATGTTGCTACAGGTAAGAGTTCTACTTGTCCTTAATTACAATCGCTAGATTAATCATTTCTCAAATGAAGCCATTTATATTTAGCTTTTTAACCTTAGCCCTCATGTTTTTCTCAAGCTGTGGGAGTAATTCAAAGGAAACTATACAGGTTGTTGATGTGAATCAGTTTCCAGTTAGTATAAAACTGAATGAAACTGATGCCATCACCTTGCCTATAAAGTCTTTTGGGATTTCTGAGATAAAGGTTGTTGATTCCCTTTTGATAGTTTCAGTATTAGGGAATGAGAACTTCTGGCATGTATATTCTTTGCCTCAGATGGATTCTATCGGAAGTTTTTTCAATGTAGGAAATGCGCCATACGAAATGACCATGCCTATTCCTTGTTACCAATCATCTTTCTATAAGAATGGTAATGACATAATTGCCGCTATTCCACTTCCTGATAGGCAAAAAATGGTGAAGTTCAATATGACAAAATTAATTTCCGATAACGATTATGAAGGAAATGCGACTTTTTGTGATATAAATTCAGAGAATATGACTGTCTGGACTTATTGTCTTGACAATGAGCAATATATACAGGCATATATCGATCCTATAGACAAACGAATAGTGAGGACCATTAGAAGTAATTCTAATAATGAAATTGTTAATAACAATAAATATATTGAAAATCTAAACTCCAAGAGTATTGAGAAAATTGAAGACATTCAGTTATTACTGACAAATCCCGCAATAAGACCAGATGGTAGAATGGTAGCAGAGATTCCTGGTTACAGTAATCAAATAGTCATTTATGAAATTTTTGACAAGAATGGAGTTTGCATAGAATATAAGGATTTGCAGAAAGAGGCACAGTATGTTGACAAATTATTAAATAATTATACCTCTTTATTTGGAGGCGGATACGGCTATAACGATTATTTTGCGTTGATTCGGAATAACATTGATAAAGGAAATGTTATTGATCAAAGCATAGATTTCTTCTCTTGGGATGGGAATCCAATTGGAACAATAGACCTTGCTATGAATACCATACGAAGATTTGACATTAATGAGAGAAATGGTGTACTATTTTGCCTTGATGCAGAGTCAGATTGTGTAATAACATATAATATTTCCTCATTTTTAGATAGTATCAATAAATATCTTTGATTAGGTTGTGATTCGTAAGTATTGTACACTTTGATAAATTCTTAGAAAATGATTAGATTCCCTGAAATATCTAAGTTTATAAAGGATCTCGTTGAATATGTTTATTTGACGTTATTCTTTATAATGCTTTGTATTGCTTCATGGTATCTTATGAGAATCTTTCTTTTCGATCAGTTCATAACTCCTACAGAGTCTATGGAGCCGACCCTGCTGCCTGGTGATCGAATTATTGTTGACAAGACTATATCGGGTGCTCGTATTTATTCTGATTTTAATTTTGACAAGAATGGTATAGAACTTAAAAGCTGGCGCACGAGAGGTAGACGGGCTATCAAACCCAATGATATACTTGTGTTCAACTATCCCCGTCACGACGATAAGATTAATTTCGTCATCAACAATGTATATGCCAAGCGTTGCATCGGCGTACCGGGTGATTCTGTTTCAATCGCAAACGGACATTTCCGAAATAACAACTACAAAGGACTGATTGGGCTTAAAGGTATGCAGGACAGTTTTGAGAACATACCAGACAGTGTGTTTCCGGAATTCGCATTCCACTGTCTGCCATACGACGGACACCTGCCATGGACTATAAAGAATTTTGGGCCTCTATATCTGCCTCGCAAAGGTGATCATGTCAAGTTGACTGCAAAAGAGGGAAGTCTTTACCGTATGCTTCTTGAATGGGAGACGAGAAAGAATATCACATTCGATTGGGAGACAGACCGAGTGTTTGCGGACGGGAATACCCTCGATTTCCATACATTCCGCCACAGTTATTATTTTATGTGTGGCGACAACGTAATTAATTCAAACGATTCCCGCTATTGGGGCTTGGTTCCCGAAGAATATATTGTGGGGGTGGTTTCCAGAATATCATATTCCATCGATCCCAAAACAGGTAAATACAGAAAAGATCGAATATTTAAGAAAATGTTATAACAAAATGATAAAGCAGCGTATAGTAGACATATCAGGTACCGTGATAAGTACTGTTAAGGGAATCCATGTGGATACATGGATCGCATTGGTGTGTGTCATATCCCTCTTGATAATCTCTATACTGCCAGTAAGTGTCGGAAGATCCGAGACTGAAATCTACCTTTGTTTCATAATTCCATTGATGGCCGTAATAGGATTCGTAATAGCCTTTGTTAGGAAGATTAAGATACGATTCAACTGGATTGACTGTATTGTAATTGTCTGGTATGTTTATGCTATGTGTAGACTCTGGTTTGACGCTACATATCCAGCAGCAGGATTTGCAATTCGAGCTACACTTATGTGCATGCTCTATGTGGCTATGCGGATACTAATATCAGGATGCCGATTGTCGGGAAATGTCATTTTATTTCTTCTTATCTTTTTTGCTGTTGTAGAAGCCGGTATGGGATATTTACAGATAATATCCGGAACGAGTCGGCATCATCTCTATCCGGTCACCGGATCATTTCTTAATCCTGGTCCCTATTCTGCGTATCTTGCATTGGGTATAGTAGCTTTATGTAAAAACCTCACGCGGAGATCACAAAGTCGCAAATACTTAATTCTTGGGTATGCTTCACTTCTATTTATGACAGTTCCATTGATAATGACTATGAGTAGGGCTGCTTTTCTTGCCATTTTTATTTGTTTGGTTATACTTTTCCATCACAAGATCAAGGGTTGGAGACAATGGAGCATATTCATTGTCACTGCTTCACTCTGCGCTGTTTGCTTATATTTCTTGAAGTCGGGGTCAGCAGATGGAAGAGGAATTATCAATTATATCGGTTTCCATTGCTTCCTTGACAATCCTTTTTTGGGCAATGGAATAGGAAGTTTTTTCAATCGATATGCCCTAAAGACGACAGAAATAAGCATGCATATGCCTAAGATCAATCTCGTCAGTGTAGACGCAATTGATTATGCTTTCAATGACCTGCTTCTCGTCGGAGTTGAGCAAGGAGTTGTGGGATTGGTTTTTGTAATCGCTCTGATTGGTTATGTATTGCATCAACTGTGGGTGAATTGCCGTCCTCTTTTTCTTATAGCTTTAACGCTCTTAATAATTTCTTTATTTTCATATCCGTTTGATCTACTGCCATATCAAATCATAGGTGTACTCATTACATCATATACCGTTTCTATTCAAAAAGCGGAAAAAGCAGATAAATATGATTCTATGTATAATGCAATTTTAAAGACTACTACAATAGTTACTTTTATAATCTGTATATTATATCTATGTGAAAAGGATGTTCGTGAGCGTTTGGACGCGGAAAAAGAGTATCGCATGTTTGCGGGACTTCATGACAAAGCTTTCATAAAAGATTACTACTCTCTTCTGAATTATTTAGATGATAACAAACGTTTTCTGTTTGATTTCGCAAAAATCCTTTCGGAGCAAGGACACTACAATGACAGTAATAGAATATTGCGCCGCGGTGCCCAGCTCAGTAACGACCCTATGTTTTTAGTGCTTCAAGGTAATAACTATAGGGATATGGAAGCATATGATATTGCTGAGAAAGCCTATATCCATGCTTACCACACAATGCCCAATCGGATATACCCATACTATAGACTTATGAAGCTATATGAACAACTTGGTAATCTGGATAAATTAAACACAATTGCTGTAAAAGTCAATAGTTTTAACGAAAAAATACAGTCTTCAGCTACCAACGACATGAAGGCTGAGGCTCTTGAGATTATCAATAAATATAAAACTTTATAACCATACTACAGTCACAAAAATAATTTCTTAGTTAATAGCGGCCAAACTTTACCGCCTCGGTTGAAATGATAAAAACCGATTAATAATTACATAGTTTGAATAGTTAAATAAACTTGAATTAAACATCTCAATCAATGAAAGAAAAATCAAAAATATGGTTGTCTACGTTGGCAATCACAGCCTTGATGTCAGTTGGATACCAAGGTTTAAAGTCGCTTACAAGTAATCTAAGCGATTATGATACTCTTACAATAATGAATGTTGAGGCTTTGACTGAAGGGGATTACGATTATAACCAAATTCCACAGATAAGATGGGAGCCCCGCCATGGACAGTGCTATAGAACTGGATTTGAAAATGGTGAAGTAACAACTGTACCAACACCCCAAAAATTTGGTTTTAGTATTCCCAACCGTTCGGGATCAGCGACAGTGCATGAGCATGACTGTACATTTTATTGTCCTGTCAATTAATGAAGAAATGCTTCCATAATGTATTGAAAACAAACTTACAGTATGAATTATTCAAGTAAGAAATTCTTTTGAAAGAATTTCTTACTTGAATTGAATATGAATTTATTAATAAAAGTTGCAATGTTAAATAATAATTTTTTCAGTACCCTTTTGGTAATTTTAATTGTCTCCATACTAAGTGGTTGTAAGATTCAAGAAGACATAGCTGGGAAAGAGTGTATAAACATTAATATGTCTCGAAATCTCATCCCATATAACACATTTATCAATTCAATAGATTCTGTAAAAATAACCGATAATGATGAATTATTTTTTTCTACTATAGAAGACATATGTGTAGGAGACTCCTCTCTTTTTTTACTTGATGCTATGAGCAATGTGCTTAAGATAAGCCATTACTCCGGGAAGGTGGAAAAAATCATAAATGTAAAAGGACATTCTGATGCAGAGTGTATATCAGCAAAGGCTATAACAAACTCAAACGATAATGTATTTATCCTTGACATGTATGGATTAAAAATTCTAACTCTTGATAATAATCTGAATTTTATAGAATCAATCCGACTTCCCGTAGCAGCAATGGATTTAGCAGTAATACCAAATGGTTTCCTATTATTCAACTTAAGTTGTGGTGAAGGAGAAGATTTGGTTGTATCCATTGACCGAAAGGGGAATTTTCAAAATCAATACATTGCTAACAAAGGCATACCTGATGTCATTCTTTCAAAACACATTTTTACAGAATCACCCGACGGGATAGTGATAGTTCCACCATTACAAAATAAATTATTCATATATGATGATAGTACAGATACAATTTCATTACAATATGATTTTTCTTTCAATACAGAAAATCCTGAAGAAATAAAACTCGAAGAAGAATTAAATTTACCTAATGCGCCTACCGTAGTATTTGAAACGGAGAAGTATATCATAACTAACTATTTGGCCAACCAGAAAATGGGAACTTGCATATATAACAAAAAAAATGGAAATACATCTTCAGGTCTGATTAAAACCAAGACATTCTACCCATTCTCACCAATGGTTTTGAAAGACGACATTTTATATGCTGTGTATGAGCGAGATCCTTCATTCGGACAAGAAAAAGGGTACGTCATTCTTAAGTATGAGCTAAAAAAATAATCCATTTATTTCATAGGAGAACGAATGAATGAAAACTTGGACTATGATGAAATTAAAATCTGATATTAAATCTTTTATTTTTATAAGTCTTCTTCTACCCGCAGTCGCCATTGGGCAGAACAAGGTACTTACTCTATCAGATGCCATCGAGATAGCTCAGGCGCAGAGTTATGATGCGATGGCTGCTCGACTTAACTTCATGAGCCAGTATTGGAGCCATCGTTCTTATAAAGCGGAACTGCTTCCTTCAATAAACTTGTCAGGCGGACTGATGGAGTTTGACCGCTCAATGGTACAGACCCGCGACTATGAAAGCGGACAGATTTACTATGTGGAAAACAATACTCTCTCCAACTCATTGTCTCTCTCCATCAATCAGAACATCGCTCCTCTCGGCGGAACTCTCTCGGTGCAGTCGTATCTCCACCGACTCGACCAGTTCAGCTATGGCAACCGGCTCTACAACAGTCGCCCCATACGGTTGAGCTATACGCAACCGCTCTTTGCCTTCAACCGACTGAAATGGTTGAAGAAGACTGAGCCGCTTAAATATGATATGGCTAAGCGAAGCTATCTCGAGGCTATGGAGGGTGTCGGAATTGAGGTTGTAAATCTCTTCTTCAATGTACTCTCTGCCCAGTCTCACCTGCGGCAAGCGGAAAACAATCTTAAAGACCGACGGTCTCTTCTCGAGATAGCAAATAAACGCTTCGGAATTGGAACCATCACAAAGAGCGAACTTTTGCAACTTGAACTCTCAGTGCTTAATGCAGAAGTGGAGGTGGGTGACAATAAGCTCTATCTCTGTAACAATTTATTCAGTCTACTCTCCTATCTCAGGATTCCATCTGACTTGGACGTGACTCTAATATCACCATATACCATCACCGACATAATGATGATAGAAGACGACGTGATAGAACGTGCCCTAAACAACTCATCGCACAACCTCCAACAGAAAGTGAGCATATTGGAATCGGAACAGAGCGTTGCGCAGGCAAAGGGAAGCCGGGGACTACAAATGCAGATACACAGCCAATTGGGTTTTGACAAGAGCGGAGATTCTTTCTCTGATGCATACCATGGAATGCGGGATAACGAAATAGTCGGATTGACATTCTCTTTTCCGATCTTCGACTGGGGTATGGGACGCGGACGGGTGAAGATGGCTGAGGCTGACCTTGAAGCCAACAAGGTACGTCTGCAACAGGCACACGACAAATATCTGCAGGATTTGGCAACCGATGTGCAGAGTTTCAACACTCAGACGGTGCAATGCAAGAATGCACTCAAAGCTCAGGACATTGCCAATGAGAGATATGACATTACGAAACGTCGCTTTGAGGCTGGAACTGCAACCGTTACGGATCTCAACACAGCTTGGCAGGAGTCGGAAAATGCGAGAGCACAGTATGTAAGACTCTTACAATCATATTGGAGCACTTATTATTCATTACGGAAATTTACTCTCTATGACTGGGTGAATAATAGGGACTTAGATGCAGACTTCGAGACCCTTATCAACAGATAGGTTTGTTTAATCGTTTAATTGTTTAATCGTTTAGGAAATTCAAATGACTGTCTTTGAAAAAAATATAGAAAAGAAAATAATATATCCGGTCGCTATTCTTTTATTATTATCTGCTTGCGGTAAGGGGGAGAAGGATGCTAAAGAGAATGCCGCGCCTGAGGTGCTTACGATGTCGGAGACGTATGTTGACACTATGACACTTAGGGTGTTGCCGTTTCAAAAACAAGTGGTGTGTAATGGTCATCTTTCAGCCCGGGAAAAAAGCGACCTGCGGTTTTCTAACGATGGCGTTACGCTTCAACTCCACGTGAAGGTAGGGCAGTATGTAGGCAAAGGTCAGGTGATAGCGACGCTCGACAAGGAACAGCGCAAGCGTGAAGTGGAGAAAGCGGAACATGATCTCTACCGTGCAAACGTGGATCTTACAGACAAACTGATAGGGCTCGGTTATGATGCCGACATGAAGGATGTGCCTGCCGACGTAATGAAGCGTGCAGAGGTGACATCCGGATATTATTCTGCCAAGTATCAATTAGAGGAGGCGAAACGAGCTTTGGCTGAATGCGACCTTCGTGCTCCCTTTTCCGGACGAATAGCAAACATCGATGCCAAGACGCATCAGAAGAGCGACAAGGTATGCACTCTGATAGATGACTCTTCATTTGACGTGGAATTCAAAGTATTGGAGGCTGAGTTGGGAAGCGTGCAGAAAGGACGGGAAGTGACGGTTGCCCCTTTCGTGGATGAGGGAAAGAGATTCAGCGGAATTGTGACAGGCATTAATCCTCAAGTCGATGAGAAAGGGCTTGTGAAAGTCACTGCACACATAAACGGTAGAGATCCGATGCTGATAGACGGGATGAACGTACGGATTACGGTAGATGAGAATGTCGGCGATATGTTTGTAGTGCCTAAAGATGCCGTTGTGGAGCGCGACGGTTACCATGTGATATTCCGCTACAGGGATGGTCGTGCAGTCTGGACCTACGTTGATGTAGTGCACTCCAATATTAACTCATTCGCCATCACCGGTTGCCAGCGTAAGGAAACGACTATTGAAAAAGGGGACATCGTAATAACAAGCGGCAATCTCAACCTTGCTGACGGAACAGAAGTGAAACTACGATGAATAATGGATTGATAAAACGACCGATTGCTGTCAGCATGGTGCTGATTGCAATTACGGTGGTGGCATTGGTGGCTATGCGGAAGATTCCGGTGTCGCTGATGCCGGATATCGCTGTGCCGCAGATTACAGTGCAGGCAGTATGCCCCGGATATGCAGTCAACGAGGTGGAAGAAAGTTATACGAAACCACTTCGACAGCAGTTGCTGCAGGTAGCAGGACTGAAGGACATTCAATCTGAAAGCCGGATGGATGCCGGAACTATCCGTCTGTTATTCGAGCCGGGTAGCGACATGGACATAATCTTCATCGAGGTGAATGAGAAGGTAGATCGTGCGATGCGTTTTCTGCCGAAGGATGCCGACCGACCAAAGGTGATGAAGGCCGGGGCAATGGATATTCCGGCTTTCTATCTTGACATTTCGCTGAAAGAAGAACCGAAAGGGAGCGAGGCAGGAATGCGGTTTGCCGGATTGGCACGCTTCGCCCGCGATGTAGTGGCTAAACGCATAGAGCAACTTCCGCAGACTGCCATGGTCGACGTTAGCGGAATACCGGGCACAGAGATTGAATGTATTCCGGACCCTGCAAAGATGGATGCCTTGGGACTGACAGCCTCCGACATAGAACGAGCCATCTCTGACAATAACATTACACTTGGTGCTCTCAGCATAGTAGACGGCATCTATCGCTATAATATCCATTTTGACTCTCAAATACTCACAAAGGAGGATATTGCCGCTATCTATATCAATCATGGCGGTCGCCTTGTGACACTCAGAGAGATCTGCGACATAACGGAACGCACGGCAACCCGATCCGGATTGGTGAGATCTGACGGGCACAATGCCGTGACCATGGCGGTCGTGAAGCAGAACGACGCACAGATGAAAGACCTTCAGGAGGGTATGGCAAAGCTTCTTGAAGATCTCGGGAAGGAATTTCCGGAAATCAATTTCCAACTGACCCGCGACCAGACACAACTTCTATCCTACTCCATCAGCAACCTTGAACAAAATCTACTTTTGGGAGCGATATTGGCATGTCTGATTCTTTTCCTTTTCATGCGCGATTGGCGACCGACAATTCTGATCATCATAACAATCCCGGTGTCGCTCCTCATTACTCTCTTATTCTTCCACCTGCTTAATATCTCAATCAATGTAATCTCCCTTTCCGGACTTATACTCGGAGTAGGAATGATGGTAGACAACTCCATAATCGTTATCGACAACATAAGGCAAAAACAGACAGAAGAGAAATCCTTGTCAGAGTCAATAACAGAGGGGACGAGAGAGGTGTTCGTGCCGATGCTCAGCAGTGTGCTGACCACTTGCTCCGTGTTCATTCCGCTGATGTTTCTGAGCGGGACTGCCGGGGCACTTTTCTATGACCAGGCTATGGCAGTGGCTATCGCGCTATTCTCTTCATTGGGAGTGTCGGTGCTGGTCATTCCTGTGTATTATTATAGTTTTTATAGGTCTTATAGGCCCAATGGGGCTAATAGGGATAATGTGACTTATAAATCGAAGCTTGCTTCTTTATATGACAGGATACATTCACACGTGTTTAGGCATGCTTGGATTTATATAATAGCAGGATTTCTTTGCATTCCTCTTTCGGCATTGCTTTTTGTCAACCTTGACAAGGAGCGGATGCCTTACATCGCTCCGGAAGATACGCTCGTGGAAATAGACTGGAATGCCGGGATTTCTGCTGAAGAAAACGACAGAAGAATTTCAGAACTTCTTGCATATCTTTCCACCAATAACGTTGAAAACGATGAAAACCCAATAACCCACTCAACAGTAATGGCAGGAGTACAGCAGTTTCTGCTTCCGCATACCAAGGAACTGACTACTTCGGAAGCCATCATTTATCTTAAATGCAAAGATGCAGAGGCGCTGGAAAATGCTAAGGGAAAAATCGAATATGCCGTAGCCAAAGATTATCCGAAAGCAAGCGTATCTTTTGAATCATCGGGCAATCTTTATGAACTTGTATTCCAGACAGGAGGAAGCGACCTTGAAATACGGATTCAGACGGCTGAAGGGAGTCGTCCCAAGGTTGCTGAAAGCCGTGCCTTCATTGATTCCTTGCGCCGGGCTTTTCCCGATATAAATATCCGTCCCGTCGTGACTGAAGAAAACCTTCAATATCTTGCAGATTCAGAGCGCATGACTCTCTACAAGGTTGGATACAGACAACTTTACGCACATCTGCGCGAGGCTGTGCACAAGAATAAGGTGTTTGAAATAAGTGACGGTCCTAATTCAATTCCAATAATGGTTGGGAAACAGGGAAACGAAAGTGACCGCATAATGGGAGGCAGTGTGAAGAATGACGAGGGAATTGACATCCCCCTTTCACTCATATTGCGACAATCAAGGAGAGAGGACTACAAACGTCTTTCAGCAGCCGGCACGGGCGACTATTATCCTATAGAAGTCAACGCCGGAAGCAAGGAGATAAGGGAAGTGATGGATTACACTGACAGGTTTGTGAAGAGACATGCAGAGTACACTGCGACATACGACGGAGAATATTTCAAAAGCCGCAAGCTCATAGGGGAACTTGCCATTGTGCTCGCTGTGTCACTTGCCCTTCTATACTTCATTCTTGCCGCCCAATTTGAGAGCCTTGTGCAGCCGCTCATCATTCTCTTCGAGATGGTGATAGATGTGTGCTTAGTTTTCATAGTGCTGTGGCTGACAGGAGAGACGCTAAACATCATGTCGATGACCGGACTAATCGTGATGGCGGGCATCATAATCAACGACTCGATATTAAAGATCGACACCATTAACAGGCTTCGCCGCGCAGGAATGCCGCTCTTGAAAGCTGTAAACGAATCCGGACACAAGCGACTACGTCCGATACTGATGACGTCTCTGACTACTATCTTAGCTCTCCTTCCATTCCTACATCGAGGCGATATGGGATCGGCATTGCAATATCCTTTATCGCTTACACTTGTCGTGGGCATGACAGTGGGAACCGCCGTGAGTCTTTTCATTGTGCCTTTGCTCTATTATCAGGTGTATAAGGTTTATAAGCCCTATAGGGCAAATAGGGCTAATGGGACGAATACTTTGCAGCCATGAAACAGTCTGAGAAAAGCTTTCTTTCGCGCCTTGACCGAGTATCGCCGTTTACCTTGCTGATGGTGATGGTGATTTGTATGGCTGCCGGAATAGCTGTGATTCCGCTTCTTGATGTGGAGCCGGAGCCGCGTCCGCGTCAGGGAAAGACCATCACGGTAAGTTTCAACTGGAACAATGCTTCGCCGAAAGTGATAGAACAGAACGTGACATCTCGCATAGAGGGAGTTGTGTCTGCCATAAAAGGTGTGGAGAGCATTTCGTCGGTGTCCAACTTCGGAAGCGGACGTGTGGAGATTGAATTGAAACCTCAGGCAAACGTCTCTGCTACAAAGTTTGAGATAGCCTCAGCCATAAAGCAGATCTACAAGAAATTTCCGGAGGGAGTGTCATATCCGGCGGTAACCGGAGGAGAGGTCGTAACCTCTTCCGGAAAAGATGAGAAGGAGAAACTGCTCCTAACGTATCAGCTCAACGCCACTATGAAGGACGATCAGCTGAAAGAATATGTTGGCAATCAGGTGACGCCTGCACTTAAGGCGATAGAGGGAGTAAGGCGTGTCGACATCACCGGGGGACGTGGAAAATATGTGGAGATAAGTTATGATCCTATGACACTCCGCACTTATGGCATCACGGTATCTGATATAGAGGAGGCTCTGAAAGGATTTATGGGGAGAGCCGAAATTATAGGGGAGCTGACAACGGAAGACTCTGACGGAAAAAATGAGCTGAAGGCTCTCTATCTCTCGGTGGATCAGTTTGACAAACCGATCGAACGTATGCCGATAAAGAATGTGGGAGGGAGCATCATCTATATGGGAGACCTTGCCGATTACGAATACAAGGACCGACTTCCCGGAAGCTATTACCGACTCAACGGACTCAGCACTATATATCTGAACATATATGTCGACTCAGACGCACCGATCATACGGCTTTCGCATGAACTGATAGACAAGATTGATGACTTGCAGAAGAATCTTAAGAAAGGTGTATATCTTACTCTCACTTTCAATGCAGCTGACAAGCAGGAGACTGAATTGCGTACACTTGTACGTCGAAGCCTGATGTCACTGCTGATTCTGCTTATATTCATTTGGTTGATACGGAGGCGATGGAAATATCTGTTTCTTGTTTCCATAACGCTCGCGGCAAATATTCTTATTGCTGTCCTGATCTACTGGCTGGCAGACATCAGGCTACATACTTTTGCACTTGCCGGAATCACAGTGTCGCTTGGAATTATAATAGACTCATCTATTGTGATGGTAGACCATTACCTGCGTCATCGCGACCGAAACGCATTCATTGCAATACTTGCGGCACTACTCACCACAATAGGAGCTTTGGTAATAATCTTCTTCCTGCCGGAACAGCTGCAGAAAGACCTGCATGATTTCTCTTGGATAATCATCATCAATCTTGGTGTGTCTTTAATAGTGGCTCTTCTCTTTGTGCCGGCACTCATTGAAAAGACTCGATATAAAGAGAGAAGAAAAGCTAAAATAAACAATGAAACTCCTCTTGCAGACAGACTATTGTCATATTATGGGAAGTATATACGATTCACTCAAAAACGAAAATGGATTTACATCATCATCTTGATCCTTCTTTTTGGCATTCCATTCCATGCACTGCCGGACAAACTCGGTGACGAAGGTAATATCTATCTTCCGCAGGATGAGCGAAGGGAACTCCGCTGGTATGAGAAAACTTACAATGCGAGTCTCGGAAGTGATTTCTTTGTGCGTAAGCTTAAGGACCCACTTTCTAAATACCTTGGTGGCACAATGCGCCTTTTTGCTGAGCATATCACGACAAGTTCCGACCGACGCCCGGAAGAGAATGAGAAAAGGCTTAACATTCGGGGCAAGATGCCCGTAGGGGGAAGCATGCATGAGCTCAACGACAAGATGCTACATATTGAGCGTTTCCTATCGCAGTTTCCGGAAATAGAGAAGTTTGAGACCAATATCGGATGGTGGGGTGGACAAATAGAAGTGGAATTTAAGGAAGAAGCCCGAAATACCGGGTTCCCTTATCAATTGGAAAATAAGGTGATCGGTCAGCTTATTTCCCTTGGTGGGGCTGACTGGAGCACATATGGGGTCAGCGAGCGAGGTTTCAGCAACTCGCTCAACCTTGCCTACCGTTCACACCGAATCGAAATAGCCGGATACAACTATGACCGTCTCTATCGTTTTGCGGAAGAAATGTCAAGACAATTGCAACAGAATCCGAGAGTTCAGGACGTAATAATCGAGACTCCCGGACATGAGAATCAGGAGGATGAGCTGTTTATGACCTACGACAAGGAGAGGATTGCACTCGACCGGTTTCCAATAGGCGCAGCCCATGCTTCACTGAGCGGGTTACTTGCGGAAAGGGAGGTTGGCAGATACAGGGACAAATATATAGATTCAGATATACAGCTGCATTCAAAGCGAAACGACAATTTTGACCTTTGGCAACTTGAAAACTCCTATATAGACGTAAATGGAAGTCCGACACGACTTTCCAACTATATGAAT
Organism: Muribaculaceae bacterium; assembly: GCA_029060725.1. Lineage (GTDB taxonomy): Bacteria > Bacteroidota > Bacteroidia > Bacteroidales > Muribaculaceae > Lepagella. The sequence continues at coordinate 70,969 of JAIDTL010000038.1, read as the reverse complement.
ATATCGCGCAGGCAAGCTAAGAACAGTATCCCGCGCAAGAATCAAGAATATGTGCTAAGGGTCGCCTTCAATGTGCTTGGCTCGTGGAATTACTCCAACAAACTGATTGAGAAAGTAACCGATGAGTTTAATTCAAAATTCCCGGTTGGATTCAGATGCCTTAACACCACCTACGGCTGGCATAAGGATGAAGGGACACAGTATTGGCTACTGCTTCTTGTAGCGGTCATAATCTATTTCATCTGTGCTGTGCTTTTCGAGTCGCTTACACTACCGCTTGTAATAATAAGCCTTATTCCTGTATCATTCATAGGTACGTTCCTGACATTTTATTTCACTGACATTCCTTTTGGCAACGGTGGATTTGCATCTATAGTTCTTTTGGCCGGTATTGTGGTCAATGCGGGAATCTACCAGATATATGAATATCGAGGACTTTTGAAGAAAGATGCCTTTGAAGACAGAGTTAAGGTTTACTTGAAAGCATTCCGTAACAAGGTGGTACCGGTATTTCTCACTGTATTGTCGACAATCCTTGGCTTGGTGCCGTTCCTTTTCGACAGAAAGGATGACGGTGACTTTTGGTTCACATTCGCAGTCGGGAGTATGGGAGGATTGCTCTTTTCCATACTTGCCTATGTTTTCGTGATGCCAATCTTTTTGAAACTAAAAAAATCATTATAAGTACTTACTAAGATTTATTCTAATAAGGTTGTAAAAAAGTTTGCTATATGAAAAAAATCAACAGACTCAAAAATCTTCTTGTTGAGAAAGAAAAGACTAACGTTTGGCTAGCATCTCAACTTGGAGTTAACTCCACAACAGTTTCTAAATGGTGTACAAATTCTTCGCAACCTGATATTTTGATGTTGCTAAGAATAGCTCAATTACTTGATGTAAAAGTCAGGAGTTTCTACGATGAGGATGTAGCAAATCAATACGACGTATGGTAATGATAAAAGATGACTAATCTATTATTATTAAATCAATTATTTGTATTGTGATTCTCGTTATTGAGCAAAAATTTTGGATATCATGATTGTAATGCTTTGCTGATGATAATGTAACAGATAATTTTTTGCATTACTCCTATACAACATATTTATTTAAATAATGAGATACGAAAATGGCAGATTGGTGGAGATATATTACTTACGAACACAATCATTTTAAAATAAGGAAAGTTTACATTAGAGAGTTTTGTGTAAAATTACAGTGTGCAAATATTGAGTTTGCACACTGTATAGATTATTATATTGATACTCTTAACAATATTTATCAAAATCTGTAATTTAATTTATACAGCATTCTTTTTTTTTGATTCTTTTTCTATTTTTTTTAAATCATTTTTTTTATCTCTGAAAGCTAGATCCCACAAACTCATTTGATATGCCATTCGCATTCGGAAATATTTATGTCTAAGTGAGTTGTCATGCAAAAATACTCCTCCCAATGGATCAGCTAGTAATGGTTGGTAGCCTTCTGAGTTAACTATCTTTCCTTTTTTGTCACGCCTCAATACCTTAACTGGGAAATTATTACATTTTAGTCTTTTATCTTCTGAAATATCGTTTAACATTTCAGCACTTTTCATCAAGCTAAGACTTAACATGTTCACATAGTTGAATGTACAACCCATATCCGAATTATATATTTTTATTTTTCCTTGGAGTAGACTTTCTGAATCCGACTCTAGGTTGCATTCAATTTCTTTTAATATTTCAATCTGCTGTTTTATAGGACGATCTTGATACGATTCATTCAATCCCCTAATAACAAACCTTGATTTATCTGCATCAAGGGTTTCGATTATACTGAAATTTCTAAGAACATCTACCAATATATCCACGAAGCTGATAGCGTCTGCAATATAATGCATCCATAGATCAGCAATAGATCGGTCATAAGGTACATATACATTATATGACAATATCCCTGAGGCGTCATCTGAATCGGTATAAATGGCCAATTTCCTTACAAAAAGCCAACGAACCATAAAAATTATAAAAGATTTTTCATTCATCTCTCCATTTATCGGAGAGTCATATTTGTGGGCCATTTGTAAGAAATAATTCCAATAGCGGTTGGTATAAAGTTCGAAATCTCCATTATATCCGTTGTAAAACACATAATTCTCTAACACTATATATTGCATAAATTTAGGAGATATAGTGTTATACAGAATATCGTGTCCGCGCCTACGTCTGTCGAGTCTGCGGTCAAGACGTATACTATTACGGAAAAAAACAAGCTTGTCACCCTCTTGCAGAATGTCCTTTAGCAAAAGCATATATTTCTCTGTTTTCTGCTCTTCTTTTCCTTCTGTCGCTATTAGTGTCTCCCAAAAGAAATTGAGTGCTTCTTTCCACATCACAGTTGTTAGAAGCTCAGGTGAAGTTAGGTGTGTAATATCGACCTTTAGTGAATTTTTCTCTGAATTTACATCTTCGTAACCAGATATATATATTATGCTTTCCTCACCTTCGTTACGCCCTGTCGTTGAGTCATGCGTAACAAATCCCATTATGGTTTTGTATACGTAGTCATAAGCTGTCAAAACTTGCTGAATTCCTCCATTATATTCAAGATTAGAATCAGACACAGCAAGCGCACGTGAACTATGATGAAACCTATTGAAATACGCACGTTCATAAACGGCAATCTTTTTGTTAATCCAGGCATGTAGTTCTGTATTATCATTTTTGCCGCAATTGTCTTCCGCACGTTTCTCTATACTTATCAGTATACTTTTAAGAAATCCACGAAGTTCCAAGAAGAACGGGAAATAGGTCACATCGTTAAGACATGTATTGAATGTGGAAAACATCTTTAGCAAACGTTCTTTCAGCACTCTTGAAACACCAAGAGCAGAAAGATTCGATTTTAGTTTAGATAGTGACTCTTCTTCAAAACAAGCATTCCTGAGATTATTCATCAAACTGGGATGGCGTTCTGATATTTTCCTTTCTTCTTTGGTCTCATCAATTGGGAATATGAGTTTCAATCTAACTTTCCTGACGTGTGAATGTATCAGTTGAGATTCCAAAATTTTACTTTGCAAAAGATCGACCTCTTTTATTGAAGCAGACGAGATTTCAAGTCGTGTAGTATGATGACCAGGTACTGTCAAGAAGCTCAAATTGTCGGTTTCATTTGAAAGATCATTTTTCCATATATCCTCTGCTAGATCTTTAATCTCTTTCCAGAACACATTACAGTGTCCGGTACGTAGTTCAAAATCTATTTGTATCCTGAATTTTTCTGAATTATCTTCATTCTTGGTATCATTTATATCTTTCCATGCAGTGGAGTCATATCCCAGTCTAGTTATTGTTGACGAAAAGAGGTGAGCATCTTCTATATCTATGTCAGTTTCATTATCGTCTTTTTTATACATCTCAAGCAACGATCCCTCAACAATCTCTTTTTTCTTTTTTTCATCATCCAAATCGGAAAGCCTAAGTTTCCGTACCGAATTTACAAAGGTCAATATTTTACTTATCTCATAGGAAAAAATCAATACTGTCAATTCAAAGTTTGAAAAACTGTTTATAATTATTATCTGACACTTACGAAGGGGATTGGTACATGGCTCTATCTTGGCCGCAATTTGTTCCATTTTATCTTTTATTAGCATAGCAAGTTCCAAGCCATTACCAATCAGCAAACCATTGTTTATTTTTAAACAAATGGCTCCTACATATGGATAACAATCATTTTTTCTCAAGAAAGTTGTGTCTGCTAGATCAACAAGTTGCTTTTCCTTATTATCTTGACGGATATATACTCCATTTACAACCTGCACATTATAATTCTTCCTATGTGGTTCTCCCTCATTTGCCATATGCGCGGAATGCAGAGAGCGACTTACAAAAGCAAAATCATCTGCTAGAGTTATAAACATAGCATTGTTGTCGCCGAACATCTTGTAGAACTTCGGCTTAAATACCCTTTTATCCAAGGGCTTACCGTTACCATATTTATTGATTCCTTTACGGTATGGTTCAAATAGGCCTTTTTCAAATTCATTATTACAAAACGTAAATACATCCTCTTCTCCCATATAATTAATGAGTCCGATGGTAAGACCGACCGCATCAACACTTTTCATTGTAGTTTTTTCACAGATTTAATCAATGTTCCTTCCTTAAGTTAATGGGAGAAAATCTTTATGCCCACTACTTCATTACTTGATTGTAAGGCTTTCTAAAGATCCATAAAACCTCGAGGTTGAACATAATCCTTAGATATGCGATTATAGTCAAAAGTAAGGTTTGCCTTAGATATGGCTTCACTTCTTTGGCGCATAGTTTCTCCGTTAGAGAGTTTCTTATTCTCCACAGATTCGATGTATTCATTCAATTTGTCTTCTTTGGCAGCACGGATCATCGCGTGCATACTAAGGCAATTACTAAATAGATTCATTTTCTTATTTTGTTAAATACAACATACGTTACCAAGAAACTACTTTCGTTGATTCCTAGTAACAATGCTTAGCATATCTCTATATATAGATAACACTTAACAATAAATATTGTTTTTAATTAACGAATATAATATAAAAAAAATTGTATATGAGTCATTCTTTTTCCCGAATAAGGATTACTGAGCCAAAACTTACAGGTAAGAGTGTGCAAATAGTTGTAAGCTTAGTCTTCAGTTCTTCCGTCTTTTTTACCAAATTTGGAATTACTGTAATTTTCTCTTCGTTACCCCATTTGCCTTTTTCTTTTAAGTTTATATAAATAGCGACATAGATCCACTCGTTTTTTATATTATTGATTTTAGATAATAGTTCTTTTTCCAAATCAACGACATTATTATTGCCATTAATTACAACAACCTTGCAATTTGTTCTAAAATCTCCAACAATACGTTCAGAGATGAGTTCTTGTTCCGATAACGCATTAAGTGGATCTTCGTGAACTATCAAGAGCTTAGGAAGCCATTTTTCTTCCCAATTCTTATTCCTTTTACGATCTTCTTCATTGCTCAGTTCAAGGTCATTAACCTCCATTTGGTTAAGAAAATATTTTACGGGGACTCCACTTTCCCATATATACGTACATGCTTCCTTATCTTTGATTGGCAAATATCCACATTTAAAATCAATGGATGTCAATATCTTAGACTTTGGAGCATAACTCAAAAGACTTGCAGAATAGTAAATATCCTTTTTTTTATGATCTTTATTTTTTTCTTTTTCTTCCTTAAAATTCTTTTGGGCAAAATTCTTTTGTTCAAAGATATAACCATTCTGTATCAAAGATGTGGAACCCTCCAGAATATCAGGCCTGCGTTTAACTGGCCTGTGATCATGGCCACATATGATTAAATCACTGCTTTTGATAATCCTATCCACAAGGCTACATTTCTCTTTCTCACCCTCAATTGTTGATGTTAAGCCATAGATATCTATCATGCTCATCTTATAAGGACTCCTATGCATAACGGTAATAATTGCGTACCCTTCTCTCCTGAGGGTTCGAAGATAGGTCAGTAATGGATCTATAATTGTTGGACATCCGAATAATACATCTTCTTTAATTATGTAATGCATTTCAGAATTAAGAGTAGCAACACAGACATTTAGATTCGGAAATATCATGCAGCCACTCAAAGCTCCGAATCCCATCTTTTCTAAATTCTCAGGAACACTTTTCCAATAAGAATATTCACGGCTTCCCTCATCATAATCACTTATATAATTTGTACTGTATTTTGAGGCGAACTTCACATATTCTCCAAACCGTTTATGTAGAAAAGCCGATGCCCCGCTTAATGGCGCACTCTCAAATGCATTCTTGAAAAATTTAACCTCATTGTCATTTATCCAATCGAATTTATTGACCTCATAGAACGTTTCAATTTTATTGAGATCTTTTACCCTCCTGGAATATGGATCAGGCTCTACTGCAAAAGCTTTTTTATCATGATTGCCCGGAGTGGACACCACTATAGGTCTTACCGACTTTTCTTGTATTCTTGCTATTAGGGATTCGATTTTTTCATCTATATGCATTAAAGATCTTCCCAATTCACCTGGAGTCTCTTGTTTCTGTGGATGGGCATAATCCACAGCTCCTAAATCCCCAGCTAAAATAATACAATTTGGTATTAAATTAGTATTCTCATTCCAGAATTCATTTAAGCATTCTATAAGGGAATCAAAAATCTCATTAAAAGGGCCTGTGTAATCCTTATGCTCACAATAATGCATATCTGACAACACCAGCATATTGAATACATCTTCTTTCATATATCAGATCATATCTTATAGTTTTTAAATTTACCCTGAGTAACGCAATATTATTGGATAAATTTAGACTGTTCAAAATAGCAATAAGATCAATTTTTATTTCTTATTTATAGCCTCTCAATCAAATTTATCATCTTTCATACAAATTGATTTCTTTATTTTTGCGATTGAACAAAAATAAGGATTAATATCTGCATAGTTTAAATTTTTGCTTTCATTTACATTTCTGATTAAACACGGAGAACAATATGATTTTTCCTTACATGTTTTACACCTCGGGAAATCATTTAGAGTTAGGTTTCTAAGTTTTTGTATGTGTTTTGATTCTGCCCAAATTATCCCAAGTGGTAATTCTTTAACATTTCCCAAAATATTACTCTGCCATCCCTCACAAGGATATACGTTTCCTTCTGGAGATATGCACAGAGAACTTTGGCATACAGGACAGATATAATCATTAGTATTAAATAATGTTTTTTCAAGTAAATAGTTACCTTCTCGTTCTTTTTCTCTAATTAATAATTCTTTGATTTCTGAAAGATCCAATCGACTTCTTAAATTTTTGGATGAGCCGTCAATGCATCCAAATATCAAATAATCGCTACTTGCCTCGATATTTAAAGAGTTTGCCCAATCCAAGACTTGTGTATAATTGTCTTTATTTTGCTTTATTATCGGACAATTTACTTGGATAGGGATATTTAAAGAATGAAGGATTTTTATAGCCTGTTTTGTTTTCTCGAAACTTCCGTTCACTTTTGTAATTGAGTCATGAATGACAGGATCCATTGAATACAAGGAAGTCTGAACACTCAAAAGGGGAGTGGCTTTAAATTCCTTAATGAGCGAGTCGGTCAATAATGTAAGATTGGATAAAACATTAATTGAGAAATTATTTTCACGGCATTTCTGAATAAAGAATCCTAAATTTTTATTAAGCATCGGTTCCCCTCCACTAAGTGTTATATTTAATATTCGATTCTTTATACATTGATCTAATACCATCAAAAAGAGATCTTTGGTCATTGTATGGTTCCTTAAAGATTCAGGAAAGTAACAATGAACGCAGTGTTCGTTGCATCGCTCAGATATGCATAGATGCACCCTAGATAAACGGTGATGAGTAAACTCTTTACTATCAAATACAGAAGGATTTTCTTCAGTAAGAGTCTTCTTGAGTATATACGGAGACAAATTATTATATGAAAAAATAGGTTCTTCTTGTATTCTATCAGGTTCTTTACTCACCTTGATGAATCCATCGTATGATAAGTCAGAATAAAATGTTTTTGCATCTTCTTGAATTTCTTCTAAAGAAGCCTTTGGGAAAAGACGCAACAACCTCCTGGATATTTGGAGCAATGACTGAGGGTGCTCTGTTAATATAGAATAGAAGATACTACCGGATTTTGATAAGATCCTGTCACCTACTTTTTTACAGCTTTTTGATTTCGTGTCATAACCATAGTTGCGATTATCAGTAAGATAACCGTAATTTGGATAATCTCTATATATAATGTAAGGAAGTTTACTAAAATACATATCCATTAAATAAATAGAAGCGGCAGCTTAAGATTGCTGCCACTCGTCTTAAGTAGTTAATGTCGACCAGAAGACTTCGTAGTACACGAAGGGCGTCCACATGGTTTCTTCGAGCAGTCAGCCATCTGAAAACTGCTTTTTACTAAAACTGTCGGTTTCTGATAATCCATAATTAAATTTACGTTATAGTTATTATGCAAAATTAATAAATATTTTCTAATACTCCAAATTAACTTAGGATTATTTCAAATATTCAAATATGCTCTAGTCTGATCTATTCTTATATGGTTCCATAAATTATTGAACTCCTATCGAAAAAAGAATTTTGAAGAGAAGGAGAGAAAAATACGTTACGAATTTCATTTCTCTATATAATGTGTCATCCCATTAGCCTCAACTTTTCAAATTCTATCTTCTTCCTATACAAATACATTCATGTTTCGTATAATTGAGAAATAAGAAGGAATGTATTTTGTAATTTTTTATACTTGCGTGTCCAGACATTTAGCATCCCCATTTTCTATGTTGGCATACTAATATTTTGAATATTGTTGGTCATTCTACACTTTATAATGTAAACTTTGAAAAATCACTTTGAAGACGACCAAGTTCTGAAGACAATGTTTCAGGTAAGAATCGAGCGTATACTTTTTCAGTTATATCAGTACTTCCATGGCCAAGAAGCCTACTAACAACAGACATAGACAAGCCCTTATTTAAAGCGAAGACGGCGAAGGTATGGCGAGCTACATGCATTGTCAGATTAAAGTTTAACTTAATCTGTTCTCCAACCACTACAAGAGATTGATTGATACACTTAGTAACATTATTACGTAGCTTATAAAGAGCTTCATCATTATCTATATCTATGTCCTCCTTTATCAAATTGAAAACATATTTTCCACCAGTACTTTTTATTTTCCACTCCTTAAGAATGTTTATGGCTGGCTCCGAAAGAGGAATTACGTGACGCTTGTTAGTTTTAATCATTATCTTTCTTAGCTCCCTCTTGTTAAAATCAATATGATTCCATTGCAATGTCATAATGTCAACTATACGCAGACCACATGCATGAAATGCGAATAGAAACATTTCAATGAACTCCCTTCTACGAGGCTCTCTACAATCTTGATAATATGAAATAAGTTTATGTAGTTCCTCGGCTGAAAGATTCTTATCATCAAACTCCGAATCATCTTGAGATAACAGCAACTTAGGATTAATTCGCATATCCTGAATCCTTGCATTGACAGCCACATCTATCATCTTCAATTCTGCAGCATACGAACAAGCCTTTAGAATCGGAGTAAGTGCATGGTTTATCGTTCCATCACTGTTCTTTTTGATGTTCCGCCTCCACTCTATATACTCATCTAATAACTCTACAGACAAATCGCCCACATATATACCATCAGGTTTATATGTGCCTCTATTTGTAGATAACAAGAACATCTTAAAGATATTCAAGCTGCTTTTCCCATTTTCATATCGACTTCTTCCGATACGATTACGAGAATAGTCTGAATCTAATCTTTCTTGGACAAATTCTACCAAATCCTTTCCCTTATCTGCACGAGTCACCGGCTTATCTTGGAGAAAATCATTTATCAACTCACATGTAAGTTGATCTGGGAATTTCTGTTGATATTCTGCAAGCAACGAATCTATCTTATCAACACGTGCCAAAAGAATACCATTGATTCGTTTGGCTTCAGGACCATAAGAAGGTCTAACCGCGCCTCTGCCTTGATTCGCATTTTGATTCCAATCATCAATTCTGGAAAAAATATTCATACCCCTCCTGATGACTTGGCGATTCCATGTATATTCAAGTTCTATCAGGTACAGTTTCTCCTTATCAACCCGCCCCCGAATACGAAGGCGATAACGTCCTAGAGGATATAATCTTTTTGGTCTACCCATTTTGAGAGGATTTTTGAGGATAATTATTAAAAATTTGTCAATACTCACAAACCTCTGCAAAGATAATGATTTTTGGCCAAACAAACTAATGATTTTCTAAGAAAATGATGCATTTTGGCCAAACAAACTAGGCTGTTTAAGGCTATAAAACACCAATGGCCAAACAAATTATTTTTTGTTCAACCATTGGTTTTCAAATGTTTACAAAGAAATAGTCCTTTAATACTCCTCTTCGTTGAAGAAGAAATCGTCTTTGGAGGGGTAGTCGGGCCAGATTTCTTCGATTGATTCGTAGGTGTCGCCTTCGTCTTCGATTTCGTTGAGGTTTTCGATTACTTCAAGCGGGGCGCCACTGCGCTGCGCGTAGTCAATGAGCTCGTCTTTTGTTGCGGGCCATGGTGCGTCTTCAAGTTTTGACGCAAGTTCAAGTGTCCAGTACATATATTGTATATTTTTTGTTTAATTGTTTATTTGTTTAATCGTTTAGGTTGGGTCATTAAGGCAAATTTTAGGATTTGGAGGCGGGAGTCCATGTGATTTCATCTACTCCTTGGCGGTGGTTGAGATAGCGGGCTGCTATGAAAAGATAGTCGCTGAGCCTATTAAACCATCTTATCAGCACCGGATCGACGTATTCATCGATAGCCAACTCAAGAATTCTCCGCTCTGCACGTCGGCACACAGTCCGAGCTACGTGACAATGAGCGGCAAGCTCACAGCCACCAGGCAAGACAAATGCACGGATTTTAGGAGTCTCTTCATCAAGGGAGTCTATCCATCGTTCAAGTCTTTCTACAACTTCTGAGTCGATGCCATTGCAGCATGGCTTCTCGTTGCCTTTGACGGCTGTAGCAAGATAGCAACCTGCATCGAAAAGTCTATTTTGAATCTCAAGCAACTGCTCTTTCAGGTCTGGGGGACACTGAGAATTTGAAAGCACAACTCCCAAAAATGATGAGAACTCATCGACAGTGCCGTATGCTTCAAGCCGGGAGCAAACTTTACTTATCCGTTCACCTCCGACAAGAGACGTGCTGCCACCATCGCCAGTTCCAGTATATAGACAACTCTTCATAGCCAAAACATTTCAATTAGTGTCTATATCTCTAACATAAAATATTCGTATTTGTTGCGAAAAATATAAAAAAATACTTTGCAGTCTCAGATTTTATGAGTAGTTTTGTAGCATTATAGAAATAACTAATATCTTATATCATGGAAACTAATGAATTGATTCAGTTTGTATCGGATGGGTTTGATCGTGCCAAAGGAGGAGCTGCCATCGATGTCTATGGAGAAGTAGTGCAATTGGTAGGCAATCATGGATTGCCAATAAAGAGTCATTACCCTTTTGGCTGGATAATATATTACGCGATGCATCAAAGTCCGGCACATGCCATCAAGGAGCGAAAACTAATGCTTGCACGCTATCTGAATCTTCAGGTAGTGAAGCCTCACAAGCTGCATTCCATGATATTGACGGAGGCAATACGCCTATATAAAGATGCAACAGATGCTTCGTCGCTCGCAAGAGTAAAGGAGGGTTTCAAACCGGTCACGGATGCCACAAGGTTTTCAATAGTCAAGTTTGCAGATCTATGGAATCTTGCCAATCTCCGTCCAGGCGATTGGCGCAGGAAAGAGCATGAGGGGAAGATACTTCCATCTACTGTAGAGAAACTTATCACAAGCTATGTCGATGAACTCTATGCTGCCCGCATACCTGCTTCTCCACAATTTATGGACATTATCAATCGTGCGCTTGCAGAGTATCCGGGATCAGCTAATCTATATGCCCAATGCGCGCAGCTTTATGAACTTGCAGGGGAACAGGAGGCGGCCATCGGTATGCTCCGAAATGCCATTCTCGCTTCTCCAACGAAGTTTTACTTCTGGAGCCGTCTTGCAGCCTTGATTACAGACAAGGATTCGTTGCGAATTAAGGTGGGGTTGCTATATAAGGCTCTGTGCTGTCCGGGTCAAGAGGAATTCAAGGGTAAGATACACGTAAATCTTGCATCTGCACTTGCAGAGGGAGGTGCTTTTCCTCAGGCGAAGTGGGAGCTTAAGCATGTTAAGGACCTTTATGATAGAAATGAATGGTATCTTCCACGTCTCTATCGTGAGACAGAAAAGAAGATTCCAGACGGCACTCAGCCTGCAGACCCTGTGACACTCTATAAGAAAGTAGAGCATCTTGCAGATGACTTCATCTATGAATCGCTTCCGGAAATACCCGTAAGAAAAACTTATCATAAACCCGGGGCTGAGACCACCGACCGCTACGGCAACCGCAAGATGGCACAGACGGCATGGCGAGTGACCGATGCGCAAGGCAATAATTATTGGTTTACCCCGATGCATTATAATATTCCAGACAATATGCCGATAGACACTGAGCTTAAGATAAAGGTATTCAACGGGAAAGTTGTGAAGGCTTTTTTATAAATAGCAGAGAGGCAAAGGGCTCGCAGAGGGCAATAATATATTTCAGTTTGATTGATCGGTGGTGTTGGCACTGCTTCTTGTGGGGTTAGTTTTTCCGGCAAACGGGTTCTTTCTTTTCTTGGTCATATTGTATGTTTGGGAATTGATGATTTATTCGGATTTGTTCGCTTGCAAAATTACCAATAATATAAGAGATTTCAAAATATTATTTGGCAATAATTATTAACTTTACTTTCGCAAGTGCTAAAAACCTCACGCAAAGGCGCAAAGAAACAGAGTTCCGATGATTGGGGGAGTTTTGCGACTCGGTTTTGGCAAGCACGCAATGATGGCGGCCTGCTTCGCATCGGCCGGAGAGCGCAGAGAAAGCTACGCAACTTTAATGCTCCGGCAATTGAGATACAATAAATTAGAACAAGCGAAACTTGAATCATTAACTTTACTTTCGCAAGCTCTAAAATTCTTAGGCAGTTTTATCAATTCTCAATTATCAACGATTAACGATCAACGATCAACTATTAACGATTAACGATTAATAATCAACGATTAACGATCAACGATGAACGATTAATTATCAAGGATGAAAGATTAATGATCAAGTTAATATGCAATGGTCGATGCGGTGATCTTTCGTGGGGATCCGTCTTGGATGCAGCATAGCTGCAGGCGGAAACGGCTTCGCGACTTGGAGAGAAGAGGCGAAGGGGATACTTGAATTATTGTTGATTGAGTTTTGTCGTGAGGGGCATCACGCAGGAATCGCTGGGGTGGTGGGGCGCAGGGCTATATTCTATATTAGGAGGGGATGTGCTCACTGCGTTCGCACCACAATCTTGTGCTTTGGTGAGTGACTGGCTCAGCTCTTTTTCACATGGATGCTTTTAGGTTGGGTAAGTTTTTATTTAGTGGACTTTGAGGGGCCATTCTTTTCTTTTAGGGGTCATTCTTTCGTGGCTGGAGGGAAGTGCATGCCGAGGAGGGTGAGGGAGTTGTCGGCGGCGTATTGGAGGATGCGTTTGCGCGCTTCGACGGCGGCGTCTTCGTCCATGTCGTAGCGGGCACAGTATTTCTCCGAGGCTACAGAGCTTTTGTCGGAGAAGCTCCGGACTGAAGTCTGGGATTTTGGCATAATAGCAGCTCTCCGAGCTGCTGAGTCAAATTCTTAAATCCAAATTCTAAAAAATTAGACTAAAATTCGGAACATCAAACTGAACACCATGATAAATAATTCAACTTTCTCAAGTACTAAAAATCTCGCGCAAAGGCGCAAAGGGCTCGAGTGAAACTTGAATAAATAAAATAATAAGATAATTGGAGGTTGCGAACAGAGTACAGGTTTTTATTGTTGATATGGGAAACTATAATCTTGTCAAAACAATAATTAATTCTTACGCAAATGATCCACGATATTGTTTTTTTGGTGCTTGGCTTGGTGCTCTTGTGATTGGGGGCAACAGGGTGGTAGACGGCGCAAGCGGTTTGGCCCTGAAGATAGGCATGAGCCAGGCGATGGTGGCGCTTACGGTGGTTGACATCGGCAATATGGTTTGAAAGTAATAAGAAAAAAAGAAATATGAAGAAGATATATTTTGCGGGGGGATGTTTTTGGGGGACTGACCATCTTTTCTCACTTGTGGACGGGGTGGTGAAGACGACGGCGGGATATGCTAACAGCTTGGTTCCATATCCTTCTTATGAGCAGGTTTGTACAGGGCGCACTGGGGCTGCCGAGACTGTGGAGGTGGAGTATGATGATACTAAGGTCGGGCTGACCGATCTGTTGTCGATCTATTTCCGGAGTATCGACCCGACTTCCCTCAATAGACAAGGCAACGATATCGGCACGCAATATCGAACCGGCATCTACTATACTGATGAGGCGGATATTCCGGTGATAGAGGCGTTTGTGGCAATGGTGCAGAGACGCCATAAGGAGCCGTTGGTGGTGGAGGTAGAGAAGTTAGAAAACTTCTATCCGGCAGAGCTCTACCATCAGGAGTATCTCTATAAGAATCCGCAGGGTTACTGCCATGTGGATCCTGCTCTCTTCGAGGAGGTAAGGAACCGCAAGCCGCGTAATCTCGACAAGGCGGAGCTGAGGAAACGGTTGACACCCTTGCAATGGGAGGTGACGCAGAACGGGGCGACGGAGCGACCGTTTATCAATGAATACGATCATGAATTCCGCAAAGGTATTTATGTAGACATTACTGATGGCACGCCGCTCTTCGTTTCGTCGAGGAAATATAATTCCGGATGTGGTTGGCCGGCATTCTCTCGGCCTATAGACCAGTCGCTTATCACGGAGCATACCGACACTTCGTTCGGGCGTGTACGCACGGAAGTGCGCTCAGCGTCAAGTGGCGCACATTTGGGTCATGTTTTCCCGGACGGCCCGCAGGATGACGGTGGAATGCGCTATTGCATCAATTCCGCCTCGCTCCACTTCATCCCGGTGGAAGACATGGAGGCTGCAGGCTACGGCGATTATCTCGGACTGGTGGAATGATCCCACGCAAAGGGTGGAGTGAACTGAAATAGGATTGGGGTGTTAGTTTATTAAGGGGATTATGTGGAGGGACTTAATAACTATATACTATGAAAACTTCTACAGTTGCGTCTTCCCAGGCGGGTCCTTCGGGAGGATATTATGTGTTTCTGATTATTTATTTGGTGTTGCTGAGCGCGTTCGGGTCGTTTGTCAACGATATGTATCTGCCTACTTTGCCGGAGATGGTGAGGTCGTTTCATACCACGCGTCCTGTAGTGCAGTTAGGTCTTACTTTCGGTATGATCGGCTTGGGTGTGGGCGAGTTGATACTGGGTCCGCTTAGTGACCGATTCGGACGAAAGCCGATATTGATATGGGCGTTGGTGGTGTTCTGCATCGGTGCTTTCGGGAGTGTATGGTCGAAGACGATCCATGTCTTTCTTTGGTGGAGATTAGTGCAGGGTCTGGGTGCATCCGGCGGATATTTTCTTGCTCGAACAATTCCGGCAGACTTGTATAAGGGTCGTGCGCTTGCCAAGGTGATGGCGCTTGTGGGAGCGATAAATGGTTTTGCTCCGGCGAGTGCACCTGTGATCGGCGGATTGGTGGCAAGATCAGTGGGATGGCAAGGTATTTTCTGGATTCTTTTCGGATTCAGCGCCATGCTGCTTCTTCTTACACCAGCCTTCAAGGAGTCGCTGCCTAAGGACCGTAGGGTGACGGGGCATTTCGGTACGGCTTTCAAGAATTATGTAGTGCTCAGTAAGAACAAGCATTTTGTGGTGCATGTGATGCTTAAGGCAGCGGCTTTGGGTGTGCTGTTCGCATATATTTCATCGGCACCATTCATCATTCAGGATCATTATGGATTCAGTCAGTTGCAGTTTGGTCTCTTCATGGGATTCAATGCAATATTTGTGGCATTCGGCGCGACTGTGGCATTGCATTTCAAGCCGTTGAAGAAGGCTGCCCTGTTTGGAGGTAGGGGGCTTCTGCTGATTGCTGCTGCTCAGTTCGCATGCTTCTACTTAGTAGACAATGTATGGGTATATGAGGCATTAAATCTTCCTATGCTGTTCTGCTTGGGTATGCTGTTTACGGTAGGAAATACCTTGGCTATGAATGAGGGGCGAGACTGTGCCGGAGATGCTTCTGCTCTTATCGGCTTGATGGGATATGTGTTTGGCGCTACTGTCAGTCCTCTTGTGGGGCTTGGGAATACGCTGCATTCTACTGCTATCACAATTGTGGCATTGTCGGTGCTGGTATTGGTATTCACGAGGATGACTCGTGTGCTTCCGGCAGATTTGGAGGCTACGCCGCAGAGTGCGTCGAGGACAGCTGAAAAAGAATGAGTAAAGGATAATTTACTAAACTTTACAAGCTCTAAAAATCTCTCGCAGAGTCACCCGAGTACTGTCGCGCCTTCTTAAAGTGGATTGAACCAGGGGCAAGACGGGGGAGAAATCTCACGCAAAGGCGCAAAGGGCTCGCTGAGGAGCCACATGGCATGCTCAGACAACACCCGGGAGCAAAGGGCGCTGAGGCTCGCTCGCTGCGCTCCGCATTGCGGGTTTCCATTTGACTCGGAACGTCTGACTCTTGAATGTTTGTACTATTGAAGATCCATTGGATGGAAGAAGTTCAATGGTAGGGGCAGAGGGCTCGCGGAGGGATTCATTAACTATGAAGATGAATTATTAACGATCAAGTCGGCACTCGGAAGCAAAGGGGCAGAGGCTCTATCGCTTCGCTTGCGTACCAATAGAAGGAGACAATGATAATTAATTAGCCCCGTCGCAGCGATGCGATGGGGCTTAACTTCGGACTAACGTCCTCAGCACAGTGTTGATACTTCAGGGTTATTTCTGCTGGAGGGGAGTCATGTGGTAGCCGAGGGCGTTGAGTTCCATTTCCATTCCTGCGAGGTACATCTGATGGAGTGCGGCTACGAAGCAACCGAAGGCGGCTTCAGTGCCGTTCTCTACCTGCTCGTGGGTCAGGAGACTGTGGACTCTTGATGCACATTCAGCTACAAGTTCAATCACTTTGTCGGCGGCTTCTCCTTCATATCCGAGCACGGTCTTGACGACTGTCTCGTCAAGGTTGTCGAAACCATTCTTTTCGCGAAGGGCTTCGTAGTAATCGGTACGGTCGGCGTTAGCCACCCAGTCTGTGTCCCAATAATAAGCCATCGCCATACCTACAAACATTATCCATCCGAGGGATACGACGGGATACTGCTGGAACTCCTTGGAAGCGTCGGGCATATATGCGCGACCGATTATAGCCCATTTTTCTTCTACGTCGGGACATTCCGGGACGTGGGGATCAAGGGCTCCTTTATACTGAAGGAAGCTTGTGAGGTCTTGGCGGACCTTTTCTTCAAAATTCTTAGCTATTTCTTTGCTGTTTTCCATTGTTTTTAAGATTTTAATTATAATTCTTATAAGTTTGATAAGTCTAATAGGGCTTATAGGCCGAATAGGGCTAATAAGATTAATTAGGCGTATAGGGCCTATAGGGCGAATAGGGCTGATAGGGCTAATGAGCCGAATAGGGCTAATGAGCCTGATATGGCTAATGAGCCTGATATGGCTAATGAGCCGAATAGGGCATATATTCTATTGTATTAACGTCAGGGGGTGGGGTTTGGTTGCTGTAGCAAATATTAATTATTAAAGATTGGATGGGGGGATGGCGAGCCTCGCTCGCCACACTGAACCGAAAACACCGAGGATTATGGAAGATCTTGATGATTTTTATAATTGGGGAAAAAGAATTAACTTTGCGGTGGAAAAGTTTTTAAATAAAATTTATCGGATATGATACCTAATTCGATGGCAGCGCCGGCTGATGGCGGGATAGCGGGGGATTGTCTGGAGCCGTTCAGGAGGGGGACCCGTAATCTGCTGTGGCTTACGGTAAGGGAGGGGCGACGCTTCATCCTTAAGGGGCTGCCGGAGGTGTTGCGGTCGCATCCGGAGGAGGCTGCACGGTTGCGCAAGGAGTATTCGCTCGGTCTCAGGATCTGCCATACAGGGATTGCAGGGGTATATGGTTTTGAGACGCATCCCACAGTCGGACCGGTGATCGTAATGGAATATATTGATGGGATAACGCTGGCAGACTATCTCTGGAAGAATAAGTCGATTCCGCAGAAGGATAGGGTGGGGATAGCCCGCCAGATAGCGGATGCGCTCGCCTATATGCATTCGATGGGAGTGTCGCACCGGGATTTGAAACCGGACAATATCATGGTGACACGCAGGAACGAGGCGAAGATAATCGATATCGGGCTTGGGGACAGTGAGGACTCTGTAATCTACAAGCAGTCGCTTGGCACGGATGGATTCGGAGCTCCGGAACAGCAGAGCCCATGCGTAGGGGATTCGCGAGCCGACGTGTATTCTTTCGGCAGAATACTGGAAATGCTGCTCCCTGAAAGGAAATTTCGCAAGCTGAGAAATGGATGCCTGAAAGAGAATCCAGACAAGCGCTTAACGATGCAGGATGCAGTAGATATACTTGACTCCGGACATAAGCCACGTAAAAGAGGTTTATGGTGGTGGGTGCTGACTTGCTATGGGGTAATGTTGGTCTTGGGGCTTGTAATAGGATTGTTTGAGGAACTGACAGGGATTAAACTGGACCACCACACGCCTGGGGATGACACATATATGGTCTCTACGGCTGATACGGTAGGAGCATCTACAGTATCAGTTGTGGATGCCGGAGAATCGGATAAAGGTCCGAATGGTTGGGACATATTGTATGAGCATACGCAGATGCTTGACAGCGCCATAGCTGTATATGACGTATATTTCGACAGGGATAGGCGTGCATGGAAGGATTCGAAAGAAGAGCGGAATCAAAAAGCCCATGACATAGCCGATCATCTGCTGGAAGAGCTGCTGGCTGCCGGATACAAGCCTATGGAGGCAGACATATATCTCAGTACGTATTGGGAATATGTGGTTGATGCCAATAAGAAGATGGATGAGGTTATGGGGCATCTGAAGGAGCTTCAGGATCAGGCTCAGTAATGGAGAAGGTGATTCCGGAAGCGGCACCTGCTATAGCCGTCATGGGGTGTGATCCTTCGCGGAATACGCGTGGGAAATATACGGGTGCGTGTTGCGTGAAGCAACCGCATTCCACTTCGTCACCTTCGCGCAGAGTAGTGGAATTTTCCACACTGATTACTTTGAACAGGGTATTTCCAAGATACTGCAGGGTACAGACTCGGTTGGGCTGCCATCGCAGCTCCACAATGGAGTCTTTGGGCAGACTGCGACTTTCCACGAACGTCCCATTGTATTCGCGTGACTGGACGGGGAAGTCTGATGCCGTGAACTCTTCAATGTCTCTGAATCCTATAAGGCGGCAGAGTGCAGTTATGGTATAGGCATTGGGGCGGTAGTCGGAACCGACGTCAGAGATGTATCCCCATATTCTTTTGAGGGTTGTGGCGCTGACTGTGCCGCAACCTTCGTCTTTTAGGAGGTCGGAGAGACGGGAATAGTCGTCGGGAGACTTTATAGGAAAAGGGAGTCGGCGTTCGACTTCCTCTTTGAGTCGTTGGAGTTGTTCGGTGTCTATGCTTTTTCTGGTTTTCATTGTTGTCTACGTTATCGTCGTTTTCAGAAGAGGTCTGTTTTGCGGGTTCAAAATTAGTGAAAATAATTCGGATTTCCATAATGGACCGGCTGATGGACTGAAAAATGGACTAAAATGGAATTTTTATTGTTGAGAGTCAAGTATTAACTTTGCAAGCGAAAACATTTCATAACTCAAAAAACAGTATCATCATGAAGAAAGAAAGAATTGCGGGGCTTGTTCCCGCGTGGAAGATCGGCGGAGTGGCGCTTGCACTCTTGATGGTCTTGGGTATGGCATCTTGTGGCGGAGGCAGCAACGATCCGAACACACTTAAGCTTGAAGTAAAGCCTGAACTTGGAGCTCTCGGAGACTACATGACAATAGAGAGTAAGGAGGCAGTCATCACTTTGAGTGAATTCACGGATGACGGTAAGCCATACGTCAAAATTGCTTCGACACTTCAGGTAAAGGTGAATAAGGACGTAGCATCCGACGATGGGTTTGACCTCGATGTCGTTGTATTAGATGCGAATATGAATGAGATCACCGATTTCGGCTACTATGACATAGATGATGCCACAGACTATGACGTGGATACTTATCATCACTATCTTAAGGCTGGGGATTATAGAGCTGTGATGGATGAGTCAGGGTCGAAGGAAAGATGGGATGGTAAACCAAGCGCTATGTGGGAGATGATGAGACAGAATGGGAAATATATCGTTTTGAAACCGAGATGGAGCAGTGCGAAGTATGTACCGTATAGCGGAGTAGCTTCATCAGCATCGTCTTCTGAAGTGGAAGATGCAGATGAATTGGAAGTTGAAGAGGTTGCTGCAGTCTCAGGGGGTGAGGATTGGGATAAGATTCTTGACGAGTATGAGTCGTATTGCAATAAGCTGGTAGCGGCTGCGAAGAAAGCAAAAGCCGGGGATGTGAGCGTGATGGCTGAGTATTCGTCGCTGCTTGAGTCTGCCGAGTCTCTGCAGAAGAAGCTTGAGAATGCAAGTTCCAGCCTTTCTGTGGCGCAAGCTACGAGGATGAATAAGATAGCCGCCACGATGGCTAAGGCTATGATGTGATGCTTTATTATTTCGGCCTGCGTCCTCAACACAGTGATGACGATATGAGGGCGGAGTGAAATTTTTATTTGCAAGAACGGAATAATATTTGTAACTTTGTGTCCGAGACATCAGGGGATATCCTTTGATGTCTCGGAGATACATAAAGAGCGTTTACGAAGCGCTTGTCTCTTGACTGTTTGGAATTCTGGCAGATTTCAGTGGTCGTCAAGGACAAGGCATCTGTAGATGCCCGCAGTGATGTAGAATCATGCTTTCGGAGGAGTTTCCCTGAGAATGGGAGGCGAACCGGAGGCATAGTTCGCATATACGAGCGTGGGCTTCTGCGTTGCCGTCCTTACGACCAGGGCAATGCCAGAAGCCTCAAGCAGTGGGACGGCGACGAGTACGGATCCCACGCTTTTTTATTGCTGACCTAACGCCAAGGAGGGGAGACTGCGGCATCTGTTTTTCTACCTATGAATGGAGATTCAAAACCCTTATTTTCCAAGACATGGTGGATAGTATTCTGCATATCTATCCTGGCGATAGCCTTCATCACAGTATCCCTGATTGACAGCAGAGACCTTCCCGTTACTATCATCGGTGCTGTACTTGGAGTAGTGATGACAGTCTTTGCTTCATTTATCCTGCTTAAGGGACAATCGGAGCAGCAGGCAGAACTGGCAAATAAGCAATCAAGACTGCAGGCGGATTTGAGTGAAAAGCAAACAGAGCTTCAGGGAAGACTACAGCTGGATCTTGCAAAAAGGCAAAATGAGATAGAACAAAAAAGACAAAAAGATACGGCAGTATTTCAAGAAAAACTTACCACTTACAATAAATTCCTTACAGCATTATGCTCATACGTTACCGACAGTACGGAAACCAACAAGAAAATCCTGATTTTCCATACTATGGCTATTCAGATGCATGCGGATCCTAAAACGGTTCAATCCTTTATTGATAATGTTTCAAAGATAATTGAAGTTACCGGAAATGGGGATAAGAGGGAGATAGAAGCTTTAGTAATCACTCTTCAAAAGATCAGTCAGATCTTCCAAAATGAGCTTTACGGAAAACCTGATTATGAGGATAGCCGTATAGATTTGACTACTTTCATAAAAACAATAGTCGGGGGGCAGGTTGAACCGAGCGAAAAGGAAAAAGAATTGGAAATTGAGGAGGATAGGAAGGAAGATGAGTCATCAATTGGCAATGAGATATTAATAAGCTGGGAGGCTAAAGTTAAGAATTTAGAATCTGGGGGATGGATGTTGACATACGGAAACGATTCTTTCGTGATAAAGTCTGATTATAGTCCGGTTCAAATTTCAGTTTACCGTAAGAAAGGTAAGTACGTGATAGAGGCTACAAAAGAAGGAGACAGCGATTTTTCACAGAATCTTAAAGATAATTTCAAGGGATCCCGTAGATACGGTACTTGGTGGAGGGAACTTCCGATATCGAACTATGGAGTAAAGGACGGGACTTTGCTCGAACAGCTTCCCTCCAATGACAAAGCGCGAGCTTCTGTGATGAAATGGATAGATAAACTTACGGATAATATTAAATAAAAAGGTTTTTTATGGAAATTAAAGAATTAGAAAAAGAGATAGCAAGGATACTGGCAGCTCCGGAAGCCACGTCAACGTTTCAATATCTTTCTACGGGTATTAAGGGTGCTTTAAATGTTGTTTCAACTTCAATGGAGAATGATTCTATGCCTAATGCAGAAATCAATTCTGAAGGGAAAAAACTAAGAAAGAAATTAATTAAAAAGGAAGTAACATCCACAATTGGTCTTTTGTCTAAAGGGATTAAAGGTGTCCTCAATACTGTGGCAGTGTCTACAAAGCAAGGTACAAATATTATAAGTGACAACATTGAAGAAGCTTTATTTGATGAAAATGATCGTGGAGTTAATAAATTGGTGACTCGTACGATTGGTGGAACTGTAGGAGGTGTAACCAGAATTGCCGGGCGACTTGTATCTGGGACACTCAAGACTGTAGCCGATTTCATCCCTGGAATCGATGATATATCAAAAGATGTATGGGTTTTAAGAGATGCGGAAGTTGCTAACCTAATTATGAGCTTTAATCCTCCAACTGAAAAAACAAAACTAATAGAATGGCTTACATGGTTGAATGAAAGGATAAATAGTATTGATGTTGAATCTAAGTCATCTTTCGCATTATTGCGAAAGCAATCAGAAGCTCTTAACATTCTTGCTAAAATATCAAACCCAAATCAGGAATTGTCAAACCAAGAAAAGGGTTATCTATCTTTTTCAAATTTAAAAAAAATCGCAAATGAAAGTGATAATTAAGGGAGTGTATCAGATGAATGGGCCTAAGCCGTTTGTTAGGGAAATCAGTTGCTCCCAGTCGGAGGCGGGGTATTATTCTCAGCTTATGACCAATAAGACCAAGCAGGCCCAGTGGATACGTGCCAATTTTCCGGGTGCGGAAACTGAGAGGGGATTTTCGATGGTAGTCAATATCAAATAGAAATATATCCAACTATAGGGAGTTTCGGACTTCGTCCTCAACACTGTGTTGAGGACGAAGTAAGTTTGAAGTATTATATTTCCATATTATGGAGGTCATGTGGTCGGGAAAGTCTTGAATACCTGGACGCATTACAGGAGGGGAGTCATGTAGATTGGTAAGAATGTGATGTCGTCTTCTGTCTTGAGGTCCTTGTCATGGATGAGGTAGGAAGTGGCGAGATATTGGCCGTATTTGGCCTTGCATTTGCGTAGGGATGTGAAGGAATATTTCTCTCCGGACTTCACTTCAATGGGCGAGATATTGTGGCGGTTTGTAAGTTTTGATTTCGCTATCAGGAAGTCAATCTCCATCCGGTCTTCTGCATTTTCATCATATTTTGAAAAGAAATATAATTTATGCCCGGCGCAGACGAGCATCTGAGCCACTATATTTTCTGTCAGCATTCCTTCGTTGACTTCAAGTTTACCGAATATTAGTTTTCGATAAAGCTCTTTAATTTCGTCTCCGTGCTCATCAAAAGCCATGGAAATCAGAAGTCCGGTATCTCCCATATAGCATTTCATAGTGGTCCTGTCTTCATTGAGGCGAAGACCGATATTGGGAGCTGTTGAGTTGAAGCAGCAGTTGATGATCTTGGCATCCATAAGCCAAAAGAAAGCGTCGGAATATTGTCGCATTCGGGCGTTAGGCGAGAGGGCAGAAAGCTTAAACTTCTTTTCGTGTCTTTGCAGTTGGGAGGGTATCTCTTCAAATATGGCTGCCACTCTCAGCTCCTCGCCATCAGCATATTTCCGTATATCGTTGCGGTAAAGGGATATTATTTGACGCTTGATTCTATCTACTTCATCAAAATCATGAGTTTCTATGAATTTTTTTACTGCTTGAGGCATACCTCCTACTATCATATATTGGCGAAAATAATCAAGAGCCTTGCGGTGAAATGCGTCACCCATAGGCATCTTCTTTTCGAATTGCTTTCTTATGAAGGGCATAAGACGGTCATTGTCCGACGCCCATAGAAATTCCTCGAAGTCCATCGGATACATTTCAAGACAAACTTCTTCTGAAGGAATAAGAATATCCTTCACATTACGCTTTATTGATATCAGTGAGCCCGTTTCTATGTAGTCGTATCGTCCGTCAGCGACAAGATGTTTGATTGCTGCTCTTGCTCGAGGGCAGAACTGCACCTCATCGAATATCACAACAGATTTACGATTAATGAGGGTAATGTCATAGAAAAGCTGAAGCCGATCGAATAATTCATCGAGCTTATGCAGGTAATGGTCAAACAGTTCAAATATTTCCTTTGGGGCTTTGCTGAAGTCTATGATTATGTACGATTCATATTCGTTGCGGGCAAACTCTTCGGCAACATAGCTTTTCCCTATTCGACGCGCTCCTTCAATCATGACTGCTGTGGAACCTTGGTCTTTTTCTTTCCATTTAAGAAGGCGTTCATATATCTTTCTTTTCATATTTTTACACGAATCTGAGATTTGTACATGGCGTTTTTTACACGAATCTGAGATTTGCACATGGCGTTTTTTTACACGAATCTGAGATTTGTGGGATTGCAAAGTTAAATAATCCCACTCATATTTCAAAATAATTCAAGCAAAAAATTGAAAATCTAAAGTAAGAAAGAAGATTCCGGAATATCTAAAATCAATGGATAGAAATTGCTTGGTTTAGTTTTTTTGCTTAAATTTGTAGGCGAGATCAACACTTTAAGCGAAATAGGTATGGGAATGAGCGGAATTATGGCTTTTGATATGGTAATATAAGGGGGAGTGATAAATGATGAATTAAGTGGAGGGGAGATGGCGAGCCTCGCTCGCCACACTGAACCGAAAACACCGAGGATTAGGGAAGAAGTAATCAAGGAATTAAATTTTATTGAGGGGGAAAAGCTGTAAATTTGCAGTCTAAAATATTTAGAAGTTATGGAACAGCTTAATGTGGATGAGATAATGGCTCTGCAGGCTTTCGGGATGAGGGATGCGGAGATAAGGAAGTTGCATTTAGATGATTTTGACCGGATGCTGGAGCAGAATCTGGATCTGGAGGATATGCTCGACAAGGCGAATGAGTTACTTGATTGGCAGGAGGGACAGGGAGTGGTTTCTATTCCTTGGCATGCGACGGCATTTCCGGATCGACTGAGGAATATAGGACGCGAATGTCCGGCTGTGATACATTGCAAGGGGAATGTCGGGCTGCTTACGCGTCCGAATGCTGTCGCAGTGATCGGTGCCCGTGCTGCAGACAAGGAAGGCAATGATGTGGCTTCTCGGATTGGGTGGAGGTATGCGTCGGAGGGGAATGTCATAGTGAGCGGTCTGGCTCTCGGGTGCGATACTGCCGCCCATAGGGGGTGTCTGGATGCAGGAGGAGAAACTATCGCGATTGTCGGGAACGGACTTGACATATGTCATCCGAAGGAAAATGTCAGGCTGATGGAGCAGATACTATCTTCTGACGGATTGATGCTTTCCGAACAGCCGTTCGGAGTCAAGGCGAATCCACGTAGGCTTGTAGCTCGAAATCGGCTTCAGGCGGCTCTCTCTAATGCTGTAATCCTCGCGCAGTGTCCGGCACAAAGCGGGAGCTTGCATACGATGAGGTTTGCACGGGAATATCGGAAGAAATCGTATGCCGTGAAATTTCCTAAATGGACGGTTGCAAATGCAGGGAACCGTATGCTGATTGAGGAAGGGCTTGCGGAGGGGTTGCAAATAAAAGATCTAAAATAAGTAGGATGTTCAGTTCTATGTACCAAAATTCTGACTATATCATAAAGCGCCTCTCCGAGGCTACAGCGTTTTTGTCGGAGAAGCCCCGGACTGAAGTCCGGGGTTTTGGCATAATAGCAGCTCTCCGAGCTGCTGAGTCAAATTCTTAAATCCAAATTCTATAAAATTAGACCTAAAAATCGGAACATCAAAATGAACACCATAATAAATAATTCAAGTTTCGCAAGTACTAAATAACTCACGCAAAGGCGTAAAGGGCTCGAGTGAAACTTGAATTAATTATTGTACAATAATAAGAACGAAATATCAATTAAAAGATTCTTAATTAATAAAATAAATAGGTAATCTACTTCTTAATTTTTATAGAGGACGAAAAGCAGTAATTTTGCAGAAACAAAAAATTAATAAATGATATGAAAATTTCTTCTGATGCACAAGAAATAATTGATGCCATAGATGGGTTGTCATTTCCTAAAAGCCGCTTTGACGAACCTATTGTTGACCCCTATGACGAAGAGGATGATATAGAGATGAATATCATCTCAGCACTTGATAGGGTCGTTACAAGGTCAAGGAAATCCGGATTAAGGAAAACATTTTGGTATAAATTGACCAAAGAATTTGCGTTTCTTTGTCAAGAACTTGATATGACTCCCAAAGAGGTATTGATAATCGGAGTCTTGAGCGAAGTAGGAAAGGTCATGACCTGGGAGAATTTAGGGAATTTCCTGGGACTGTCTCGTCTGAAAGCGATGTCGCTTAAAGAAGAAATCATGATTCTCAGGAATAAGAAGTGGGTTAGATATCTTATCAATCAGAGTGTCGGAGAAAACATGGTTGGATTCCGACTTTCTGCAGGAGTTATGACTGCATTACAAAATAACCGGAAATTTATTCCGGAAAAGCTTGATGGACTGAGCGAACAGGCATTCGTAGATAGGCTTTCTATCTTTTTTAAAAAAGATGGGGCGAATAGTCACATACCTCTTGAAGATAAGGTGGAGTGGCTCAATGAATTATGTGAAGTAAACAAACAGTTGCCTTTATGCGAGACATATTTCAGTCTGAATGAGGAGTCATCAAGGAAACTTCTATTGTTAGCTATAAATGACTATACAATATATACAGGAACTCCATCCGAGGGATTGATAGAATCGGATATTGAAGACTGGTTTGAGGATGAATTTGAACTGGGTGACATTAAGGAAGAATTGGCAGAGGGAAAACAGGAATTGTTTAGATTAGGGCTATTGGAGTTTGGAACAGACGATGGATTAGCGGATACGAACAGATGGAAACTTACATTAAAAGCTCGCGAAGATCTTTTGGGCGCTTATAAACCGAGAATACGACGCAGGGATCTTATAAGGATGAGGTCAGATCGCGACTTGCGTTCTCATGTGGATATTATAGAAAAAAAACTTTTCTATAATGCTGCTGAGCGTGAGCAGATAGAGCGGATCAGTAGACTCATAAGTAAGGATGGACTCGAGAATGTGAAAGCCCGACTTTCTGAGAGTGGCCTTCGGTGTGGCATAAGTTGTCTGTTGTATGGTGCACCCGGTACTGGTAAGACAGAGACCGTGTTGCAGTTGGCAAAGAGAACCGGTAGGGACATCTTTCAGGTGAATATTGCAGGTTTGCGAGATAAATTTGTTGGAGAGAGTGAAAAAAATATTAAGATGGTGTTTGAGCGTTATAAGAAGTTATGTCAAGGTTGCGAGCAGATTCCGATACTTCTTTTTAATGAGGCAGATGCCATATTTGGATGTCGTTTTGAAAATCTACGTTCTTCTGTGGAAAAGATGGATAATGCAATTCAGAATATAATTCTTCAGGAGATGGAAACATTCGAAGGAATCCTTATTGCCACTACCAATCTTACGGATAATCTTGATTCTGCGTTCGACCGGAGGTTTCTTTTTAAAGTTGAATTCACTAACCCCGGTGTGGAGGCGAGAACCAAAATATGGCACTCAATGCTACCGGAAATAGATGAGGAAGAGTGTGCAACATTGGCGAAAGAGTTTAATCTATCGGGTGGACAGATTGAGAATGTAGCTCGTAAATATAAAATAGAATATGTCGCTACCGGTGTTTATCCCGACAAAGATAAGGTAAAGTCATTTTGCAAGGAGGAATATTTAAATCGGCGTAATACACATAGGCGTGTAGGTTTTTGAGCATCAAGCCCGTAAAAGGGTGAAACAATTAAATATATTATTTGAAAATAATTTCAGCTATCCGGTCTGGTTAATAGAGATGGGAATGTATTATGTTAGGCTCAGAACTTATCAAAGCACAAGAACTGGCAGATTTTCACAGAATTAATTATTCTCGAAGCTATCCTTTAGGTCTGACAATATGGGATGAGAGACTTGGATTTATACTTTGGTATTATATTGGCTCGGATCTTCTCAGCACAGATGTTGTCGGAATGAGCACAGAAATCATAAATATTCAATTAATTTGAAGAAGAACCATTTTTAAACAGACAAAGATCATATAAATACATTAATGGAAAATTATATAAAATGACTTATACAGAGGTAGAAAAAAATAGAATCTTTTTCCTCAAATGAGCTGATGTGCTATATGCAAAGACTGGGTAGAAAATATCCAGATGTAGGATACGGGCCAGATTTTAAGGATTGGTTGTCAAAAGATAATCCATTACCCTATTATAGTTATGGCAATGGTTCAGCTATGCGTGTAAGTCCAGTAGGTATGTATGCGCAGACACTTAATGAGGCTCTTGAGTTAGGGTATATCACGGCATCGCTTTCCCATAATCATCCAGAGGGTATTAAAGGAGCGCAAGCTACGGCAACTTCAATATATATGGCACGTCATAAATACTCTAAACAGCATATTAGAGAAGTCGTTTCTGTAATCTATGATTATAATCTTTGGCAGACAATAGAAGAAATACGTTCCGGCTATATATGGAATGATTATTGTCAGAGGTCGGTGCCGGAGGCAATCATGGCATTTCTTGATGGGAGGGATTTTGAGGATGTGGTGAGGTTGGCGGTGTCATTAGGTGGGGATGCGGATACCCAGGCTGCTATTGCCGGAGGAATAGCGGCGTGTGTCTATCCGATACCGGAGCATATTGCGGTGGAGTGCGAAAGGCGATTGCCGGCTGAACTTCTGGAGATAATGAGGAATTTTGAGGCTTTCATAAAGGAACGTAGAAACTCGAAGATTTATGGAAGTGAGATTTGAATATCTGGAGGAGAGGCATCTGTATTGGAGGAGGCGGATTGAGGATTCCGGGATATGGGATGCATCAGGATTTATGCCGGTGAAGTTTATTGTGAGAAAGAGGTCGAAGACATACGACGGGCTTTTCTGCCAGAAGCGGATCGTGGTAGGTTCTGAATGGGGATGGGAGGATCAGATAATCTTTTATCAGCAATATGCGGATATATCTGCTCGGGAAATTGATGATACGCTTGTGCATGAGATGATACACCAATATATCTATCAGAATGGTATCAAGGATTCAGGTGTGCATGGAAAGGTTTTCAAGGAATTGATGTGCAGGATAAATCAGGCGTTTGAAGGGGAACTCACAATCAAGGTCTCGGGTGGAATAAAGGAGAGGAGGGGACAGGGAGATACTTTGCATAGGCTTATCCTTGTATATAAAAATACGGGGTTTTGTCTTTGCTGCAAGGTAAATCCTAATAAGGTGGGGATGTTCATGAGTCTTATCAGGGAGCACAGGGATGAATGGAGGGTGCGGAAGTATGAGGTTTGCGAATCACGCGACCGGTATTTTGATTCGTTTACGACTTGTACGCGGCGGCTTCATGGGGTAAGAATGACGGAGGAGGAGATGGGGGTGCTTTGCCGGGAGTGTGGGGTGAAGGGGGCTTCTGGGTAGGGAGCCCTCGGCTCCCTCACCGAACCGAAAACACCGACTATGCTTGGAACTGTGGTAGGGAGTCGGATTTTTATAATATTTATTGAAAAAGTGGGGTGAAGATTTGGAGATTTGGCGGGAAATAGTTAAATTTGCAGTATTGGACAGAGGTCCATAACAAAGAAGAAAAAACACGAAAGTATCTTACTGATTCTTGCCGATTGAAGTCTGCAAATTTCAAATAAAGGCAAAAAGATGAGGTTGGCACTCTAGCGTCATAGTCTATGGCGTGAGGGTTTGCTACTGATCTTATTCCCGGGTATTTGCAGACACCTAATCGGATAAGAAAAAGTTAGCGGCTCTTGCGCTTTTTTATTAACAGTATTAATTTATGACTCAAAATAATAAGATGACATTTGAAGAAGTAGAGAACAGAATCAAGGAATTTGAGGCATCAGAAGAATATCATCTTCTGATGAAGCCTAATTTCTTGGATATTGTGGGAAAACCAAGATCAGAAACGGCGTTTAGTGCTTTGTTTGCATGGGTGCTAAGTAATAAGAGGTTCTATGATATAGAAGGCTCTCCCTTAAAATTATTACTTCTATTACTGAAAAATAATGCATCAAGTCAAGAGAAACGGACTGATGTTAAATTGATGGATGATATTTTAAAAGAAGCCATTAGTAATAATATAAAAGTTAGAATCATCGATCTAAAAAGAGAAGTTCCCACACGTAACACTAATAATAGGTATAATGGCAGAGTAGATCTTGTAATTATATTTGAAGTTGATGTAAACTCAAATAAGTATTCTTATGGGATTATTTGGGAAAATAAGATTGATAATAACGAACAAATTGATCAATGCAAAAAATATTATAAGTATTTTTCTAGTAGTTCTTCATTAATACTTAATGGAACTAAATATAAATTGAAAGATAAAATATATGTTTTTTCGAGTATTGATAATCCAGAACAGGAAAAACTATCAAGTGACAAATTTATACGAATTACCCATCAAGATATATATGAATGGATTTTAAAGCCATTAAACGCTGCTATTATGAATAATAAAGATATTCAAGATGACAAGCGTTTCTTAGAGGAATATATATCGGCTCTAACATCAATAAAAACGAATAAAAAAAGGCAGATTGCTATGGATGAAAAAACTGAAGAATTATTGAAAAAACTATATGATAAGCATAGAGATATCATTCAGGCGTTGTCTCTTTTCGGATCCAATGATGAAGATATTGCCAAAGCAGTAGATAATAAAATTAAATCCGATTCAACAAAATATCAAATTCAGTATGATAAAGACAATAAAAAGGCTGTTATAGAAACTAACCAAACACATCTTCTTAGTGATTTAATTAAAGCGTATATGCTTAATGAAAATGCTACAAAAGAAGATATAGATAAACTTTTTGAGGGTGAGGAATGGCAAATATTCAGTGATAAGAAAAAAATAACTGGATATGATACGAAAAAAATTGGAGGAAAAACATACAGAATAAGTAACCAAAGAACTCGTAACCCCGAGTATCTTGGGAAGATAATAAGCACCTTTGGCGAAAAAGGATATAAAGTTATGGCTATAGATAAGTAATCAAGTTCATAATTTTTATTGAGGTGGAAAGGTAGTAATTTTGCCGAGTAAATAATAATAATTTAAAGATTATGGAAGAAAAGGAAAAACAGATAAGAAGCTTGCTTCAGTCGTGTGGAATGAAAACTTTCGTGAAATATCTTTTCCCGGCATTGTCTAAAGACATGTATGTGACGGTATTGGAGATGTCACGTAAATATCCTGAGTATAATGACTTCTCGGCTAATGCTCAAAATTCTAAGTTGTCCAAAGGCAAGACAATCTTCAAAAATGGTTGGGAATATGATGCCCTGGAGATTATCGCTGATTCTCAAGCTGACCCTGAGACAAGACTAAGGGCAAAAGAATTGCTTGGAGAATGATCTCCGGGTGACTGGTAATAAACGTAACATTGTGGCTTTCTTTTAAATTGCTACATTCATAGTGCTGTCATTTTGTTTGCAAATATAATGCAAACAAAACTATAAACAAGTTCTTAATTTTTATTGGGGCGGAAAAGTTGTAATTTGCAAAGTTAAAAATTTATTTATTAGAACGACTATGACATTTGAGGAATTTCGGGAAATGGCGTTTAGTCCGCCATGTAGGGATGTGGATACGATCTTTCAGGTCATTGAGTACGATGTCAAGGATTTGCCGTGTCGTAGGCGTTGCTATTATCCTAAGTTTGATGTCAGGCATTTTTGTGTGGGATACGGGAAGACTCTTACTGAGGCAGAGAATGTAATGAAGGAGGCAATTAGGGATGCTGGTAAGTATGATACGGAGATTTACTGTTTTCATATTAAGGAGTTTCCGATAGGTGAATATATGTCTTTTAACTGGGAAGGATATGGCGTTTCGTGGCGACTGTATAATTCTACCGGCATATTCCTTGATAGGACGTATTGTTCTGATTTGGAATTGGATCATGGCACTCCTTACGGGCAGTTTCGTGGGCGTCTGGAAGAGTCGTTCCGTTTTAAGGCAGGAGATATTGTAGAAGTGCTTGATGGTGATGAAGTGAGGCTTGCTGTTGCTACAGGTTCTCCATTGACCGTTGAATGGTATTGGGAACTTCGGGAAAGGATAAGGAAAAGGTTGGAGGAAGAGCATCAGAGAGAAGTGACTGATGAGGAGCTTGAGAAAGCTTATATACCGGATTCAAGTGATGATCAAATACCTGTAATTGACGGTCCAAGCTATGCAACGCATGAACATGTGCATATTCTCAATATAATGCCTTTAAGATATCCGATATCCAAGAAATTGAGGGAGAAATATGAGGGGTATTATAAAGCTATGTTGAAAGAAGAGAGTGAGAAGTGAAAAAACCGGAATTGGAGGATAAGGCTAATCAAGTTCTTAAAATCTATTTAGATTAGATTTATGTAATTTTGCAATTGAAAGTTAAACGCAAAAATTGATTAATATGGGCAGGAAAAAAGTGTATGCTCAGGAGCCGGGGCCTGAGAATGATGAGATGCCTTACGATTATTGGGCATTCATACGTTGGTGTGTCAATAGTCAGGGACTTACGGAAGGCACTGCGAAGTCATATATATCGCAAATCCGCACTGCATTCACCACAATGTTTGACGATGAGGATACATTGTTCAAGGATATCAGAAATGCGTTTCTCACGCATGGAGATGATCCGGAGCAACGTATACTCCAATTAGAGGATATGTATGAAACTCTTATGGCGTATACAGAGACGATAGCCGAATTTGCTGATGACTGGTTTGATGGCTATAATTCAAAATTCCCAGAAGGAAAGACAAAACCTGTTCCTAAAGAGGATTGGGTAAGAGCTTTCCAATGCTATTGCCGGTATATCAGGTGGCGGATTGATGAGGAACGTCTTCGAAATAAGATGAAGGTTGAGGTTAAGGACGACTCTGCCCGGTTTATGGAGATTCCGATGCGCAATCAGTTTCGACAGTATATGAAGAATAAGGGCAAGGGATATCCAACGAACACTATAAACACGTATTGCTGTAAGTTGAAACGGCTTTATAATCTTCTTATCAGGCGAGTTCAAAACAGGAATGTATTTGACAATCTGAATTACTGGATTGAGAGAAATACAGACATAAACCCATTTCTGGACAAGCTCCAGCAACATATTGAATATGAATTGGAGTGGGAAAACTATCCAGAGTTATCTTACGATGACGTAGAAAGGGGAAAGAATGCATTCTTGATCTACCGGGAGTTTCTTGAGGATTACGCAAAGAATACTAATAAATATCCAAGGGAGGAGTATGAGATCCCACGACGCGAAAATAAAAAATAAAAGAAAGAAAAATGGCGAGCGTCGCTCGCCACACTGAACCGAAAACATCGATTTGGGGGGATTATGCTGGCGATTTGGAGTCGGGTGCATAATCCCCCCAAAATATCGGAGGGGGGAGGGGTTAGTCTTCGAGGTAGTAGACGATGGTGGTGACTACGCGGACCTTTTTGAGGTAGGGGGTACTGGAGTCGGAGTCATCGATCGAGAATTGACCTTGGTGGGCGTTTTTGATTTTGCCAACTCGGCTGTCGCTGTCGGCGGCAAATTGTGCTGCTGCGTCGCGTGCAGCCTTGGTGGCTTCTCCAATCATTTCAGGTTTTATGGCATTCAAGCCGGTGAATTGATAGTTGATGTATGAGTTGGAGAAGGCTATTCCCTCTTTCAGCAGTTCTGACTGACGGTTGAGGAGTTCACGCACTTTGTCTACCTTTTTAGTGGTCACGGTCACGGTGCTATTGATGGAATAGTTGTAAGCGAAGTTTGATGAGCGGTATTGGTTTGACTCGGCATTGTATGTGTCGGGGGGATTTATGGAGATTTCATCGCGTCCTATTCCATTTGATGTCAGGAATTTGATGATTGTCTCGTTGTTGCTGCTCACTTGATTGTAAAGGGATGCCAGATCATTGCCGGCTACGGAGTAGGATATGGGCCATGTGACGAGGTCGGCAGGGACTTCGCGTTCGGCGAGCCCTTTGACAGTGACTTCGCGGTCGCGGAATGCTATATTGTCGATGCCGGCTTTGAGTGACAGTCCTAAGATTACGATTGCTACTGCTATTAGGGCGGCTGAGATGTACTTATTCATAGGCTATAAAATTAATATTATTGGGCTGAGCCGGAGGCTCAGACACCTGAACAAACTTACTGCTTGGGCTGCGCCGGAGGCTCAGACACCTAAACAAACTTAGTGCTTGGATAATTCTCAAATCTCAATTATTCAGGGCTTGGTCGAGGTCGGCGATGATGTCTTGGACGTCTTCGATGCCTACGGATAGGCGGACGAGGTCGGCTGGGACGCCGGCTTCGCGGAGCTGTTCGTCGGTAAGTTGGCGGTGGGTGTGGCTCGCGGGGTGAAGGACACAGGTGCGGGCATCGGCTACGTGTGTCACTATGGCTATGAATTTGAGTTTATCCATGAATTCAATGGCGTCCTCACGTGTGCCTTTCAGTCCAAATGAAATCACGCCACAGGTGCCGTTGGGCATTTGCTTCTTGGCGAGGTCGTAGTATTTGTTGCCTTCGAGTCCGGCGTAGTTGACCCAGCCTACCTTCGGATGCTTTTCGAGCCATTGTGCCACTTTCAGGGCGTTCTCGCAGTGGCGCGGCATACGGAGATGAAGCGTCTCGAGTCCGAGGTTGAGGAGGAAGGAGTTGTGTGGTGAGGGTATGGAGCCGAGGTCGCGCATTAGCTGTGCTGTGGCTTTGGTGATGAAGGCAGCTTTGCCGAATGCCTTAGTGTAGGTCAGACCATGGTATGACTCGTCGGGAGTGGTGAGTCCGGGGAATTTCTCGGCGTGTGCTTCCCAGTCGAAGTTGCCGCTGTCTACGATTACGCCACCTACGCTTGTAGCGTGTCCGTCCATGTATTTAGTAGTGGAGTGAGTCACGATATCGGCTCCCCATTCGAAGGGACGGCAGTTGATGGGAGTGGCGAAAGTGTTGTCGACAATCAGGGGCACACCATTCTCATGAGCTACCTTGGCAAACTTTTCGATGTCGAGGATGTCATTGCTTGGATTTGAGATGGTCTCTCCGAATATGAGTTTTGTGTTAGGACGGAATGCCGCTGCTATTTCCTCTTCAGAGGCATCGGGAGCAACGAATGTGCATTCGATACCCATCTTCTTCATAGTTACGGCGAAGAGATTGAATGTGCCACCGTAGATTGCTGACGAGCATACGAAGTGGTCGCCGGCGGAGCAAAGGTTGAAGACTGCATAGAAGTTGGCAGCCTGTCCGGAGGAGGTCAGGATAGCGGCTACTCCACCTTCGAGTTCAGCGATCTTTGCGGCAACCGCGTCGTTGGTGGGATTTGCAAGTCGGGTGTAGAAATAACCGCTCTCTTCGAGGTCGAAGAGGCGTGCCATCTGTTCGGAGGTGGAGTATTTGAAAGTAGTGCTCTGAATTATAGGGAGCACTCGGGGCTGGCCATTTTCGGGTTTCCAGCCGCCTTGCACGCAGATAGTGCCGGGATTTGCTTTCATAAGGGTATGAGTCTGATTAGTCTAATTAGTCATATTGGCCGGATAGGGCGAATGGGGCGAATAAGCCGGATAGGGCGAATAGGGCTAATATGTTTCTTTGATTTATGAATTTCTTGCAAAGATATATAAAATATGGGAGATATGCAAAATGAGTTTCGGACTGCGTCCTCAACACGGTGTTGAAGATGCAGAAAAAATATGATTTTATTGCTTTTGATAGTGCTTATTTCGCCATAAAGTGCTAATTTTGCATCGAAATATCATTTTGTAAGAAAAACAATGAAGAATACCACAAAAGCTATACATACGCGTTATCAGCGTAGAGATGCATACGATGCGTTGCAGATGCCTGTATACCACACTCTTGCTTACGAATTTGACGATGCCGACGTGATGGCTGATGCCTTCTGCGGACGGACAAACGCTCCTGACTATTCAAGGGTGCTCAATCCTACAGTGACTCATTTTGAAGAAAGAATTGCCAATCTTACAGGGGCAAAAGAAGTGAGTGCGTTCACGTCGGGTATGGCTGCCATAAGCGCGATGCTGATGAGTGCGGCTTCCGCCGGAAAAAATATAATATCTTCCAAGCATCTTTTCGGTAACACTTATCTTTTGCTGACCAAAACTATGCTGAGGTATGGAGTGGAGGCTCGCCTGACTGACCTTACCGACCCGGCAGCAGTGGAGGCACTTGTAGATGAGAACACCTGTTGCATATTTCTTGAAAGTGTGACAAATCCGCAGACGGAGGTAGCAGATGTGAAGGCTCTCGCTGCAATTGCCCATAAGCATGGTTTCCCATTGATTGCCGACACCACTATGATACCCTTTACTCAATTTGACGGGAAAGCATTAGGGCTTGATTTCCAAGTTGTATCTACTACGAAATATGTTTCAGGTGGAGCTACGAGTCTTGGTGGTGTGATTATCGACTACGGCAATTTTCCTGACATATCTCTTTTCATAAAGAAGGATTGTGTGTTTAATTTTGGAGGATACATGACTCCTCATGCGGCTTATATGCAGACCCTCGGTCTGGAGACGATGCAGGTGAGATACGAGCGACAGGCAGATTCTGCGCTGAAGCTTGCCAAGATGCTTGAGCAGACACCCGGAGTGGTGGCTGTGGGGTATCCCGGGCTGGAGAGCCATCCGCAGCATGAGCTTTTTACTGAGCAATATGGAGACAAAGCCGGAGCGATGCTGACATTCGATCTTGAAAGTGAAGACGCTTGCAAGCGATTCATCAACGGATTGAAGCTTATTCATAGGGCGACGAATCTCTTTGACAACCGCACATTGGCGATACATCCTGCCAGTACGATTTTCGGGCCTTTGACTCAGGAGCAGCGTGATGCCATGGATATTAAGGATACCACCATTAGGCTTTCGGTGGGGCTGGAGGATCCGGAGGATCTTTATTCCGATATCACGCAAGCATTGCTTGCGTGATATCGGAAGTATTTGCGCTTCGCGCAGTATGAAGTATAAAGTATAAGCTGACAACAGATAACTGACAATTGAAATGGAATATAATTTTGATGAGATAATCGAGAGGCATGGGAGCGGGGCGATAAAGACGGATCTGCTTGAGGAACGTTTTGGACGACCTGACTTGCTTGCTGCCTGGGTAGCTGATATGGATTTCGCTACTCCACCTTTTGTGATGGATGCGCTCAGGAAGAGGCTTGAGCATCCGATATTAGGATACACGGCAGAGCCGGCAGACTATAGACCCTCCATAATAGATTGGGAGAAGAAGCTTCACGGTTGGGAGATCAAACCGGAGTGGATAAGCTATATTCCGGGAATTGTGAAGGGCATAGGGATGGTGATCAATGTATTCACCAAGCCGGGTGATGATGTGGTGATAATGCCGCCGGTGTATCATCCTTTCCGAATCACTGCAGAGGAAAACGGAAGGAATGTGGTGAATGTGCCTCTTATAGAGGATGAAGCGCATCGCTATCATATCGATTATAATGCATTGGAAAATCTTGATACGAAGGGTGGGGTGTTGCTTCTATCCAATCCCCATAATCCCGGGGGCCGGATGTGGAGCGAGGATGAGCTTCGCAAGCTTGCTGAGATATGCAAGAGGAAGAATCTGCTGGTGGTTTCGGATGAGATACACGCAGATATGGCACTTTGGGGCAACCGACATGTGCCGTTTGCTACGGTGAGCGACGATGCCGCTTCAAACAGCATTACTTTCTGTGCGCCTTCGAAGACATTCAATATTCCGGGGATCGTAAGTTCATTCTCTATAGTGCCGGATGAAAAGATCCGTGATAAATTTTATGGTTGGCTTGCTGCGAATGAGTTCAGCGACGCTCCGATATTCTCTCACATTGCTGCGATAGCGGCTTACCGCGAAGGTGAGGAATGGAGAAAGGAGATGCTTGCCTATGTGGAAGAGAATATCAAATTCGTGGAGGAATATTGCGAGAAGAATATTCCGGGAGTTAAGGCTTTGAGTCCGGATGCATCTTATTTGGTATGGCTTGATTGCCGTGGACTCGGACTGAGCCATGATGAGCTGATAGATCTATTCGTGAATAAGGCTCGGGTGGCACTCAATGACGGGGCGATGTTCGGGAAGGAAGGGTCCGGGTTAATGAGGCTTAATGTAGGGGCTCCTCGGGCTGCTTTGGAGGAGATACTTGGGAGGATTGCTTCGGCAATAACTGAGGGGAAATGAGCGCGGAGCCCTTGGCTCCGCCACCTAACCGAAAACACCGACAATGAAATAAGGGGAGGCTATCCTGCCTCCCCTTGCATATTTACGAGTTTTTATTTTGATATGGGGGAGGCTGGAAAGCCTCCCTTCCATATAGAAAAGCCTCCTTTCCATATTGTCAGATGTTGGGGGTGTCCCAGACTTTTGTTTCGGTGCAGGAGGCTTTCACTTTCTGATTGCCGAGGGTGAATTGGAATTCGCCTTTTTCGATTGTCCACTTGCCGTCCTGACCTACGAAAGCGAGATCGGATGCCGGGATTGTGAATTCTACTATCTTGCTTTCGCCGGGCTTGAGGTTGATTTTGTCGAAGCCACGAACCCTACGCACGTCGGGAGTAACTGATGCCACGAGGTCGCTGCTGTAGAAGATTACAGCTTCTTTGCCTTCCACGCTGCCGGTATTCTTGACGTTGACTGAAACCTTGAGCTCGTCGGCAGGTGTGAACTCGGTCTTGTCGATAGAGATATCGGAGTATTCAAATGTAGTATAGCTCATGCCGAAGCCGAATGGCCACTGCACGTCGATGTCAGCGCTGTAGTTGTAGGCACCTTCCATTGTGGGCACAGTTTCGCATGGCTTGTGGTCGTAAGTGGCAAGAGCATTGATCCATTTAGGATAAGTGAAGGGGAGCTTGCCACTGAAGTTGCGCTTGCCTGATAGGAGCTCTGCAAGGGCGTCGCCGCCGTAGTTTCCGGGAAGCATTACGTCGATAACTGCAGATGCAAGAGGTTCGATCTCGCGGATGATGCGAGGACGACCTTCGTTGAGTACGAGCACGATAGGCTTGCCTGTAGCTGCGAGAGCCTTTACGAGAGCAGTCTGGTTGGCGGAAAGGTGGAGATCATTTGTGTTGCCGGGAGTTTCGCAGTAGGAGTTTTCACCTACGCAAGCCACGATTACATCGACGCTACGGGCAGCGGCTACGGCAGCCTGAATGCGAATGTTGATTTCAGATTCCCACGCTTCAGGGTTGTAGTCCATGCCCTGTTCGAGTTTCACGTTGGAGTCACCATAGATCAGGCGCATCGCTTCGTAGATGGTGTTATACTGGTCGTGGAATTTAGGATCGTCACTACCTTGCCACTTGTAGCTCCAGCCGCCGTTGAGCGAACGCATAGAGTTGGCGTTGGGACCGGTGACGAGAATTTTCTTACCTTGAGCTATCGGGAGGATATTGCCTTCGTTTTTGAGCAGAATTTCACTTTCAGCTGCGAGGTCAAGAGCCTTTAGTGCATGGGCTTCGCTGCCGAAGTTGGGATAGTCTGCAGGGTTCATTGTTGGGGTCTCGAAGAGTCCGAGGCGGAGTTTCAGGCGGATGATACGTTCAGTAGCATCGTCGATACGAGCCTGTGACACTTTGCCTTCTTCCACGAGTTCCTTAAGCAGAGTGCAGAATTCCATATCGTAAGGGGTCATCGACATATCGATACCGGCGTTGATAGCCATCATGATAGCCTCCTTATAGTCGGCTGCAACCTTGTCGCGTTTCCAGATGTTGTGGATGTCAGCCCAGTCAGTGACGATCATACCGTCCCAGTTGAGCTGCTCCTTGAGCCAAACTGTCAGCATTTCATGGTTAGCATGGAATGGGATGCCGTTTACGATACCTGAATTGACCATTACCGATAGGGCTCCGGCTTGGATAGCCATCTTATATGGCTGGAAGAATTTCTCGCGTAGGTCAATTGTGCTTATTGAAGCCGGAGTACGGTCTTTGCCTGAAGTAGGGACACCGTAAGCCATATAGTGCTTGAGACAGCAAGCTACGTTTTGAGGACCAACGTGGTTAGGATCGTCGCCTTGATATCCCTTAACCATTTCCACAGCCATTGCACCATTGATGTAGGGGTCTTCGCCGAAGCTTTCCCACATACGGCTCCAGACGGGGTTGCGTCCGAGGTCCATCACGGGATTATATACCCATGGAATTGAAGAAGTGCGTGATTCGTATGCGCATATAGTGGCACCCTCGCGCACGAGGTCGCGGTTGAAAGAGGCAGCCATGTTGATTTCTTGAGGGAAGATGGTGCCACCGGTAGTGTATGTGGTGCCGTGGTTCTGGTCGACGCCGTAGATATCGGGGACACCGATATATTTCATAGATTCCTCCTGTATAGTTCCGATTACGTAGTGCCAAGTCTCTACGCTCTGAGCCTCTCCGAGCGGAGTGTTGAGGATGGAACCGACACGGTATTTCTCGAATGCTTCCTGCATCTTTGCGGCATCGAGGGTGAACTTGCCGTTTTCAGCAGAAGCTTTGTAGTCTGTGAGCTGTCCGATCTCGATCTCGCACATTTGTCCGATCTTGTCTTCGAGGGTCATGTTTCCGACGATTTCTTTCACTCTTTTTTCGATGTCGTTGTCAGAAGGAATGGCCTGGCTGCTTGAGCCGGAGCCACTGTTCTGGCCGCAGGCTGTAAGGATGAGTCCC
The DNA here is from genome assembly GCA_029060725.1 of Muribaculaceae bacterium. GTDB lineage: Bacteria > Bacteroidota > Bacteroidia > Bacteroidales > Muribaculaceae > Lepagella. The sequence goes on along the minus strand of JAIDTL010000038.1, from coordinate 30,225 downwards.
GACAGCAGGCCGATGGTCAGTTTTTTCATTGGTATATACTGTTAGTTGTTGAATCTAAAATGCAAATTTATAAAAAAAATGGGAAAAACTACGTTGTCTTAGATAATAAGTAAAAATAATGATAAGAAAGTATATGTAAATGTGTGGATTATGAATCTAACATAAAGCGCCTCTCCGAGGCTACTGAGCTTTAGTGGAGGATACCCCGGACTGAAGTCCGGGGTTTTTGCAAAATGACAGCTCTCCGAGCTGTCAAGTCAGCATTTAAATTTTTAGGAGGACGCACGAGCCGTGCGTCCCTACAAGGAGGATGAAAATTAATTTGTATAATATCAAATTTTATTGTAAATTTGCACTCATCCAAAGACAAATGATTTTAAACTATAAATATGAGACTTGACGGAAGAAGGCAGAGCGGCAATATTCAGGATCGCCGCGGTGTGTCTGGAAAGACGATGGGTATCGGAGGCGGTATCATCGGAGTGATAATAGCGGCTGTCATAACGTTTATGTCCGGCGGTAGTGTCGGTGATGTTGCGCAGTCAGTGTTAGGAGCCATGCAACAGCAGGGTGGGACACAGACTCAACAGGCTGTACAGCTTGATGCTGAAGACCAGCGGCTCTACGATCTTTCGTCGAAGGTGCTTGCCGGCACAGAGGATGTATGGACCAAGGTGTTTCGTGAGCAGGGTTGGGGAGAGTATAGGGCTCCTCAGATGGTAGTCTACAGTGGTTCTATCCAAACCGGATGCGGACAGGGAAGTGCCCAGATGGGTCCGTTCTATTGCTCAGCAGACGAGACAGTATATATTGACCTTGATTTCTTCAAGACAATGCAGAGCCAGATCGGTGCGTCCGGAGATTTTTGCTTTGCATACGTGATAGCCCACGAGGTTGGCCATCATGTGCAGAATCTTCTTGGCACTTTGAATAAAGCACATTCAGCAATGGCTCGTCTGCCGGAAAATGAGGCAAATAAGATAAGCGTGTGTCTTGAGCTTCAAGCAGACTATTATGCAGGAGTGTGGGGGCATACCGACAATGAGATGTTCGGATCAATCGAGCCGGGAGATGTAGAGAATGCGATCAATGCGGCGTCGAAAATAGGCGATGACTATCTTCAGAAGAAAGCATACGGATATGAGATGCCGGAATCGTTCAATCATGGACGTAGCGAATGGAGAATGCATTGGCTTTCGAAGGGACTTAAGACCGGGGATGCGTCGATTTCGGCTGCAGATACTTTCTCCGGCTCTTATCCTCCTATGTAATGTAATATACTCAAATTCTGCAAGCTCTAAAAATCTCACGCAAAGGCGCAAAGGGGTCACGGAGGGAATATTAACTATAAACGATTAACGATCAATTATAGCTTCGCGACTCGGTTTTGGCAAGATCGCAATGATTACGGCCTGCTTCGCATCGGCCGGAGAACGCAGAGCAAGCTACGCAACTCTAATGCTATGCATATTGAACTACAATGAATTCTAACAAGCGAAACCTGAATAATTAATCTTTGAGGAGGGGGAAGAGGCGGAGGTAGGTGAGGCAGCGCCAGATCCATTCGAGGGGACCGAAGCGGAAATAGCGGAGCCAGAGGGCGCTGAAGCATATTTGGAATGTGAATACGCACATCACTGCGATCTCTACATAGATTAGTCCGGTGTTGGCACCGAATCCGAAGCCGGTTCCGTAGTAGATGAGCATTCCTATGAGCGACTGACCGATATAGTTGGTCAGTGCCATTCTGCCGGGATATGCGAGAATCTTCCAGCAAGCGGCGTCTTTATTTTTAAGATAAAGCAACCCAATTGCGCCTATATAGCCGAAAGCAGTGAGATAGACACTTGCAAAGTATATAAGACTGTGAGCTCCGTTGCCAAAGGGATACCCGGACATGGAATCCCAGGCATATAAGCAAGATAGTGGGAGACCAAGACATAATCCCCACGTTGCCAGTTTGCGAAGCATGTCTTTCCTTGTCTCAAGGTCAGCATAGAGACGATGGCGTCCTATGTAGAGCCCTATCATGAAGAGCCCCAATACTTTAAACCATCGGTGACCGTCGACGAATTCCTGAATCCTCACAATCGCTCCCTGAATAAGGAAGTCAAAAACCTTGCTATAGCTGTCTGCATCGCGAAGCCAATATGCGAAATTCTCCTCTGTAATTCCCACCTTTGCACACTCTCTCCATTGCCAGTCTACTATAGGCGAAGAGAGGGACACGCCCATTGCTTCCAACAAAAAGTCGAGGATGACAGGGAGAAAAAGAAGAATTCCGGCAGTCCATAGAAATGCCTTGTCTGAAACCTTTATAAATAAGGGTAATATCATTCCCATCAGGGCATACAGCATCAGAATGTCGCCGCTCCAGATATACATTAGGTGAAGAAACCCAATGATGAGAAGCACGAACATACGGCGGTAGAAAATGACGTATGCATTGCCACCTCTTTTAGTCACATTGGATATTATTATCGAAAATCCTATGCCGAAAAGGAGGGAGAAGATGGTGTAGAATTTGCCATCGACGAATATACTGAGGAAATATTTTGTAAAATAATCCCAGGATGATGTCGGCATCGCATTAGTCGCTTCCTGATGGAGAAAGGAATATAGGGAAAATTCAGGAAAGTTTGCCATGCAGATGCCGAGGAGGGCGAAGCCCCGTAGGGCGTCGAGGATTATGTGGCGTTTTGAGGCTTCGATGGGGGAGGCTGAGCTCATTGTGAGTTGTGGAGTTGTGGGGTTGTGGAGTTGTGGAGTTGATTAGGCTAATGGGGCTGATTGGTCTAATTGGTCTAATTAGGCTAATTGGACTTATTATCTCTGATGAAGGAGAGGAATCTTTTGAGGCCTTCGTGGAGGACAGAGCGGGGACAGGCGATGTTCCAGCGCATGTAGCCTTCCCCATCGGTTGATCCATACATAGTGCCGGCGTTGAGCCAAAGGCTTACGTCTTCGATTAGTTTCTCTTCGAGGGCTTCTGACTTCAAGCCGAGGGCAGTGCAGTCCATCCAGACGAGATAGGTGGCTTCAAGCTTTGCGATTGGAAATTCAGGAAGATTCTTTTCGCAAAATTCTTTCATAAATTCATAATTACCCTTAATATAATCAAGGAGCTGCTCGAGCCATTCCCCACCTTCATTATATGCCGCTACGGTGGCAATCACTCCGAAAGGATTCACGTCGCATACCTCATTGATGTTTATGGCTTTATCAATGCGGGCACGTGTGTCTTCGTCGGGCGCTACTATATTGGCAATCTGCAGGCCGGCGATATTGAACGCCTTGCTTGGAGAGATGCAGATTACAGCTTTGCAACCTGTGGCCTCGGCAACATTAGCGAAAGGAGTATAACGGTAGCCATCAAAGACGAACTCGCAGTGTATTTCATCAGAGATCACTGTCACGTCGTGAAGATGACATATCTCGGCAATGCGCGTCAGTTCATCACTGCTCCATACTCGCCCTGCGGGATTGTGAGGGTTGCAGAGGAGCATAAGAGTGGCATTAGGATCGGAGGCATCTTTTTCCAGTCGGTCGAAGTCTATGGCGTAGGTGTCACCGTTTTTGACAAGTGGGCTCTCCATGATCATGCATCCGTTGTTGCGGATAGAAGAGAAGAAGCAGTTATAGACCGGAGTCTGGACAATTACTTTTTCACCGGGCTTGGCAAGGGCTTTGATGATTGCAGAGATTGCAGGTACTACGCCGGAGGTGTAGATGATCATGTCGCGGTCGATCTGCCAACCATGTTTTCTGCTGAACCATGAGGTCACTGCCTCATAGTATTCGTCAGGGACACGGGTGTAGCCGAAGATGCCGTTGTCGACTCGCTTGCGTAGAGCGTCGATGATGGCGGGGGCAGTCTTGAAGTCCATGTCGGCAACCCACATGGGGAGGACGCCTTCGGGGGCACTGTCCCATTTATAGGATAGCGTACCCCTCCTCGGGGTCACGCTGTCGAAATCATATTTCATGTTGTGGAGTTGTGGAGTTGTGGAGTTGTGGGGTTTTGGAGTTGTGGGGAGGGTGGGAGCCGAGCTGGAAGCTCGGACACCTTAACAAACAGATATTTTGTGATATTTTGTATGGGATTTCTAAAAGGACTCTTAATCGAAGGAAATTTCTCCGCCGTTTTTTAGCTCTATTTTGCAGTTGGCGGGGGCCTTGATGTTTTTGTCAAGTGTCACTGAACCAATCTCATCCGCAACGATATGACCTGAAGTCGGGTTCTTGATATTGGTGATTTTGCCGGAAATTAAGGCGTTGACATTCGAATATTCGAAAGCACGGTCGCAGTCCGGGCCGAATGTACAATTCTCAAGAGTCAGATTATCGGCATAGCAAAGGGGTTGCTCGCCGGTGATGTGGCAGTTAACGAGACGCAGATTCTTGGAGTGCCAGCCGAGGTATTCTCCATTGAGTTCGGAGTCGTAGATGGTGACGTTCTCCACTTCCCAGAAGGCATCCTTTGTAGTGATCTTCGCATTGCGGATCACGACGTTTTTTACATATTGGAATACATATTTGCTGTCAGACTCCAGCCCGTCGACTTCAATGTTCTCGCTAAACATGAATGGATAAGTGCCGTCATGAAGCTTTAGATTCTTGATCTTAATATCCTTGCATCGCCAGAATACTTCGTCAGCATCGTTCATCACCACGTTTTCGATGTCGAGGTCGTACATCTCGCGGAACATTTTGGGCGCATCGATGACAGTGTCTTTCATTTTGAGATGGTCGCTATACCAGAGAGCGGAACGTCCGCCTACGGCAAAATAGCAATGGTCGATGAGGAAACGGTGTACATGCCAGAATGGATAGTTGCCTTCAAAAGTGCAGTCGATGGCTTCGATGTTGCTGCATTCCTTGATGGCTGATTCACCGGCGCGGATGACTACATTTTCTAATCTTACGTTATGGGTCTCGAAAAGGGGGCGTTCGCCTCCGAATTCTTTATCTTTTATTATTTCCATAATTTTAGGGGTTTAGGTCTTTAAAGTCTTTAAGGGCTTTAGGGGTTTATGTTAAGAGGCGACTTTTTTAGGGTCGCCTCTTTATTAACAATTAAGAATTATCAGATGTTTTGAATCTGAGATTTTGGTAGGAATGTAGTAAATATAGGTATAATTTTATTTCAGTACTTTCTTACCATTCTGGATTATGATTCCTTTAGCGTCGGAGTCAACTTCTATGCCTTGGAGGTTGAATGTGCGTCCGTCGGCAGCTGAATTGCCGATGATTTCCTCAACACCGGTTCCGAATTCCTGTTTGCCTTCAAGAAGGACACCACCTTCATTTCCACCATCAACTATATGAGCAACAAGGCTGTTGAGATAGTTTTCAAGGTTTGTGTATCCATTTTCGGCGGTTGCGGGACCATCCTCCGGGTCATTTGGATTCAGACCATTGGCAGTCTCCCATTCATCGGGCATTCCGTCGCCGTCGGTATCGGCAGGGGCTTCGAGAGAATTGAGTTTCGGGAATCCTGTGGACCCATCAGCGTATGTGATGTCATCCTGACTATTGATCAAACCTTTGCCAATGCCACTTACGATGCAGCTTGCCGCACCTTCTTGAGTATCCTTCACCATCATTTGATCGTATTCATCACGGCTAAGAGATGCTCCTGCGTATTTGAGAACTCGATCGAAAGCTTGCTCTGCAGTATGAGTAGTGACTGCTGCGAACTCCATAGGAACGAAAGCGTGCATTTCTTCTTCAGTACCATTATGGTAATCAACTTTCTGACCTTTATCGATCTGATTGAAGAGTCCTATAGTCCAGTTGTCGGCAGAGACATCTGCATATTTGGAATTGACATTGCCCTCGATATAATAGCTTCCCCACTTGTGGAGAGTCTTGCCCCAGTCGTTTGTGGAAACTTTCACTTCCTGTCCGTCGACGTAGATACAGAGTTTTTCGATATCTATCTCGTATTTGTTGTCGTCGCCTTCAAATGTCAGATACCCCTTGTCTTCTTTGTCTACGGTAAGCTTGCAGGTAGTGAGTTTGGTACCTTTCACCTTATTATAATTGGTGGCGGTTGCCTTCAGTTGATCGGCTTTTATGCAGTAGTCGAATGTGCGGATGCCGGGCTTTGCCATACGTTTCTGTTTGCCTTCATTTATGGCGTTGGTGGCAGGTCCGGGTTTGTAGTAGTTGTTGACGATATTGACAGTCATAGCCTCACCTCCGTAGCAGCCTTCTCCGGCATAGTTGTACATCACGTTGTTGCGTAGGTCCATACGTTCGTCAAGCTGGGTTCCGGGACGAGGACCAAGACGTGGAACGCGAGAACCGTGGTGTGCAAGGAGGTTGTGATGGTATGACGCGCCTGCACCACCCCAGTTTCCACCATAGCCGTGAGCACCTTTGCTATGACCGGAGTTAACAAGGCTCTGAGTCACCATACACCATTGCACTGTGATATTCTTTGAACCGTAGACAGAAAGACACTCGTCGATGCTCCAGCTGACGGAGCAATGGTCGATCATAATCTTCTGTCCGTCCATGCCTCCGAGACCGTCACCTTCGTGAGCTTTATTGTTGGTTTTCAGAGCCTCATTTCCGAGACGGAAACGCATGAAGCGGATAATGACGTTTGGAGCACTGATCACAAATGGATAATCTGCAACGCAGATACCGTCGCCGGGCGCAGTTTGTCCGGCGATGGTCACGTTTCCTTGTTTAAGCTTGAGTTCAGATTTCAGATGGATAGTACCGCTCACATCGAAGACGATAGTTCGAGCTCCGCTTTGGCTGCATGCCCAGCGGAAAGATCCTTCACCACTGTCATTGAGGTTGGTTACGTGGTAAACCTTGCCACCACGTCCCCCTGTAGTAATGGCACCGAAACCTTCAGCACCGGGGAAAGAGGGGAGAATGGCATCATCTGCATAAGCAGGAACAATGACGGCAGCTAAAGCAGCTACCGTCATCATTAATTTCTTAATATTCATTTCTTAAATACTTTATCGGTTTCGGAAGTTCCGTTTGCGAACACGATGCGGCGTATGCTGATGCCCTGAGCCGGCTCTGCAAGACGGATACCGTTGAGATCGTAGTATTCCACAGCCACGACCTCACCTTTAGAAACCTCGATGCTTTCAACTGCGCTCATTCTGATGCATTCAGGATAGTATTCATCCACAGCAGAGATGGCGTCGGCATTACCGGCTTTCATGATGTCTTCAACGAGCTGGTTGAGGAAAACTTCCACGTTGGTATATACACCCTTTGAGTCAACGGTATAGAGGTTAGCGTCGTCGGGATCGTTAGGATTGAGACCGCTTGCGAGTTCCCATTCGTCGGGCATACCGTCGCGGTCAGTATCGTAACCATCGGGACGGCTTGTGCTCTTAAGGGCAGGGAAGCTTGCAGTATTTGGATTTTCTTCTTTTGAAGGGTCGTTGATGAAGTCGAGGATGCCTTCAGTGTTAGAAGTCGCATATACCTTTCCGTTTTTGTCTACGTATGCTTCTTTGCCGTGATATGTCACGGTGCCTGTGCGAGCCTCTTCCATATAGCGAGCATCGACAGCATCGCGGTAAAGTGAAGCACCACTGTAATTTAGAACTTTGTCGTAAACAGTCTGAGCGCTTTGAGTAGTAACGATGCCAGCATCGATGGGTTCGTTAAGTTTCACGCAAATATAGTCTTTCCCGTCTATATCCACATAGTCGGCGTTTTCTCCAAACTTATGATTTGGGTCGGGCATATATCTGATGCCGTCTACTGTCTTTAGTCCGCCATCGTAATTAACACCCTTCCAGTCGTAGTTTTCCGGATCAGAGGCGGCAGTCACGTAGTTGCCTTCGATGAAATAACGTGAGCAAAGACCGCGAAGAGCTTCGTTGGTAGAGTTTCCGCTGCTTCCGACGGAGACGTCTGTCACACGGGTTTTGTTCTTAGTGCCGGGACCAGCCTGATAGTAGTTGTTGACCATATTTATATAGCCACCGCCGGGACCACCGTAACAAGCTGAGCCATTTCCCCAGTTATACATCACGTTGTTGCGGAAGTCGACACGTTCAGCGTCAACAGTGTTCTCATACTTTTCCTTATCCCATCCATCCCATTCGTAGCGTGCACCGTTGAAGCGGGGCATTCGGTTCTGTACGTGGGTCAAATAATTGTGGTGGAAAGATGCTTCCTTTCCGCCCCAGATGCCGCCGTAGCTGTGCGCACCTTTTGAGTGCCCGGGGTTTGCGAGACCTTCGCCGATGGTACACCACTGCATTGTGAAGTTTCGGTTGTCGTAGAAAGAAGCGACTTCGTCGATGCTCCATGAGAAGGAGCAGTGGTCGAGAATTATGTTTTTTCGGCGTCTACCCCATGTGGCATCAGCACCGTCGTTGACATCCTTCACTTGAGAGCGGCGACTGCGGATGAAGCGGACGATCACATTATCGCATTTGCCGAAGTATAGTGTGTAATATCTGAGAGTTATGCCACCCTCAGGAGCTGTCTGCCCGGCAATGGTAGTGTTAGATGTGACATCAAGCTGGCTCTTGAGGTCGATGTATCCGCTTACGTCAAAGACAATTGTCTTCGGTCCACTCTGAGCCATAGCCCAGCGTAGTGAACCCTCTCCAGAGTCGTTGAGGTTGGTGACATGGATGATTTTTCCGCCGCGACCGCCGGTGGTGAATCTGCCATGTCCTTCAGCTCCGGGGAATGCCGGAGCAGCTTCTTCAGCGAAGATGGGTGTGCAGAGCGCAAGGGCTCCAGCCAATAGTAAAGATTTCTTCATGATGAATATTTGGTTTTTAATTAGACTTTAGCTCGGCTAAAGTCTACAGTTATAAGTTTATTGGTTTGATGTGATGACAGAAAGATAATACATCTGAGCAGGAATATACTCCGGCTCAAGCAAACGCTTGGCGTCATCAAGAGAGAAGTCGGAGTCTGAAGCTACAACGACATAACCTTTGTCTTTATTGTCTTTGATATATGTGTATTCAGCTACTACCGATTCCGATTTCGGAGCCACAATATGGTTTTTCGGGAAACAAAAGCTGATGTTATCCCCATTGTTTCGAGAAATGATGTTGTAATAAAGAGGCTTGTCAATGAAGCTTTCGATAGCGAAGTTGAAAGTCTCGTCATCGCCTGCTGATTGCGTCTTGATTGATAAGAAATTCTGGTGGATAGCATCAGGGTCAGTATCATCGGTCAGAAGATATCGAAGATAGCTCATACCATTTGGAATAGGCACGGGAGGACCTGCTACGAAGTCAGTCTCGTGGATCGCCATCCCCATAGCATCATAGCCGGTGCGCTTTTGGGCTCCGGTTTCAGCCACCGCAGCCATGACCTTCTTGTTGATGTTGCGAGTGATGTTTGCAGCATTTTTCTCAGCCTTATCAATCAAAGACTTAACTGACATTTTGCCCGTAGATACGGAGGAATATATTCTATGAGAATCGGAATTGAGAATCTCTAAACTCCCATCTTTTGGTATGGAGACAACGTCGGTGAGGCTTACATCAGCCCTGCGCTGTGCCTTTATCGTTTTCCCATTTTTGCTTTTTATAGAGACGTCTCCCTTCACCTTATATATTTTATATGCAGCAGAGGCTTGAAAAGCCAGGATTACAGCGCATAAAACAAAAGATGCTGTCGTCAAAGTACGTTTGAGTGTAATAGTCTTCATAAGCTGGGTTTGTTTAAGCTGGGTTTGATTGATTTTTTGAACAAATTTGCAATTCGGTCGCAAGCACCATTTTTAGTGAAGAGTCCGATATATATATCGCAGCCTGCGACTCCTAAAGAAGTAGCCAAGATAGCGAAAGCGAAGTTTAAGTCAATGTTTAAGTAGATGTAAGCCATAGTACCCCCCATAATCATGGCGTAAAGAAGAATCATCTGCACGATTCTGACCACGAGAGGACCGGCGGGGCTGTCCCATAGGCGCATATTGAGCCAAACAATAAGAAAGCATGTGATGGCGGCAATCGCATACGACTCGAAAGGAGTAAGTTCCCTGATAAATTCGCCTGAAAGCATGGTTGCTGCTATCTGGGCGTGAATTTTCAGACCCGGGGTGAAGTTGTCAAGGGGAGTGACATGGAGGTCGCCTGCATTCTGTATTTTGCCCACAAGAACAATTTTATCTTTAATAAGATCGGGGTTTTCGGCGACTTCATCCGGGGTAATTATGTCGAATTCTCTCGAAGCGAATTTGATGAATTCTTCTTTTTGAGGTCTGTCGGCAAATTTTTTTGCAGCTTCAGGGCGAGCTATTGAAATGAGGGCAAAGGGAAGGGATGGGACTTCGCCTTCATTTGTCTCGAAACTTCGTGTAAATTCTCTGACAGTAGCCCGTTCTTTTGCATCTCCCTGAATATTAACGGCGGCAAAGCCACCTTTAGGGACGACGAGGTCATCATAGTATGAAAGATGCTGTGCATGAGTCCCCTCATCGTCGCTTGCTACTCTTATCGGCATTACGAGGTTTTCGCAACCTGCAAGTGACTCTGCAAGAGGGTCATCCTCAGGGTTTGTGGGGGGTGCAAAAGCAATATCGAGTCCTACTGCAGCCGGCTCGTAGAAGTCGATGTCGTCTAAGGTGTGAGCTATTTCCTTTCGGGTGAGACCGTCGACGGGGACTATGACGATATCATCGTCAAGAGTTGAGACAGCGCGGTCGTCGGCGACAATAGTGTAGAAATCACTGAAGCGGAAGTCAGAAGCCTTCTCCATAGGGGAGAAGAAAGAGACAGACATTAGATCGTAGACCAGGACGTGGGAGAAAAGCAGAGTCGCGACCGTAATCACTACCGATTTGACCGGCAGAGGGAGGGATGACATTATTTGCGACAGGCTTTTCATTCCGTTTATTTAGGTTAGCTTCTGAGCAACTATTCAGCGAATATCTTGTTAGGTCTCACACAGAGGGCACACGGGGCTTTTCTTCTTATTGATCTTCATAAATGAGATAAATTTATTGATTTATCTGATATCATCCACAAAGGGGCATTGCTTCGCTTGCCCTTGAAGCTCACGGAGATTTACGCTTAATGGTTCATGCTTCAGAAATAATTTGTAAAGATAATATAAAAATTTCTAATAATATAGGTGTAGGGTGGTATTTTAACAAAATATAACGATTTTTTTAACGATGAACTATGAGTTATTGATGTTGAGGCGCAGAACTTTTTTCTTGCATGGACTCTTGAATCGAACAGGCAGAGGGGCGCAGAACTTTTATATTATTTAATTCAAGTTTCGCAAGTACTAAATAACTCACGCAAAGGCGCAAAGGACTCGCTGAGGGAATATTAACTATAAACGATTAACGATCAATTATAGCTTCGCGACTTGGTTTTGGTAAGCACGCAATGATTGCGGGCTGCTACGCATCGCCCGGAGTGCGCTAACTACTCTGTTTGACTTGGTGGGGCGCATGCGGAGCATGCTTTATTACGTTGGTTTGGCTTGGTGGGGCAGTAGCCGTGTGTAGACGGCTATATTTATTGATTAAAATTTGGATGTGAGGATTGAAAAGTGTATATTTGCAGTCCTAAATTGGATTGAAAAGTGTATTTTTCAGTGCTATTTTAGGATTGAAAAGTGTAATTCTATTATTTAAATTATTGAAAAGATGTTATTTAGAAAGGTTGAAAAACGTATAGAGGAATATTTTGCTTCTGATTCAGATAAGGTCTTATTAGTGACAGGGGCTCGTCAGGTGGGAAAATCATTTATTATCAGATATTGCGCAGATAAATTTTTTAAGCATATTGTAGAAATCAACCTCATTGAGGACGCAGAAAATAATGGTATTTTCAAAAGAGTCAGGAGTCTCGAAGACTTCTATCTGTCATTGGCAGCTTTCTCGTCTGAACCATTAGGAGATTTTTCAGACACGTTGATTTTCCTTGATGAGATTCAGGAATATCCCCATTTGCTTACATTGTTAAAGTTTCTAAGGGAAGATAGGAGATATAGGTATGTTGCGAGCGGGTCGCTTCTTGGAGTGACGCTAAAGAAGTCGAATTCCATACCACTTGGAAGCATCGATATAATAAATATGTATCCTCTCGATTTCGAAGAATTTATGATTGCCAATAATATAGGACAAGCTGTGATAGATTTGCTTCGTGAATCTTTTCACAATTTAAATACTATATCAGAAGGAATTCATGATAGGATAATGGATTTATATAAAAGATATCTATTAGTTGGAGGATTACCCGAGGCGGTAAATAAATACCTTGGAAGCCATGACCTAATACAAGTCAGGGCAATACAGCAGACGATATCCGATCTATATAAGATTGATGCTGCAAAATACGATAAAGAACATTCATTAAAGATAGGGCGCATCTACAGTCTCATTCCTTCCAATATGGAGAATAAGAAGAAGCGAATAATATATAAAGAAATAGAAAATATCAAAGGAAAAAGGGCATCTGACTATGAAGAGGAAGTGGAGTATCTTATTAGTTCCGGTACGGCTTTGGGAGTGAGTGCGATCTCAAACCCAAGATTTCCATTGGCTGAAACAGAACATAAAAATCTTATTAAGCTATATTTCAATGATCCCGGGCTACTGACAGCTGCGTTATATAGAGCTAACCCGGCTCCTGTGCTTCTTACAGAATGTGGCATAAACCTTGGCTCTGTATATGAATGTGCTGTTGCATGTCAGCTTGCTGCGAATGAAAACAAACTTTTCTATTATGATAATCGGAATAGAGGAGAGGTGGATTTCTTATATGATGACTACGATTCGTTGTCGGTGGTTCCAATAGAGGTCAAATCAGGAAAGGATTATAAAAGACATGTAGCTATAACCAGATTTGTGTCAAATCCAGAGTATGGAATTGAGCAAGGATATGTGCTTTCTAATAGCCGGATAGTGGAAAGCGATGGTAAGATTCACTATGTGCCGATATATTTTTCTCTATTTTTCGATAATCGTCTTGACAAGAATGGACCAATACTAATATAAACCAGATTTTTTTTAACGATAAACTATGAACGATCAACTATCAACGATGAACGATCAACTATCAATTTTGGTTAGGGACTCGGTGGGGCGCATGCGGAGCATGCTTTATTACGTTGTGTTGGCTCGGTAGAAGTATCAGAGGCTGCTTCTATCATGAAATGCTAAGCGCAAGCGAGCGAGATTATGGGTTTGGGAATCGGTTTTTGGGGAGTATGTTAAGGATGTGAAAGAATGAGGGAGACTTGAGGGGTTAGATTTTTTTGTTAAAAATTAAGTTTTTTTTTCAAATTTATTTGGATAATTTAAGAAGTTTCTCTAATTTTGTGTGCTAAACCTATCGTTTAACCTTAAAATACATAAGGAATATAATAAAAAATTGACTTCGACTTAAATTCAAGGTGGTGTGTAACCACTTGATATGCAAGTATTATCAATCAAACATCATAACATGTATTATGACCAAAATTAAACTAACATCGAAACGAGAAAAGGGCGGGTCCTTCCTACGGAAGACATTCCTGACCTTAATCGCCATGTTGCTGGCGATTCCCGCGTTCGCACAGAATGTCGACGTATCGGGTACGGTACTTGACGACCAAGGCGAACCCCTTATCGGCGTTACAGTCATGGTGGAGGGCACATCCAATGGCACAGCCACGGACTTTGACGGCAATTATTCATTAAAAAACGTTCCTTCGAAGGGGAAACTGGTGTTCTCTTACATTGGCTACTCACAGCAAGTGGTAGACGTAAAGGGACGCACCCGCATCGACATCAAGATGAGCGAAGACTCTCAGTCACTTGACGAGCTTGTGGTAGTCGGCTATGGCCAGATCAAGAAAGCTGACCTTACAGGCTCTGTGTCTGTGGTAGACGCCGGTCAGATTACTGCTAAGGGATCGGCTTCTGTGCTTGAGGCTATGCAGGGTACAGTTCCAGGCGTTAGTATTACGAAAGCTACCGGACGTACAAACGGTACGATTGACATAGAAATCCGTGGTAAGTCTTCGATTAACTCTGATACTAAGCCTCTATATGTGGTTGATGGAATTCAGACAAGCGATATCTCTTTCCTTAATCCTCAGGATATTGAACGAGTTGATATCTTGAAAGATGCATCTTCTACCGCAATTTATGGTTCGCGCGCTACAGCGGGTGTTGTAATGATCACTACGAAGAGTGGTGCGAATGTCAATAAGGGAACGAAGGCTACTATTTCATACGATGGCTATTACGGTGTCAGCAAGATTGCACGCATGCCCCAGTTTATGGATGGCGACCAGTGGTATCGTTACCGTTTCATGAAGTTTACCCAGCCTACGGGTGGCGTGACGGCATGGGAGCCTCAGACCACTTTCGGAGCCCTTCCATCTGCTATGGGTATTGGTCAGGCACTTCTTCAGCAGGCTCAGGGAGATATCACATCTCCTTATATCATGAAGGAAATGCTGGCTAATAACGCTACTTATTACTGGCCAGGACTTGTGACACAGGATGGTCATCAGCAGAATCACTACGTTTCTGTATCAGGTGCCGGTGAGAAGGTTAACTATCATTTCGGCCTCGGTTACGAGAATGTCGAGGGTACATATAAAGGTGATGGCAAGAGCACATTCTCCTTCAAGGGAAGTGTCGACGCGACTTTGAATAAGGTAATCAGTGCCGGTTTCAATTTCAATCTCGCACAGATCAACAATGACTATGCTGACAGCGATGCAGTAGCTCAGGCATATCGTGTGAATCCTTATATGATTCCTTTCGATGAAGATGGAAATACTGTCCACTTCCCAGGTAATAAGGCTACTCTCAATACCGATGCCAACCAGTTCTCGGACTTTATCAATCCTCTTGATAGGATGAAGAACTCAGTAGAAAAACGCAAGACTTATCGTTTGCTTGGCAATATTTATGCTCAGTTTAATATAATTCCGGGCCTTAGTTTCAAGACGACCATATCGCCTACTTACACTTCCTATCGCAACGGTAAATATGTTGGTTTCACCAATCCTCAGACAGGTAAGACTTGGGTCGACAACGAAACGAGGACAGCTACTGTAAAGAATTATACAAGCTATGGTTGGACTTGGGATAATGTCTTGAGCTACATCCGAAGCTTTGGCGACCACAGCATTAATGCCATGGCCCTGTACTCAGCGAGAAAAGATAACGCGGAGACTTATGAAGAGACTGCCATCAATCCGATCGAACAGACTAAATGGTGGAATCTCGGCACCGGCACTAAAGGTGAGGCTTCCGTAAGTTCGGCTTTTGCTGAGGAGTCTATGGAATCAATTGCTATCCGTGCCAATTATTCATGGAAAAGCAGGTATATGGTCACTGCAACTGTTCGTTGGGACGGTTCTTCCAAGTTCGCTCCCGGTTATCGTTGGGGTTGTTTCCCCTCTGTCGCTCTTGGTTGGAATATAGCAGAGGAAAGTTTCCTCCAGAAGTGGTGGCTGAATAATCTTAAGGTTCGTCTCAGCTATGGTGTGACCGGTAACAATACCGGCGTAGGTAAGTATGAAACTATCGTTGGCGTTTCTTCTTCAAGCTTCTATCCATTCGGAGGTACATACGTCGATGGCTTCTATCCTTCCGGAATTGTTGATAAGGAAATACAGTGGGAATCTTCTCACGAGTATAACATCGGTCTGGATTACGGCTTCCTCAATAATAGGATCACCGGTAGCATTGAGTGGTATCACAAGACTTCCAAGGAGCTGCTTTATAACATGCCTCTTCCAATGGAGACTGGTTATGATAAAGTCTATACCAATATAGGTTCTGTCAGAAATACTGGTGTGGAATTCAGTATTACTACGACGAATATTGACACTAAGGATTGGACGTGGACTACAACACTCAATCTCTCACATAATGACAACAAAGTGCTTCAAATCAACGGCATATCTGATCAAGTTATCAATGGTCCAGGCGGTACTCTCTTTGTTGGACAACCTATAAACAATACTTTTTCCTATGCA
Organism: Muribaculaceae bacterium; assembly: GCA_029060725.1. Lineage (GTDB taxonomy): Bacteria > Bacteroidota > Bacteroidia > Bacteroidales > Muribaculaceae > Lepagella. The sequence continues at coordinate 14,271 of JAIDTL010000038.1, read as the reverse complement.
TGGGACGGTATTGTTTCGGATAGAAACATGACTGTGCCAAACCACCAGATTGCTATCGATAAAGGTTTTACCCCCGGACAGACTGTAAGGGAATGTGACTATTACTATGCTTGCTACGGTCAGTCTGAAGGTCAGCCCATTATCAGAGATGTTAACGGCGACGGTAAGTGGGATGAAAACGACCGTGTGATTATGAACGGCAACCCGAAGCTTACAGGTGCTATTATTTCTAATCTGTCTTATCGCCTTCCTAAGAAGGGTGGCTCTATTGATTTCGGTTTTTCGATCTACACTAAAATGGGCTTTAAGTGCGTATCTCCCTTCATGGCCGGCGACTGGTTTGACTGGCATGACCGAGGTCGCGGAAAAGTCATGATGGATAACTATATCCCTGCAGGTATGCTGTTGGATTGCGATGGTGTGCGTGCTGACGGAACTCTTATTAATCCTGTTTATCAGACCGAGACCTATTATGGTACATGGCCTCTTGTGAACGCTGGTGGAAATGACGGTCTGGGCCCGGCTGCTTCCTATTTTGGTTATAACAACAATGACAATAGTTATAATGCGAAGCAGGTGATTGATGGTTCCTTCTGGAAGGTTCAGCATATTTCACTTGGTTATGATTTCTCTCGCGAGATTACCCAGAAGTTCGGTTGTAGCAAGCTTAGGCTTTATGTTAATGTGACAAATCCGTTCGTCTGGTCTAAGTATAAAGGCTTTGATCCTGAATGGGCCACTGCCTCTAATAAGAATGATGGTCCAAGCACTGTCACATACGAGTTCGGTGCAAACATTACTTTCTAACTATAGGAAATACTTATTATGAAAAGATTTAAATATTATATGCTCGGATTGGGCGGCGCGTTCCTCCTGTCTGGACTCACAGGTTGCTCGGATTTCCTTGATGCGAGAAACCTCTCCAATGCAGAAGATGCAGATGTGTATTTCCCTGAGCATCCTGACCAGATTCGTCCGGTCGTGTATGACAAAGTAAGATATATCGCTACTCATATCGATATGCTTGATCAGGCTGGCGACCTCTTTATAAATCCTCGTAGTGCGGACGACGGTACTTTCTCAATGTTCACGGTCACTCCTGATAATTCTACAGTCAAATCATATTATCAGAATGTGATGTATATGATCAACCGTGCTAACTGTCTCATTCACTATGCGGGCGATAATGCTCAGTTGGCAGCTGAGGGTAGATTCATTCGTGTATTGGGTTTCTATTATCTCACTCAGCAGTTCGGTAGTGTACCCTATGTTACAGAATATGTTCAGACTGCGCAGAATGAATTCCCGAGAACTCCTCTTGAGGAATGCTATGCTAACATGTTGGCTGAATGCGAGGACCTCTATAACAATTCTCCTCTCGAACAGCAAAGTCATACCGGTGTAGCAAGCAAGCAGGCAGTTGCAGCAATAGCTGCAAAGATCGCCCTTGCCGCCGGCTGGGATCTTGACACTTCCCTGGTAAACGCTGCAGCAGGAACTTATACAGTCAACGATACCAAGTATTTCAAGAAAGCTGTGGAATGGGCTGATAAAGCGATAATGGGAATTCAGCTCACCATGCCTTTTGCGGAGAAGTGGGCTTGGAATAACGAAGGTAATGAAGAGGAGATTTTCTCTGCTCAGTATGACAAGGACGGCTACCCTGGTAATAAGGCTACCAACGGACATTCGTTGATGAACAACTATATGGCGTATTATAGCAACTGTGTCCAGACCGGTCAGAAAGGTACAGGTGGCGGTGGTACTAACTGCTGCTCTCAGAAGGCTGCTTCTCTCTTCGAGAAAGGTGACACTCGTTTCGAAGGTACTTTCATGACTTTCTTCTATAATGCTCCTATCAATCCTGAAACTAAGAATGCGGAGTGGGGAACACAGGGATATATGGCGTGGTATAACTGTACGCCCGAAGAGCAACATGATCTTCCAATCGCAATGAGGATCTATCCCCCGGCAACTACTGTAGCAGAGGCAGAGGCTGATATTCGTCAGATGATAGCTGATGGAAGAATCCTGAAGAAATTCGCTAATAACACTTATGGTGTTAATGAACCGTTTGCTGCTATTATCACAGGCGAGACTGTCACAAAATGGGAGTTCAATAGCAATGGCACTATGCCATCGAAAAAGACTGTTCCGTACACCGATTTTATTCGCGAATCTGCCAACAACGGTACATGTGTGACTAAATATGATGATCCCAGAAGTGAGGCAGTGACTGGAAATCAGGATTACCGTGATGTGCCTATCCTCCATGTAAGTGAGATGTATCTCGTTGCCGCAGAAGCTTATCTTCTTGCCGGTGATCAGGCTAACTCCCTCAAGTACATCAATGCAGTCCGGAAGCGTGCCGGTGCTTCTGAGTTGGCTTCTTTTGGCGCATATGAGGCTCCATACGTGACGAGTGCCAATTTTACGTTCGTTCCTCTCGATCTCATCCTTGATGAGCGTGCGCGTGAATGCTATGCAGAAAGAACTCGCTACTTCGATCTTCGACGTACAAAGCAACTTGTTCGCTACAATCTTGAATTTAGCCGTTTCATTAAGAACGTAAGCGCAATGAGCAACGCAGCAGGAGAAATCAAATGGTATAGACCGATACCTCAGGACGAAATAGACAGCAACAAGGCAATATCTTCTGCTGATCAGAATCCAGGATATTAAAAATTTCATAAGAAAGAGAATAATGAAAGCTTTATATAAATCTATATTCTTCTGTCTTTGCTTGATGCTCGGTCTTTCAGCCTGCACTGGCAAAAATGAAGAGATGCCACCTACAGGTGGTTTTGACAACGCGGAGAAACTCATCGCAGGTACATATACTGGTACATGGACGAGTACGAATACTGTTACAGGAGACGTATCATCAGCAACAGGCTCTCTGACTTTCTCCAATAGTGAAGAACTTGGCAATAATGTTGCAAATGTATCCATTGTATCAGATGATCCAAAAACAGTAAATCTTGGTGCAAAGGCAGAAACATCCGCCTGCAACGTATCTAAACTCAGTTCGAATGTTCTTTCATTCTGGAATGTGTATGCTTTGAATCCGTTTGGCTTTACTTTTACAGGAAAAGTGACTCCTGAAGGAGATGTGAATTTCAATTATAGTGTGGCTGTCGTTGTAAAGCACAAAGAGACAATCTATAATTTTGAATTTATAGGACATAAGCAGTAAAAAACTGCAGTGGCGGACAAAAGTCCGCCACTGCAATCAAATCAATATCTAACTTTTAATTAATTTTTCAATGAAAAAATCATTACTTCTTATCGCTGTAGCTGCATTCGCAGGTATGGCTAACGCACAGGTTGTAGTCGGATTGGCAAGTAACGAAGAGCTCGAGGCTGCAGGTCTTTCCGGAACAAAAGCTGATCTACCAGCAATGACCATCCTTGAAAATGAGGCTGGCTCCTTTGGTCTTGCTTATGCAGACAGCTGGGGAACAACAACTACGTACAAGACCTATCGTAATGTAACTGTCAATGGTGAGGCAATTCAGCTCGGTAACGGTGCTGTAGGTAATGCTAATCCTACATTTGTGAGCTTTGAGGCTGGTGTGATGAGTGCAGGTGCCGTATTCAAGATGACAGCTAACAAGGATGGCTACATGACTGTCTTCACTAAGTTGAATCCGAACAAGCAGTATCTTGTATTTGAAGGTACTACAGGTGCTATTATCTATAGCCTTGGATGGTCTGATGGAAGCCAGAAGATCTATTATGCAATGCCTGACGATGGCGAAGGTTATATCAACTTCGATGCTCCCGATGCTTCAAAATATCTTATCCCTGCCACAAAGCAGAAAACTGATGAAGCAGGCCTTAAGCTTTGGGCAAACAAAGTCACAGGGGAAATCGTAGCAGCCGCCTCCAATCCTACAGTGAAGGATGATCCCGATCAGCAGTATGCCGGAGTAATGGAAGATATCCCCGGCCAGACTAAGCCTGCTATGCCTTGGAATGCAGCAGGTTTCGAGAAGGCACCCGGTGAATCAACTGGTTTCCTTTCATTCCCTGTTTATGAGGGTGCTGACTACTATTTCTCAGCTCTTGGTTCAAAGGCAGCTTGCGGAGGCTTCGTTTACACAGAAGAGGCTCCATCTATCGTATTTGAGGAGGTAACTGATGGAGAAGGTAATGTAACAGCTCCCCGTGTAGAATTCCCAGAAATCCTCGTTTCTGGTGTAAAATCTGTAGCTGTAGACAACAATGCTGATGCTCCTATCTATAACTTGATGGGTGTACGCGTAAATGCAGATGCTAAGGGAATCCTTATCCAGAATGGTAAGAAGTTCATTCGTAAATAATAGCATAGTTGAAAATCATACCATTTGAATAGTAAGATATAGATAAATTGTAGGCTCTTCCGTGTTGGAGGAGCCTACATTGTATATTAGATGAAAAGACGATATTTCTATTGAAATTCAATGCCAATTCTGACAGCCAGTAAAGGATAGTAATTGATTTCTGTATTAATTAGTCCCGGATTGTTGCCAGTGTGGGTATAGATATGTTTGGTAAAGGACTTCAATGTCATTCCGATACCAAAGTTAAAGTTTAGATTTTTAGTCGTACGAAATGTATATCCAATAGTTGGCGATAGGTACAGACCTCCTTCAGATAGCCCGTCAAAATAATAACCGGCACGTAAATCTGCAAATGGAGTGAATTTACCTAAATTTGTGTCATATCTCACTTCTGCAAAACCAGGAATAACCTTATCATTTTTTGGAAATCCACAAGATATCATTGCTCCGGCTCCGAGAAACCAATGATTGTTAAATTGATATCCATGGGATGTGGAAATACCAAGAAACCATAATGTCCCATTTCCATATTGTCCAACACCTTTCTTTCGATAGTCTGTATTCCCTATCGCATTGTCCCATTCCACGAATCCTCTGTAGCCGCGATTGAGATCTCGAGCATAGACACCCGTGGTGAGCAAGATGGAAATAACCATCAAAAATAATTTGTTTTTCATAAGATCTAATATTTTTGGGAGTTTAAGTATCTTATTTTTATTTAAAATCAATTCCGAAACGGATTGTGAAGAGTGTATTGATCCGGTGTGATATTACAGGGAGTGCTATCAACTGTCCGTTCTCAACTTTATTTTCTATAATTTTATTACCTCTTATCGTGAGTCCTGCCCCTACATTAAAATTCAGTTTCTTAGACTTTTGGAATGAGTATCCAATTGTTGGGACCATATACAAGTCGCATTCTGATCCGCCATCGAAATAGAAACCACCTCTAAAGTCAACAAAAGGAGTGAATTTCCCGAATTTGGCATCATATCTGATATCTGCGAAAATGGGTATAGTCATGTCTCCAGTGGGGGAAGCACATGAAAACATACATCCTGCTCCCAAATAGAAATGAGGATTAAATTGGTAGCCATGAGAAGTAGTAATGCCTAAGAACAGGAGGTTATCATTATCATAAGCCAAAAGTGCGTCATTCCAGTAATCGGTTTTCCCATAGGACGTTTCCCACTCAACGAAGCCTCGGTAGCCGCGTTTGAGATCTCGCGCAGAGCATAAAGCTACGCACAATAGGCAAAGAATAAAGATGAAAGAGCCCTTTTTCATTTATTGATGGATTTTATTGCAAAGATAAAGTAAATTATTGAATTGTGCTAATTTTTTGATAAATATATTACAGTAAGAGTCAACTCAGGCCTTATGACAACTGATTCTATTGTTGAAGTCTACACCCTGTCGGGTGTGAAGATTGCTTCGGATATCGAATCGCTTGCTCCGGGATATTATATTGAAAGGAAAGGGTCTGAATCGCGTAAGATTCTGATAAAATAATTTGATTTCTGGGATTTTGGGTCTGGTTGGGGAGGCGCCGCAAGCGGCTTGGCGGGGAACAAACCGGGCTGGGGGATAGTTGGTCTTGTTTATGCTGATGGTAAGGGTCTTTTAATGTAGGATGCATTGAGTCCGTAATGTAAAGAGGCGACTCCGGGGATGGGGTCGCCTTTTTTTATTGTCGGAGCCATAGGCTCCGACACCGAAACAAACAGGGACCTTGTAGTGAGTGGATTTTGTTTCATAATGAATTGATTTTTTTTGTAAAAGAAAAAAAGTATCAAGATTTTTTAGTATCTTTGCAGATATTTCAAAACAAATTCAGTATGAAACGATTTCTGACGATACTCGTGTTCTCAATTTTGCTGATGACACATCTCACGGCAAGAGACATCACGTACACCTACGAAGGGCAGACCCTCAATTATACTGTCATTGACGAAGAAGCAAAAACAGTCGCTACTAAAGCAGGACGATTCGGTAGAATAGGTTTTCAGCCCGGTAATCAGACGGAAGGAGTTCTTGTTATTCCTGAATCAATTCAGGAGGATGGAATTTCCTATCAAGTCATAGGAATTGGGGAGAATTCTTTTCAAGAAAACAAAAATCTTACATCGGTCAGACTTCCCGATTCAATGCTTGAGATCGGAGAAGATGCATTCGAATATTGTGAATCACTTTCTGAGATCAATCTTCCATCAGGCATACGCAATGTTGGAGCGGGGGCGTTCGGGAGTACAGCGCTGAGAACCATAAGTTGGCCAGAGAGTACAAAGGAAATAAAACGCTCTACATTCTATGACTGCAAGGCTCTTTCTTCCATCTCAATTCCTAATTCGGTAGTGCACATTGACGACTATGCATTCGGTAGGTGTGCAAGTCTCACTTCAATTGACGTTTCGGGTGCCAATATGATTGGAGAAGAAGTATTCGTTGACTGCGTGAATTTGAAGACGATAGAATTATCGGAATCGTGCAACCGGCTCGGTAGAAGAGCTTTCGCCGGTTGCGTGACACTTGAAAATATCACCATACCTTCTGGTCTGGAAACACTTGAACATGGACTCTTTTCAGGATGCTCTTCCCTATCTTCTATCTGTATACCGGAAAATGTCAAGATAATAGAAAGCGCAGTTTTCTCTCGGTGTTCAAGCCTTACATCATTGGAAATTCCAGATGCTGTGGAATATATTGGATGGAGTGCTTTCAATGGATGTTCTTCACTAATATCGATCAATTTGCCAGAACGAATTGATCGAGTCCAAATGTCTACTTTCGAGGGTTGTCAGTCCCTGATTTTTATAGGGCTGCCTGTATCTGTCAAAGAAATCGAACCACATGCTTTTAACAAATGTGGGAGTCTAAAATCGTTAGCTCTCCCAAGAGGTCTCAAGAGTATCGGCTTTGGATCTTTTGCTTACTGTATCTCACTTGAAACCATAGACTTACCTGAGAGTCTCGAGAAGCTGGATTCCCACGCCTTTCAGGCATGTCGCTCCTTGACCTTGATCAAGATTCCAGAATCTGTAACTGAATATGGAACCGACATATTCATTGATTGCAATCATCTTGAAAACATTTATCTTCCTGAGTCAATGACAGAGTTGCCAGAAGGAATATTCAGCAATTGCACCCAATTGGCATCGATCCATTTTCCTGAATCTTTGGAGACCATTAAGAATGGAGCACTCCATGGATGTTCACGCCTTAGTTCTGTCAGGCTTCCCGACAGGATAAAGCTTGTCGAATGGGGGGTATTCAGTAATTGTGTCGATTTAACTACTGTCTATCTTCCATCTTCGCTTGAAAAGATAGAAGAATCGGTATTTGTTGGTTGTGAAAATCTACTTAATGTCTTTTGCGCAGCCACCAATCCTCCGGCTGTTGAGGGAGACATGTTTTATTCTGATAGAATCTTCGCCCAAGCCACTCTTTATGTAAAGGAGGATGCTTTGGATGCGTACCGTCAGGTTGAGCCTTGGTGCAGGTTTCAGAAAATTGAAACATTCACCCCTTCAGTGTCACAATTGGAGAGAATCATTTTCGATACACAAAGATGGCGCGGGGAGGCAGGAGAGTCATTCCGAATCGTAGCATCCGGAATACCTGAAGGAGAAATGACATCCTCACTGAGTTGGGCATCTTCGGATGAAAATGTTGCTACGGTTGATGACAAGGGTAATGTTTTGGCGGTAGGTCCCGGCAAATGCCTCATTTCCGCTACTGACAAGGAGGCATACGTGTCTGCGGTATGTTCGCTTTCGGTGGTTGCCGGTGATGGTCCTGTCTTTACTTATGAGGGCATTCGCTATGCTGTGCTTGATGAGGATGAGGCTATATGCCGTGTGGCTGCCTATAACGATGTAGAAGGAGATATTATAATTCCAGATAAGGTCTTCCGCAATGGAAAAGCCTACAGTGTGGTTAAAGTCGGAGCCCTCGCATTTTATTTAAATCGGACGATCACTTCGGTAAGTCTGCCTGAGGGAATCGAAGAACTGGGGATGGGTGCTTTCTATTTCTGCAACAGCCTCTCTTATGTCAATATTCCAGAGGGGGTAAAGGAAATTCCTTATGAATTCTGTTCAGGATGCAACTCTCTAACATCAATAAGGATTCCTGACAGTGTGGAGTGCATTGGAGAGCAGGCGTTTATTTCTTGCACTTCGCTTTCCGAAGCCATCCTCGGTAAGGGGCTTTCGCTTATTGAGAAAGGAGCATTTGCCTATTGCTCGGCTCTGACGGAAGTGGAGATTCCAGAGAGTGTGAATTCAATAGGATTTTCCGCATTTCAGACATGTACCGGATTGCGGAGTATCCGGATTTCCGATGGAGTCACGGAAATCGGAGACTACGCCTTTTACAACTGTGGTCATCCAGCTTATATTCGTATTCCTGCATCAGTGGAGACATTTGGCCTGCAGGCTTTCGACAATACAAAAACCGAATTGGTTGAGTATGATACGGAAGACCCTGTCGATGTGTCGCAGAGCGATTATAGATATGGAAGTCTGTTCTCATATTACGTCTATAATAATGCGATTCTTCGGATGCCGGAGAAGGGTTTGGCTAAGGCTGCTTTGGTTTGGCCATGGTGTGAATTTGTGCATACTGAGCTATACAATCCCGATGGAGTTAATTCGGTCTTTGAATCCACTGATTCTACTGTAGAAGTCTACACCATCTCCGGTATGAAGATTGGTTCGGGTATCGAGTCGCTTGCTCCGGGATATTATATTGTAAGGAAAGGGTCTGAATCGCGTAAGATTCTGATAAAATAATTTGGTTTCTGGGATTTTGGGGCTGGTTGGGGAGGCGCCGCAAGCGGCTTGGCGGGGAACAAACTGGGCTGGGGATGGTTGTAAGAAGTTTATTCGCAAGTAAAATATAACTATAAATTATTAGTTATAAATTATAAGCGATCAATGCAGGAGGCATTGAGACGGTAATGTAAAGAGGCGGCTCCAATTTCGGAGTCGCCTTTTTGAATTATATCAACATATTTTTGATTATGTGAGAAAACTGTTTTATTCCTATAGGATACTATTTTCTATACGAGAAAGTAATTCATTTGCACTCATCTCTTCCAATCGAGAAAATGCGAATAGCTTTTTGCCTAAATCCTTCAAAGAAGCCCCTATGTGATAAATTGTATCATCGATGATAAGGAATCTATCATGAGCTTTTGCGAACAGTCTTAATTCTATGGATGGATATTGGGAATTATGTCGCTTTATATCCGTCTTTATTGCTTCATTTTTATTAGATGTGTATATCAGAGCGTGTACTCCCGTAGCGCGTTTGTCGAGTTGCCTCAGTACTGAATAGTCAGCATAGTTGTCAATTATAATTATCCGTTTCTGTGCTTTCAGAATTAGATCGCAAACTAAGGCATAGGCGTCAAATATCTGTCCATCAAAGAATACTCCTTCGAGAGGTGGGGTAGATGTCCTGACAAGGAAATCAACCTTATTTGTTAAGTCGTCGAGCCTTTTGTCATGTTCTAAAAGCTTTTGGTCTACTCTTCTATCTGCAAGAAATAGACGATGATTAATAGAATAACCTCTTAGAAGATAATCTTTCAACACTTTGTTTGCCCATTGTCTGAATTGCGTTCCCCTTTTAGACTTTACACGATAACCAACAGAGATGATTACATCTAAACTATAAATTTGTGTTGGTTTATACTTGGAAAGAGTATTATGCAAAATTTGCATATTACTTTCTTTCTCCAGTTCTCCTTCTTTAAATACATTTGAGATATGACGTGCTATTACCGACTGGTCTTTATCGAATAACTCAGCCATTTGTCCTTGACTCAGCCATACAGTTTCACCCTCCATTCGAACCTCTAGTTTAACAGTTGAATCTGGATGATAAATTATTATTTCACTCAACTTTCGCAAGTACTAAATAACTCACGCAAAGGCGCAAAGGGCTCGCTGAGAAACTATTAACTATAAACGATTAACGATCAAATATAGCTTCGCGACTTGGTTTTGGCAAGCACGCAATGATTACGGGCTGCTACGCATCGCCCGGAGTGCGCAGAGAACAAGCGCAGTTCCTGCGCTAAGAGATTGCACTTCAACATACAAGAACAGGCGAAACTTAAATATTTCATTTTCTGTTTCCATATCGCAAAATTAATAAAAATCCATCAAAAATTGTGAGGATCTTGGAGTATTGGAAGCAAAGTAGCATAGGCTCTCCTGAGATGGGGGTCGCCTTATCGCCTTAATTGTTATTGGCAGAAAAGAATTTGGAAGAAGTCTGCTTTTGTCAATCCGAGATTTCGCAAAGTGTTCTTAACAATAAATTCGGGAACAGGGTCAATATGAGTTTGAATAATAATAGGCCGCAGTAGTCCAGGACGCGTCCATTTTTCATGACCACCCTTGATTTTTTCTGAAATGCACCCTGCTTTTTCAAGAAAAGTTCTGAATTCACTCAATGGAATATTTGCCAGCTTCCTTGTATTCATAATCAACAAACTTCAGGGAAAGGTTCGGAGACCTTTCTATATTCCTTATTCTGAAGAATATCACGGAATGTTTCATTCCTATTTAAAAGCATGTCGAATGAAGGGGCAGACATCTTCCGTTGTTTGAATGATTTTACTTTCCATCCATGCTCACGGAGATCTTTCACGAGAGAATGCGTTGAAAGTCCATATTTAATATATTGTTCTATAACTATACTGAATGACTGTTTCGCTTCTTCTTCTGAAGTTCCATATCCACTGAGGTCAAGAGCCGGACTATAAGCGATATAGGAATCTCCATCCATAAACAAGTAAACGTCGAGAGAAACCTTTATGCTTTTTCCCTGATTTGTTATTTTATTTACTGATTCCATATTCATATTACTATTTCAGAATTATATATGCAAAGATAATATATTAACAAAAGAAATACAAGAAATTTATGAAATATTTGCTAATTCCTCACTTTCTTACGATAAGCTTGCTCTTTTTATTATTACGCAAGGGGGCAGAGATTTTATCAACTATTGACTATTAACTATCAATTTTGCTTTGCGTCTCGGTTATTGTAAGCACGCTAAGATTATGGGCTGCTTTGCATTGAAGGTTTCATAATGGACGCGGTGGGGCGCATGCGGAGCATGCTTTATTACGTTGGTTTGACTCGGGTTGACGCACTCGGAGAGTGCTAACTACTCTGCTTGACTTGGTGGGGCGCATGCGGAGCATACTTTATTACGTTGGTATGACTCGGCTTGACGCACTCGGAGAGTGCTAACTACTCTGGTTGACTTGGTGGGGCGCATGCGGAGCATGCTTTATTACGTTGGTTTGACTGGGCTTGACGCACTCGGAGAGTGCTAACTACTCTGCATGACTTGGTGGGGCGCATGCGGAGCATGCTTTATTACGTTGGTTTGACTCGGCTTGACGCACTCGGAGAGTGCTAACTACTCTGAATGACTCGGAGGGGCGCATGCGGAGCATGCTTTATTACGTTGGCTTGACGCGGCTTGACGCACTCGGAGAGTGCTAACTACTCTGGTTGACTTGGCTTGAGGCAGTCGGAGAGTGTTTGTTATTAAACTTGGGTCGCAATTTGATATTTCAGTAGATTTTAGCTAATTTTGCAAGATAGAAGTATTATTCAACGATGAACGATTAAGTAGGAATGCATAATTCATAATGCATAATGCATAATTGTTAGACTCTGAAATTCAGATGATAAAACATTTATGATATTATACTTTTAATTTGTCAAACTACTTAACGATTAACGATAAACGATAAATTATGAACGATAAACGATGAACTATAAACTATAAACGATAAACTATGAATTATAAATTATGAATTATAAATTACTCAACTTTCGTAAGACCTTTTATCATCACGCAAAGGCGCAAAGGGCTCGCTGAGAAACTATTAGCTATAAACGATTAACGATCAATTATAGCTTCGCGACTTGGTTTTGGCAAGCACGCAATGATTGCGGGCTGCTACGCCTCGCCCGGAGTGCGCAGAGAACAAGCGCAGTTCCTGCGCTAAGGGATTGCACTTCAACATACAAGAACAAGCGAAACTTAAATAAATTATGAATTATAAATTATAAATGATGAATGATGAACGATAAACTATGAACTATCAAATTTTGCATAGCATCGCCTGGAACTTGCATCGCTCAAGCGCAGTTTCTGCGCTAAGGGATGACGAATCTATATATGCAAGAACAAACGAAACTTGAATAAAATTATATTATGAAGTCGATATTATTTTCTATAATTTCACTTTTCTTTTTTACTTTTTCGCTGGGGGCGGCGGAGAAGCCTTGGGAGCATGGGGCTCTCCGGGTTTCTGACAATGGGCTGTATCTGCAGCATGAGGATGGGACTCCTTTCTTCTGGCTGGGGGATACGGGGTGGCTGCTGCCGCAACGGCTCGACCGGGATGAGGCTCAGCATTATCTTGAGCAGACTGCACAAGAGGGATTCAATGTGGTGCAGGTACAAGTACTAAACGGGGTGCCCTCATTCAATCGCTACGGCAAGATGTCGCATCCGGACGGATGGAACCTTGATGCGGCGTCAAAACCGGGAGAATATGGCTACTGGGAGCATTTGGACTATATAATAGAAACTGCGGAGAGAAATGGCATCTACATCGGCATGGTTTGCATTTGGGGCGGCCTCGTGAAAGGGGGGCTTATGAATGAGGAGCAGGCAAAAACATACGGTGAGTTTTTGGCTAAGCGATATGGCGATAAAAGAAACATTATCTGGATAATTGGGGGCGATATACAGGGGGATGTGAAGACAGAGGTTTGGGAAGCCCTTGCGAAAAGCATAAAGGCTAATGATCGGGAGCACTTGATGACCTTCCATCCTCGTGGACGCACTACTTCGGCAAGATGGTTTGCTGACAGCGATTGGTTGGATTTCCATTTGTTTCAGAGTGGTCACCGCCGCTATGACCAGCGAATGGGGAACAAGGATTATCCTATCCCTGACGGGACAGAGGAAGACTCTTGGATGTATGTGGACTCTGTCAGAAAGTATGCTCCAATAAAACCGGTGCTTGACGGGGAACCGAGCTATGAGAATATACCAAAGGGATTGCACAGTGCAGATGAGCCTTTATGGAATGACAAGGACGTAAGGAGATATGCCTATTGGTCGGTGTTCGGTGGCTCTTGCGGTCATACATACGGGCATAACAATGTCATGCAGTTTATCCGTCCGGGACTTCCTTCCGCTTATTTTGCTGATGGAATCAATAAGCCATGGTATGTGGCTATTGATGACCCGGGCAGAAAACAGATGAAGTATTTGAAACGGCTGATGTTGGCTTTCCCTTATTTCGAGAGAGTGGCAGACCAAAGCATCATCATCAACAATGGCACAAGGTATGACAGGATTCTTGCTACGCGAGGGAAAGACTATTTGTTGGCTTATAATCATACGGGGCGGCCGATGGAAATTGACTTCGGCAAGATATCGGGAAAGGAGAAGAATGTCTGGACAATGAACCCTACAGACGGAAGAGTGACCTATATCGGTAAGACCGATGAGGATCATTATAAGCTTATACCGACTCCGGGCAAAGACCTTGTGGTGATAGCCGTTGACTCGGATAAAAGATACCTTAGTCCCAATATGGAGGAAATTTTGGGGAGACGATTTAAAGAAGTCGAAGACCTTACGGAATAATAATTGCTAAATAATTTGGAGAATTATCACTAATTGATTATATTTGCGACATGAATTCAAACGATGAATATAACGGAGAGGAAGTGAGACGAATATTTCCGACACCTGAATTTGATCAATTTTATTTCAGTCAACCTGAAAGGGTTCAGAAAAAATTTGACTACGTGATCAATGTAATGGCGACGGTGTATAATGTGTCAACAAAATTCGTGAAGCATCTGAAGAGTTCTGATCTTTATGAAAT